>DATICZ010000229.1:0-25781 GCA_035456525.1 Gemmatimonadales bacterium
GGGTCTTCCTGATCCCAGAACCCGGCGACGTTGAGGTTCGGGACGGTCGAGGCGTGGAGCTGGCTGATCCAGGCCTCCCCTTTCCAGAACTCGTCGTAGTCCGGGTGGGCCACCACGTCATTCCAGTAGGGAATCGACCCGTGGAGGTAGCGGTCGTTGATGTTCGAGAGCGGCCCCAGGGCGAGGTACCACGCATACGTGTCGTAGGTCTCGAACGCGAAATGGGTGTTCTTGAACTTGTCCGCCTGCTCGAGCACGGCGTATTCGAACGCGTAGCTCTCCCGCAGTGCGCCGTAGCGATGATCGTCGTCGTTCATCCACTGGTCGACCGGAGAGGCCTGCTCGCTGACGGCCTTGAGCGCGGGATGGGGATGCAGCAGCGCCAGGGCGGTCGTGAGCCCGTCGTAGGACACGCCGTACATCCCGACCTTGCCGTTGTGGTTCGGCACGTTGTGCACCAGCCACTCGATGCTGTCGTAGGCGTCGGTCGTCTCGTTGGCGGCGGTCGAGTCGGTGAGATCGACCCGGGAAGTCAGCTCGAAGACCCCCTCCGACTTGAACCGGCCGCGCAGGTTTTGGATTACGAAGATGTAGCCGTCCTGCATCAGCTCCTTCAGGGTCGAGGGTACCTGCATCGGCGGTCCACTGGGTACGCCGTACGGCGTGCGGCGGAACAGGATCGGCAACGGCGCCGTCTGGTCGGCGGGCGTGAGAATCACCGTCTGCAGGCGCACGCCGTCGCGCATCGGGATCATCACTTCCTGGAAGGTGAACGCGGGAGGCGGCGACGGCTGCTGCGCCCGCACGGGCACCGGCAGCAGCAGCGCGAGGACGACACACAGGCTCTGGCGCATGGTCCCCTGTTTGGCGAACGGGTTTTGGACGCGACGGGAGCGAAGCAGTAAAGTATCCCACCTCTCTGCTCCAGGAAGAGACCGACCATGGCTCGCATGCAATCGGCCAAACCCGCGCGCAAGGTCACCGCCGCGACGCTCGCCGCCGCCCTGGCCACGATCCTCGTGTGGGTGCTGAATACGTTCGTCCTGTCGGCGGCGCAGCAGATCGGCCCGGAGGTCGCAGGGGCCATCACGACGGTGTTGGTGGCGCTGGCCGGCTATTTCACGCCACCCGCCGCCCGTGACCAGGTCGTGGCGTGAGGGTGGCTACGGTTTCGTCTTCGGGGTGATGGTGAACGGCGCGCTGACGACGCTGAGAGCGGGAAATGCCGTGGCTGCCTGCAGCGTGTAGCCGACCCCGGCTTTGTTGATCTTCAGGTCCACGAACCGCGCCACGCCGGCCACCGCCGCGACGCTCGTCGTCCCCGCCAGCCTGCCGCCGCTCGGGTTCGCGGCGATGGTCATCCGCACGCTGTCGCTGTAGGCGGTGACCACCTGACCGTTGGCGTCCAACGCCGTCACCACGACGGCCGGCGAGATCGCGACTCCGACCTGGGCGTCGCTCGGCTGCACCGTAAACACGAGCTGCACGGGCAGCGTTTGCACGGTGAAATCGGCGTCGGTCTCGGCGTTGCCAGGCCCCTCGGGGAACCGCACCCAGGCGCTCGTGGCCGCGCCGTCGTCACGGGCCCGCGCCTGCCAGTGGTAGCCGGTGCCCGCCACCAACGATCCGACCGTCACCGACGCGACCGTGCCGCTCGCGACGAATGGGCTCGAGGAGTTGGGCTGATCGAGGAAGCCCTGCCCGACCGGCTGGACTTCGACCTCGAGCTGCACCGTCCGGGTGGGATCCAGATCGCTCACCACGCCGCGGAGGACGATGGCGCTCGAAGCAATGGCGCCTCCGACCGGAATGGGCGACAGGTCGCTGCTGCGGAGCTGCGCCAGAGACGTGGGCAGGTTGGGAGCGTGCTGCTGGGCCGCGATGGTGAAGTCCGCCGCGCTCTCCGGGTTCCCGCCGTAGGCCACCCAGCTGCTGGTGTCGCCCGTCTCATCCACCGCCCGCGCGCGCCAGTGGTAGCTCGTGGCCCCTGGTAACGGGCCGACGGTCACTTGCAGCGCGCCGCCGCCCACCACCGGGATGCTTCTATTCGTGGGCCCCGTGAACGGCGTGCCCACTGGTTGCACCTCCACCTCCAGCTGCAACTGCTCCCCCACATCCGGATCGGACACTACGGCGCCGAGGAGCACCACATTGGTGTCGGTGGTCGCGCCGGTGAGGAGGCCGGTGCCGTCTCCTCTCGCCTGGCCCAGGGTCGTCGGTGCGTTGGGCGGGTGTAGCACGTTCACCGCGAAGTCGGGATTGCCGCCGAACGCCACCCACGGACCCGAAAGTCCGGTGTTGTCCCGTGCACGCACGCGCCAATGATAGGTCGCACCGTCGATCAGGCCGCCGACGCTCAGATACGCCGGCTGCCCGTTGCCGACCACCGGCCCGTCCGGCACGTTGGGGCCGGTGAACGCGACGCCTGCGGGCCGGACCTCCGCCTCGAGATGGAGCGAGTCCCCCACGTCGGGATCGGTGACCACGGCGCGCAACAGGATGTCGGTCTCGTTCACGGTGGCACCGGGAGCCACGGCGGTCACGGAATCGCCCAGCAGCTGATTGAGGCCGTTGGGAGCGTTGGGCAGCCGCGGATGGCTTAGGCGCAACCGGTAGGCACCGGAGTCGGCGGGATCCGCGCTCGTCACCTCGACGTAGTAGAGGATGTTGCGCGGCAGGCGCATGTAGTAGAGACACGGATCGCCCGCGACGCGCAGGCAGTCACCGGTCTCCGCCAGCGGACTCCCGCCGGTCAACGAGGTGTCGAGCGCCACCCAGGCGTTGAATCCGGCCGAGACCTCGATCGAGACCAAGTCGTTGGCGGTGCCGGGGAATCCATAGATCCGCGCGTAGCTTCCCGACCGATGCGGTGCGCCGCAGTCCACCGCGGAAAGGGTCCCGGCAGCGGAATCATCGATCGTGATCGGCGTGACGCGACACGGATGGACGAGGAACCCCACCGGGACCTCCGCCACCCCGTTGCCGGTCGTCGACCTGACCTCGATGGTGCCGCGGTACATGCCGTCGCCGAGCGACGCGGGATCGAACACCACCTGCGGCGGGGTCCCGGAGCCCGCGACGCCGGACTCCGGTCGAATGGCCAGCCAGGAGCTCCCCTGGCTGACCGACGCCGTCCAGCGCAGCTCACCCCCCCCGCAGTTCCGGATGCTGATGGTATCCGTGCGCCACATGGCGCTCCCGACGGCCGCCGAGTCGACGAGCGTGTCCGGCTCGGAAGGCGTGACACAGAGCAGCGCACCCTCGGGATGGATCAAGAGTTGATCCACCCGGCAGGCCGTCGGCACCAGCAGCGCGGCCACGACGACCAGCCCCCAATCCAGACGAGGGGATGCCACGCATCCGCTGAACGAGCTCCGCAAGGCGGGCAATCGGACGGCTGGTCGCATACGCCTGACTCGAATCTCTGATGACTCCCTGAATTCCTTCTGAGCTGAATCTGAATCTGTAAAGACTCCCGCAATATCCGCCATGGTAACTGGCAGCATGTCCCGTACCGCGCGATGGTAACGTCGGGCTCCCGTCGCACCCCTCGTGCGGGGGGATAACCGGCTGTCCGGCTTCCTCTTAGAACGGGCCCGCCCGATCGCGCCTCGCCGGTGGATTCCGCCCTGGCAGCCTACATCGCGACGATTCGCGCGATCGACGCCATGCGCACCCGATGCGGCCCGTCTCCCGGTACGCCCGCCGCTACTGTTCGACGGCGGCCCCGCGCAGCCGTGGGAGGAGGGTGCGATCGTCTGGGGCCTTGACTTTGGCGGGTATCGTGGCGATGCTTCTCCTCGAGCGTAGAGTTGCGGCACGGTGCCGTGGCTGAAGACCAGTGACCGATCGGAGGACCCTGGGCATCGCCTGAGGTCCTCTTTCTGTTTCCGGCGATCCGCTCAGTACTTTTTGTAGGAGTCATCATCAGATGGCACGCATCAACGGTATCGTGAAGTGGTTCAACGACGCGAAGGGGTTCGGTTTCATCACGCCTGAGAACGGCGAGAAGGACTGCTTCGTGCATCACACCGCCATTCAGGCGGAGGGATTCAAGTCGCTCGCCGAAGGCGAGCGCGTCGAGTTCGAAGTCGTCCAGGGCCAGAAGGGCCCGGCGGCGCAGAACGTCGTCAAGTTGTAACCACGACGATACCACAGCAGGCGCGGCGCCCGTTCGCAAGAGCGGGCGCCGCGTGTTTTCAGGCCCGGCGTTACCGGTCGAGGAGCTCCCGCACTTCGCCCGCCGCCGCGAGTCGCCGGTCGACGTAATCCCCGATGTCGCGGGCGCGCTCGAGGGCGAGCGTGAGATCCGGTAGCGTCCCGGTCCCCGCCTGGAGCCGGAGCAGCGCGAGCCGCAGCCGCTCGAGCGCCGCCACGGTCTCCGTCAGATTCGCCCCCGTGTCGCCGCGCGCCCGCAGCTCCTCCGCGGCCGCCTCGAGCCGTCCCAGCACCCGTGGGACTTCCGGCACCCGGCGCCGCTCGGCATCCGGGAGGGCGTCGTACGCCGCGATCGCCGAGCGTTCCAGCACCAGCTCGGTGCGCTCGATCGAGGGCAGTGCCGGGCGGGCGGTCGTCTTGAGGCGCATCCCGGCCATCCGGAAGAACCAGCGCCCGACGCGACCGGCCCACAGCTTGTACCACAGCGTGTCCAGCCGGCGGAGCAGCCGGCGCTGCTTGATCACGTCGGCTTCCTCCTCCTGCACCTGAGCCTCGGCGAGCAGCGCCGCGCGGATATCATCGAACGCGTATCCGTCGCGCAGCAGCCGGCGGGCCACCACGACCAGCTGGAAGATGAGGATGATACCGATCAGTCCCGGCCCCCCGAACGACACGCTGACGCCGTTCTGGCCCGCGGTGACCGACTGGCCCGCCAGGGCCAGTGCGAGCAACACCATCGTGGACACCTGCGCGTTCCGGATGAACGCGCGCACCAGCGGCGGTGCGCGAAACTCCCGCCCCCGCGCTTCCCCCACCACGCGGGCGACGTCGTCCCCGGTCTGGAACCGGTCGCCGGGCGCCTTCTGGAGACAGCGATCGATCACGGCCGCGAGCTTCACCGGGACTTCGGGGCGGATCACTTCGACGAGCGGCGCCGGCGCGGACACCTGCTGCGCGAGAATCGCGGGCAGGTTCGAGCCTTCGAACGGCGCCCGGCCCGTGAGCGCGAAGAAAAACGTCGCGCCCAGCGAGTACAGATCACTCCGGGCATCCACCGGCTCGCCGCACGCCTGCTCCGGACTCATGTAGCGGGCGGTGCCGATGACCGGACCGCCGCTGGCGTCGCCGTCACGCGCGCCCAGGGCGATGCCGAAATCGGCGACGAGCGCGCGTTCGGTGGCACGCTCGATCATGATGTTGTCGGGCTTGATGTCGCGATGGATCACCCCGCGCTGGTGGGCGTAGGCGAGCGCCCACGCCACCTCCTGCAGCAGCTTCATCGCCTGCCGGGGCGCGAGCGGACCGGTCCGCTCCAGCCGCTCGCGCAGCGTCTCGCCGTCCACGTACCCCATCACGAAGTAGACCAGCTCACCGCGCGATTCGACGAGGTGGATGGGCACGATGTTCGGATGCGACAGCCCGGCCGCCGTGCGCGCCTCCTGGAGGAAGCGGTCCCGCGCCGCCGGATTCGCCGCCAGCTGGGGCGGGAGCAGCTTGATCGCGACCGGGCGGTCGAGCGCCACGTCGCGCGCCAGCAGCACGATGCCCATGCCGCCGCGCCCGAGCTCACGCTCGATCGAGTAGCGGCCGGCCAGGACTTCCTGCAGCGCCAGGAATTCGGTGCTGATCGGTGCCGTCATGTCTGCGTCGTCTTACGAGGCGAGCCGCGCAGCGTTTCGGCGGCGGCCTCGATCGCCTCGTGGGTGCCGGCCAGCGCCAGGACGTCGCCCGATCGCAGCAGCTCCCGGGCGGTCGGGACGATGATGCCGCCTTCGCTCCGCGTGACGGCCAGGACGGTCGCGCCCGTGCGGCCGCGGAGGTTCAGCTGCGCCAGGGTCTTTCCGATGACGGGGCTGTCGGAATCCAGCCGTACTGCGCCGAGGGCGCCCAAGCCCGGGAGCAGCTGCTGCACCTGCTCGAGGGTGTCCTCGGCCGCGGGGGTCGCGGGAGTCACCGGCCGGCTGGACCGTTTGGTCAGGGCCTCCAGCACGACCTGCGCCCCGGCGCGGACGTGGCCCTGGAGGTTCGACGCGCGACGCCAGAACGCCACGCCGAGCAGCACCACCGCGAGGGCCAGCACGGCGGCGCCGGGCACGCCCGGGAGAAACGGCTGAGTCAGCGCGAGCAGCGGCGTGCCCACGAGCAGGACGCTGGCCAGCTGGAGCGTGACGACGAGCGTCCGGCGCGGAGCGGCGGCGAAATCGATCCGCCGGTGCTTCTCCGCGGGGAGGGCGACGCGGGCGAGGGTCAGCCCGAGCCGCTGGCTCACCCGGACCACGCCGACGCAGAACGGCGCGGTCAGGGCGATCGCGGTGCCGATGACCAGCCACCGCCCCACGGATTCGGAGACCCCCAGCCGGTCGCGCGCCACGACGACGATGCGCGGCAGCGAAGTGGAGGTGGCGATGACGATACCGGCGATGAGCGCCGCGTCGAGCACCAGCAGGCGGAGCAGCCGGCGGACGCGGGCCGTCGCCGTCTCGCGCCGTGGCGCGGACCGCAGCCCCTCGAGCCAGCTGCCATACAGCGCCGCGAACGTCTGCAGGGGCTTGGGCAGCTTGCGGTCCACCCAGTCGGCCATGGGGCCCGATGCCCGGATCAGCCAGGGGGTGAACAAGGTCGTCAGCGCCGAAACCGCGACGGCCACCGGATAGAGGAAGGCGCCGGTGGCGCGCAGCGACAGGCCGAGCCCGGCGATGATGAACGAGAACTCGCCGATCTGGGCGAGACTCATCCCGGCCTGCACCGAAGTGCGCATGCCGTTGCCGGTCAGAAAGGCACCGATCGAGACGCCCACCACGTTGCCCACCACGACCACGGCGGTCAGCACCAGCACTGCCGTCCAGTGGGTGACGATGAGCGGCGGTTCGATGAGCATGCCGACGGACACGAAGAACACCGCCGCGAATACGTCGCGCACCGGCTCCACCAGCCGCTCCACCGCCTTCTCCTCCCCCGATTCGGCGACGAGCGAGCCGGCGATGAAGGCCCCGAGGGCCACGGAGTACCCGAAGGCCTGGGCGAGCAGCGCCGTCGAGAAGCAGATGCCGATGCTGGCGATCACGGTCGTCTCGGGGCGGTTCAGGCGGACGACGGCGCGCATCACCCGCGGCACCAGCAGCAGGCCCACGACGATCAGACCGAACAGGAAGGTCCCCAGCCGGGCGACCAGGGCGATCAGCGGCCCGGCGGCCAGGCCGCTCCCCGAGGCCACGCCCGTGAGAATCGCCATCAGCAGAACGGCGATCAGGTCCTGCACGATGAGGATGCCGACGACGAGCTCGCGCAGCTTCCCCGTGACCCGCTGCTCCGCGAAGACCTTGGCGATGATCGTGGTGCTCGAGATCGCGATGATGGCGCCCGTGAAGAGGCTCTCGCGCCCGGTCCAGCCGAACAGGCGGCCCAGCATGAACCCCAGCCACATCATCAGACTGGACTGCAGCAGGGCAGTCAGTCCCGCGGTGGGCCCCACGGCGGCGAGCTTGCGCAGGCTGAACTCGAGCCCGAGCGAGAACATCAGCAGGATCACGCCCAGCTCGGAGAGCGTTTGAACGACGGCTGGGTCCGCCACGAGCGGGACCGGCAGGTTGGGGCCGACGATCAACCCCGCCATGAGATAGCCCAGGACCACCGGCTGGCGCAGGCGCTGGAACACGATCGTCGTGACCGCGGCGACGGCCAGGACGATGGTCAGAGATTTGAGGAACTCGTGGGCCTCGAGCATCGGCCCTCAAACAATCACGCGTGACCCGGAAGCGCCAGCCCTGAACACCGGGTTGTCATCCGGCGAGACAGAACGGCGGACAGCGATCGGTCAGCGTTGCAGGATCGTGCTCACCGCCACCCCGAGGTAGTAGGGCCACACGACGAGAGCCAGAAACCCCTTCCAGAAGGACAGGTGCAGGAAGCCGATGGTGAAGAGCCAGCCGGCAAACCAGAGCCCTCCCGCGAACGTGTGCTGCTCGATCCGGATCTTCTCCATGTCCTCTCCTGGGATCCTCGGGCCGGGTGGTAGTCTGCCGGGAGCAGTGGGAACGCCGAGTGAAGCGGAGGTGATGCTTTCTTTGCCGACCGTGGGGGGCCGCGGGAGCGCGGGCTCAACGGCCGGGGTCTGGCGCGCGTAACCGAAGTGCTGCAGCATTCCCCGACTCACACTTTTGCCCGAGGCCGTCATGACCCAGCGCTTGTGGGCGGCTGTCACCACGCTCGCCGCCGCACTCACCGCACCCCTCGCTGCCCAGACGCCCACCCAGCTCGATTCGACGCTCCTCGCCGGTTTCCGCTGGCGCAACATCGGCCCCGCCAACATGGGCGGCCGCGTGTCGAGCGTCGTCGGACTCCCGAGCCCGTCGCGCACGTTCTTCCTCGCGGCCGCCGCCGGCGGCATCTGGAAGACCACGAACGCCGGCACGTCGTTCCGCCCCGTGTTCGATAATCAACGCTGCATCTCGATGGGTGAGCTGGCGATCGCGCCGAGCGACACGCTGCAGGTCTGGGCGGGCACTGGCGAGGAAGATTCCCGCAACTCGATCTCCCCGGGGTGCGGCATCTTCAAGTCCACCGACGGCGGCCTCACCTGGAAGCCGATGGGCCTGGAGAAGACCGGGGCCATCGGGCGGATCGTGGTGCATCCGACCAATCCGAACGTTGTCTACGTCGCCGCCCTGGGACAGCCGTGGACGGCGAACCCCGAACGCGGCCTCTACAAGACCACCGACGGCGGCCAGAGTTGGACGCTCGTCAAATTCATCAGCGACCGGGCGGGCTTCATCGATCTCGTGATGGATCCCACGAACCCCGAGGTGCTGTTCGCCTCCAGCTGGCAACGCGTGCGCGGGCCGTATTTCCTGAACAGCGGCGGCCCCGGCAGCGCCCTGTGGAAGACCACCGACGGCGGGACGACCTGGACCGAGGTGAAGGGCGGCGGCTTCCCCGAAACGACGAAGGGCCGCATTGGCCTGGCCATCGCCCCCTCCGACCACAGCGTGATGTACGCCCTGGTCGAGGCGGATACCACGCCGAATCCGAGGCCCGACAAGGCGAAGCCGGCCCAGACCCGCCCCTCTGGCCTGTACCGTTCAGCCGACGGCGGGGCGACCTGGACGAAGATGAATTCGAACGACGTCCGGCCGTTCTATTACTCACAGGTACGCGTGGATCCGAAGGACCCCAACCGCGTCTACTGGTCCTCTACGCCGGTCAACTTCTCCAATGACGGCGGCAAGACCGTCGGCAACGCGACGGTGGGCATTCACGTGGACCACCACTCCATGTGGATCGATCCCGCGGACGCGAGCCACATCATCGTCGGGAACGACGGCGGGGTCTCCCAGACCTGGGACAAGGGCGGGAACTGGGACTTCCTGAACGTGATCACGATCGGCCAGTTCTACGCCGCGAGCTACGACATGGGATTCCCCTACCGCGTGTGCGGTGGGCTGCAGGACAACGGATCCTGGTGCGGGCCGAGCCGGCGTCGCCAGGGCATGATCGACAACAGCGACTGGATCACCATCGGCGGCGGCGACGGTTTCTACACGGCGCAGGACCCCACCGATCCGAACACCGTGTATTCGGAATCGCAGGGCGGCAACATGGGACGGCTAAACCTGACGACGGGCGAGCGCACGCCGCTCCAGAAGCCCAGCTGGCGGCCGACCTATCAGCTGTTCGAGGACTCGATCGTGATCGAGCGCCCCGATACGACGAAGCCCGCGACCGGCCCGCAGCGCACCCGGCTCGCCGACCTGCGGCGGCGGCAGTTCGCCGACTCGACCCAGCAGGACCTGCGCTGGAACTGGAACACGCCGTTCTTCCTGTCGGCGCACAGCCCCACGACGCTGTACGCGGGCGCGAGCAAGGTGATGAAGTCGACGCAGCGCGGGGACAACATGTATCCCATCTCCCCGGACCTGACGACGCGCGACACGATGAAGATCCGGGTGAGCACGCGCACGACGGGCGGGGTCACGCCCGACGTGACGGGAGCGGAGACCTACTGCACCATCGTCTCGCTCGCCGAGTCGCCGATGCGGCCCGGCCTCCTGTACGCGGGCACCGACGACGGCAACGTGTGGCTGACGCGGAACGACGGCGGCACCTGGGAGAGCCTGACCGGCCGCTTCCCGGGTGTGCCCGCGGGGACGTACGTCAGCCGCATCGAGCCCTCGCACTTCGACACGGCCACCTTCTACGTGACGTTCGACAATCACCGCAACAACGACTTCATGCCGTACGTGTACGTCACCACGGACTTCGGCAAGACGTTCCGCTCCGTCGCCAGCGACCTGCCCACGGGCGGGCCGAACTACGTGCACGTGATCCGCGAAGATCCGGTCAACCGCGACCTGCTCTTCCTCGGCTCCGACGTCGGCCTCTACGCGTCCCGCGACCGCGGCAAGTCGTGGCAGCGGTTCATGACCGGGTTCCCCACGGTGCCGGTACACGATCTCCGGATCCACCCGCGCGAGCACGAGCTCATCGCCGCGACGCACGGCCGCGGCCTCTGGATCGTCGAGATCTCGCCGCTCGAGCAGCTGACGTCCGACGTGCTGGCGGCGGATGCCTGGCTGTTCGAGCCGAAGACCGGGTACGAGTACGGGGAGCCGACGCGCGCCAACTTCTCGGCGGGGCAGAAGTGGTTCCGGGCCGCGAGCCCTGCCTATGGCGCGGAGATCGTCTACCGCCTGACGAAGGGGGCGCCACGCAGCCGCACCCGGATCGTGATCACCGACGTGCGCGGCGACACGGTGCGCACCTTGACCGGGCCCGGAGGCCCGGGGCTGCACCGCGTGGCCTGGAACTTCGCGGGCCCGCCGGCTCGACCCCGGCCGCTCTCGCCCTCGCAGAAGCGCGACAGCGTGCTGCTCACCGCCCGCATCAACGTGGTGTTCGACTCGCTCGCCAAGGCCGGGATGAGCCCCCAGATGCTCGATCCCATCAAGTCGGGGCTGCTCGAGGGCGACATCCAGGGACTCGCACAGCGGTTCGGATTCGGCGGGGGCGGGGGCGGCGGTGGAGGCGCGGCCGCCGCGGCGCTTGCCGCGGGCCGGTTCGTCGAGCGGCCCGGTGAGACGACGCCACGCGCCCCGGGGGCGCCGGGGGCGCCGGCCGCAGCACAGCAACAGGAGGGGGGCGAGGAGGCGAATCAGCCCGATGCGAGCTTCCTGACCACGCTGGGCCAGCTGATCCGTCTGCCGAGCCAGCGCGGCGCCGGGGGGGGCGGGGGCGGCTTCGGCGCGCTGGGGTTCGTGGCCCAGACCTTCGGACGCGCTGGCGCCGGCGGCGGGGGGTTCGGCGGGTTCGGCGGCGGCGCGAACGCCGTGCAGAGCGGCAACTACCTGGTCAGCATCACGGTCGACGGCAAGACGCTGAGCCGCGTGCTGCGCGTCGAGCGCGTGGCCGCGAGTGGGGCGATGGCGGCGGTCGTCTTTGATGACGACGTTCCCTGAGGATGGCCCGGCGGGCGGCTAGCCCCGCCCCGCCGCCTGAGCCGTCACCGCGAGGAGGTCCAGCAGCGCCTGCCACCGGGGGCCACCCAGTCGGTCCCGCAGGCGCCGCTGGGCCTTTTCCCATGCGGGCGTCGCCTGAGCCAGCTTGCGCCGTCCCGCAGCCGTGAGCGCCACCTGCCGCCGGCGCCGGTCGGCTCCCGCGGTGCTGCGGATCCAGCCGGCCGCCTCCAGCGGCTGGAGCGTGCGGCTCAGCGTGGTGCTGTCGGTCGCCAGGATCCTCCCCAACGCGCCCTGCGTCACGACCCCGGCGCGCTCCAACACCTGCAGCAGCGTGAACTGGGTGGCCCGCAGCCCGGCGGGGCGCAGGGCGGCGTCGTAGCGCTGGGTCACCGCCCGCGCCGCGCGCCGCAGGTTGGCGCAGGCGCACGGCAGCGCGATCGGGCCGATCGCCGGTCGGGGTGTCATGCTACATGTATATACATATGATCCGCCGGGCGCCAGGCCGGGAACCTGTCCGGCTCCGCACGGGTTTGTTCTCCAGTACGATATGTGTATCTACATCTACTGGAGGTGCGACATGGTGGCTCTGGATCTCCTGGCCCCGATCCTCGTGGGCGTGTCCGCGGCATTGCTGGCGGTGACCGTGACGGCCGGCGTCGTGCCGTCGCTGCGGCGCGGCGTGGGGGCGGCGCTCGTGCTGTGGTTCGCCGCGCTGCTCACGGCGGGGGTCGGCGGCGCGTTCTCGGGCGCGCGACCGCTGCTGGTCGGCGTAGCGGCGGCGACGCCGCTCATCGCCGCCGCCCTCGCGACTGCCCTCTGGCCCGCCCTCCGGGCCGGACTGGACGGCGTGCCGCTGACGTCCCTGATCGCCGTGCACGCGGTCCGCGGCTTCGGCGCCTTCTTCGTCCTGCTGTACGCCGGCGGGCGGCTGTCGGGCCCGTTCGGTCCGGTGGCCGGCTGGGGCGACGTGGCCGCCGCCGCGACGGCGCCGCTCATCGCCTGGGCCGCGGCGCGCGGGGTCCCCTACTGGCGCGGCCTCGTGCTCGGGTGGAACACCCTCGCCCTGACCGACCTGGCCGTCGCCGTCGGCCTGGGCGTCACGTCGGCGCCCGGCTCCCCGCTGCGGCTCTTCGAGGGGGCACCCGGCACCGCCCTGATGGGCGGCCTCCCCTGGGTCCTCATCCCGACGTTCATCGTGCCGCTGCTGACGCTCACGCACGTCGCCGTGTACCGGCGGATGGCGGCAATCCCGGTCCCGGATCCTCACGCGGCGCCGCGTGCGACCGCCACCCTGGGAGCGAGCACGACACGGTAGTGCCCCGGACCGCCTCCGCCGATCCAGGGAAGACCCGGAGACCCGCGTGGCCGGCCTGTTTACTTGCGCCCGAACCGCTGGACGATCCCTGGCCGGTCGACCACGCGGCCCGCCTGGATCACGGCCCGGATGCGGCGTGTGTTGTGGATGTCCGCAACCGGATCAGCGTCCAGGAGAATCAGGTCGGCCACCTTCCCCACCGCGATCGTGCCGAGATCCTGCTCGGCGCCGACGATGCGCGCGGAGCCGCCGGTAGCGGCATGAATCGCCTCGAGCGGCGACAGGCCCGCCGCGACGAGCTCCGCCAGCTCGAGGTGCACTCCCGTCGGGATCTGCCAGATGTCCGTTCCGGTGCCGATCGTCACACCGGCCCGCGCCAGCCTGACCGTCGCAGCCCGCGCCTGTTGGGCGAACCGGGCGAACTGCTGGCGCCGGGCCGGGTTGAGCCGCAGCATCCAGGCGAAGGCATTCCGCGGCGGGAGAAACGGGGCGAGGGCCGAATCGGCGTCGAGCAGGTCCGGATGTTCGTTCAGCTGGACGGCGAAGCTGGAATACGCGATCGTCGGCACGACGCCGATGCCTGCGGTGCGATACAGCTGCACCAGGTCGTCATAGATGCGCCCGTCACTGCGGGGCGAACAGAACCCCGCGTGCTCCTTGGCGTCCATCCCGGCGGCCACGAGCGGCAGCAGATGCGCACAGTGCCCGGTCGCGCGCATCCCGCGGCGGTGTGCCTCAGCGATCATCCGCGCGTTGATGTCCCACCGCCGGAAGGTCCGCGTCTTGATGTGCTGTGAGCCCAAGACCTGTGCCATGTCGACCGCGCGCGACACGTGGGCGGGGTCCGCTTCCGGCTCCACACCTTGCTGATCCTCCGCGTCATAGGCCCAGTCGCTGTAGAACTGGAAGCCGCCGTAGTCCACCCGGGGCCCGTCCAGTTGCCCCGCGGCGATGGCATCGGCGTAGGCGACGAGGGGACCAATCGCCGATCCCTGGTCGCGGATCGTCGTCACGCCGAAGTAGGAGAATCCCGGCAACAGTTCCGGACGGTACTCGTGGGCGTGCAGATCCATGAGGCCGGGAATCAGGTACCGGCCGCCCGCCTCCAGCACGCGCGCCGTCCCCGCGGGCAGCCTCCCGGCGGCTGCGATCCGGCTGATTCTCCCCCGCTCCACCAGCAGATCCTGCGGCGGCGTCGCCGGCCGTCCGCTTCCATCGATGATCCGGACACCCCGGATCAGCAGCGGCTCGGCAACGGGGGGCGTGTAGGTCAACGGCCAGCCGAGGCGCTGCTCCCGTCCATCGGGCGATCGCAGGCGGAGCCCGCCTTCGGTGATGAACAGAACGGTCCCGTCATTCGCCGCGGAAGCATACATGGCCGGCTCCGAGCCGAGCGGCTCCGCCGGCCCCTGCAACCCGGTGGAATCGAACGGCGCACGCCACAACCGGGCATGGCGGACGAACACGATCGCGTTCGCCGTCCACCGGAGGAAGAGCGGTGAGTCGGGCATTCTGGCGAGGACCCGCCGCTCACCCGACAGACGGATGATCGCCCCCCGCGTCGAGTCGTCGGGGTTGAACCCTCCCGAGACGACGAGCAGCCCGCCTGCGTCCGGAGTCCACGACACATCGACGCCGTTCGCGGCAGGAATGGACGATCCCTGCGCCGTATCCGACAGCTCACGCGCCTGCGCGTCGACCACGCGGACGATCGTCGTGTCCTCCGACGGGTGGTACAGGAACGCGAAATGCCGCCCGTCGGGTGAGTAGCTCGGGGATTCCTCGCGACCCGGCAACGCCGTGATCCGCCGGGTCGAGCCGGTTGCGAGCTCGGTCGCAAACACGTCCTGCTCTTCCCACGGTCCCGCCGACCAGGCGAGGGTGCCGCCGTCGGACGACCAGGCGAGGTGGTGCGCGTTCAGGGGCACCGCCGCGACGGCCCGCGGCGTCCCCCCCACCGGCATGACCCACAACTTGCCGAGGGCCAGCATCGCCACGCGCTGCGCGTCGGGTGAGAGCGCGAGGCCCATGAAGGCGCGTACGGGCTGCGCCGTGCCGGGCTCGGGAAAGCGCGCGGGGGGAAGCGCGCGCCTTGGGCGCTCGAACGAGAGCCTGACGGTGAACGGAATCTCCGCCGGTGGTCCGCCCGTCGTCGCGACCTTCCACAGGCGGCCATCGGCGCTGTAGACCAGCCCGCTGCCGTCTGGGGTCCAGCGAACCCGCGTCGGCGTCACGTCCTCATGGTTGGTAAGGCGTACCGCGGTGGCCCCGGGCGAATCCAGCCGGAGCACCCAGAGTTGCATCCGCGCGCCTGAGTCCGGCGCGAAGAAAGCGAGGCGCCGGGCATCGGGCGAGAAGGCCGGGGCGAGCGCCACGGTGGCCTCGGGGCCAAGCGGCGTCGCGCGCCCAGTGCCACTGTCGACCATCCAGATGCGGCCGCCCACAGGAGCGGGCGCGAAGCCCGCGACGACCACCAGCCGTGTCCCGCCCGGCTCGAATGCCGGATCGCGCAGATTGGGTCCCACGGACTCCGCCACCGGCAGCTCGCGCACGGCGCGAGTGGCGAGATCGATCCGGGCCAGCCGGCTGTGCGAGCGGGGGACGGCGCTGTCCGGTGGCACCATGCGGGCGTAAGCGATGGACTTCCCATCCGGCGACCACGCCGCGTTGCCCTCGTATCCGTCGGGGTTCTGGAGCTGTGTGAGCTGGATCGGCGTGCCGTCCGGCTCGAGCAGCCACAAACCCGTGCGGCCGCGCCGCTCGGCGCGAAACGCGATGCGCCGGCCGTCCGGAGAGTAGGACGGGTCCAGGTCTTCCGCCGTATCGCGCACGGCGTTCGTCAGGGGTCGCGCCACGCCGCCGGCACTGGGCAGCTCCCACAGCGCGCCGAGGAGGTCGAACACGATCGAGCGCCCGTCGGGCGAAAGATCGAAGCTGAGGGTGGTGCCCTCGTGCACGCGAATGGCAATCGTTTCCACAGCGCCGCGGGAACTCTGCCCCGGCGCGGACCTCGAGCACAGCGCGGCGGTCAGGACGACTGCCGGCAGGATGCGACGGTATCGGACCAGAGTCACCGAGTCTCCTGTGCCATGAAGTGGAGGTAAACCTTGATGCCGCCAATCATCCGTGTCCAGCCGTGCGGCTCCCCTAGGACGCAAGCGGCCCGCTGCGGGTTTCGCGACACGACGCGCTATCTTTTGTCTCCCGTCCCGCGAACGCGGAGGCCCTATGACCATCGGTGAGTCTCTCCTTCCCGAATTCGACCAGGAAATGGCGACCACGCGGACCCTCCTGGAACGGGTGCCGAGCGACAAGGGACAGTGGAAACCGCATCCCAAGTCGTTCCCGCTGGGGCACCTGGCGCAGCTCGTGTCGTGGATGCCGGGGTGGATCACCACGACCCTCCAGCAGCCGTCTCTCGACCTCGCGACCGGCGGCGGCTACAGCTTCGAGACGACGGAAACCCTGGTGCGACAGTTCGACGCCAACGTCCGGAGCGCCCGGGCCGCGCTCGCGGCGGCAAGGGACGCGGATTTCGAACAGCTCTGGTCGCTGAAGCACGGCGACCGGGTGCTGTTCACCGCCCCGCGGGGCACGGTGATACGCAGTCACATCAGTCACCTGGTGCACCATCGCGGCCAGCTCAGCGTGTACCTGCGGCTGAACGACGTCCCCCTCCCGCCGATCTACGGGCCCACCGCCGACGCCCGGCCGTGGTAGTGAACGGGCGGGACGAGTGACCGCCGGCTGACCCGGTGGGGTATTCCGGGTAGCGGTCCCGTCGCTCACCCGAAACGGAGCAAGCCCATGCGACTCGTCGTTCGTGCGGTTTCGCTGTTCGCGCTCGCCTGCGCCCAGGATCCCCCGTCGGCGGAACGGAGTCCCACCAGGATCGAAGCCGCCGCAGACGAGGAGTTTCGCCTCGCGATCGGCGAGACGGCCGTCGTCGCCGGGACGGACCTGCGGATCACGTTTCGAGCGGTGGTAAACGACTCCCGCTGTCCGAGCGCCGTCCAGTGCGTCAGCGCCGGGAATGCGGAGGTCGCGCTTCAGGTCCGTCAGGGCTCGGCGGACACCTCCTTCGTCCTGAACACGACCAGGGGCCCGCGCACGGCGACGCAACCGGGCTTCCTCATCGAGCTCATCGCGCTGACGCCCTATCCGGAACGGCCGGAATCGCCGATTCCCGCCGCGGTGTATCGCGCGGACCTGACCGTTTCCATTCTCCCGCAACTCACCGGGATCCCGTTCCGCCTGGCGCGGACGGCAGCGCCGAACTGATTCGCGGATAGCGGTGGGCGGGTCCCGCGCACCGCGACGCACCGTCACTTGTCCGCGGAGGGACCGGGTCGCAGCTTATGTGATCCTGCGACCTCCGATCTGGGTCTTCGTCTCCGCCGCTTGGCTCGGCCCCGCGATCCTCGCCGCTTTCGAGGCGTACGTGCAGGGCCGGCTCGGGAGCCGCGAGCCCGCCACGTGGCGCAGCCTCGTGTGGGAGGGAGGCGACTGGCTCCTCTGCGCGCTCCTCACCCCCGCGGTCTTCTGGCTCGCGCGCCGCTTGCCGCTCACCCGAGAGGCGCTGGGACGCCGCGTACCGCTTCACCTCCTCGCCGCGATCCTGTTCTGCGTCGCCTGGGCCGGCGCCGGCGTGCTCCTGAGCCGGGCGATGTTCCGCTCCCCGCCCTACGGTGGGAGCGCGCTCAGCTGGTTCTTCACCACCCTGCCCTTCGGCGTGGCCGTGTACTTCGCCATGCTGGGCGTCGCACACGCCGCCGGCTACTTCCTGGAGGCGCGTGAGCGGGAAACCCAGGCCGCCCGTCTCTCGGCGCAGCTCGCGGAGGCCCGCCTGGGCGCCCTACGCATGCAGCTGCAGCCGCACTTTCTGTTCAATAGTCTCAACGCCATCGCCGTCGTCGTGCGCGACCGCGACACCGGCACGGCCACGCGGCTGCTGGATCAGCTGGGCGGGATGCTGCGCCGGGTGATGCGCACCGACCGCCCACCGGAGATCACATTGGCCGAGGAGCTGGACTTCGTCCGGCAGTACCTCGCGATCGAGGAGGTGCGCTTCTCGGATCGCTTGCGACCCGTCTTCGCGGTGGATGACGACCTTCTTTCCGCGGCGGTGCCCGAGTTCGTGCTCCAGCCGCTGGTCGAGAACGCGCTGCGTCACGGCCTGGCCCGGCGCACGACGGCGACGTTGCTGAAGATCGAAGCGCGGCGCGACGGGGACGACCTGCTGCTCCAGGTCACCGACGACGGGCCGGGCCCCGACGACGCGGCGCCCGAACCCGCCGCCGGCGTGGGGTTGGGAAACCTGCGCGAGCGGCTCGCCACGCTGTACGGGGAGCAGGCGCGCCTCGAGCTCCGGCCGACACCGCCGGGTGGCGCGGTCGCCATGGTGCGGCTGCCCTACCACGAGCTGCCGCGGGAGACCGCGCGTGGCTGAGATCCGCGCCCTGATCGTGGACGACGAGCCGCTGGCCCGTCGCGGGATCCGCCAGCTCCTCGCGCCGTACCGTGAGGTGTTGGTGGTAGGCGAGTGCCGCAACGGACGCGAGGCGGTCCGCGCCCTGGCCGAGACCCGCCCCGACCTCGTCTTTCTGGACGTGGCGATGCCGGGCCTCGACGGATTCGGGGCGATCCGCGTTCACGGCGTCGAGCGCATGCCGCTCACGGTGTTCGTCACCGCCCACGATGAGTTCGCGGTGCGGGCGTTCGAGGCGGAGGCGCTCGACTACCTGGTGAAACCGCTCTCCGAAGCCCGCTTTCGCGCCACCATGTCGCGCGTGCTCGAGCGCCTGAGCGCCCGCGCCCGCACCCCGATCGCCGTCCCGACCGGGGGCGGCGAGCTGTTGCTCGACCCCGAGGAGATCGACTGGATCGCGGCGCGAGACGATTACGCCGAGATCCACACGGGGAAGCAGACCTACCGGGTGCGCACGACCCTGGAGGCGCTGGTGTCGCGGCTCGACGCGGAGCGCTTCGTGCGTGTCCACCGCTCCGCCATCGTGCGCCTGAATCAGGTGCGGGAGCTGAGGACGTCCCGGGGGGGCACCGAGGCCGTCGTGCGCCTGCGTGATGGTACGGTGGTGCCCGTCAGCCGGCGCCGCCTCTCCCAGGTGAGGTCGAAGATCCGTCCGACCCGCCGCTGACCGCGCCATACCGACCGCTCGCCGCCGGGGATTTGACGACCGGCGACCCGGCAACGACGTTGGGAACATGAGCGCACCCGCTTCCATCGGTGTCGCGGCGCCAGCGGCGGCGGCGACCCGGGTCGCGTCCGTCGATCTGATTCGCGGCTCCGTGATGATCCTGATGGCGATCGACCACGTGCGGGTGTTCTCCGGTCTCCCCGCCGGCGGCCCCACCCCCGGGATCTTCTTCACCCGTTGGATCACCCACTTCTGCGCCCCCGCATTCATCTTCCTGGCCGGGACCAGCGCCTTCTTCTACGGCCGCCGCCACCCCGACCTTTCACGGTTCCTGCTCGTCCGCGGCGCCTGGCTCGTCCTGCTCGAGCTGACGCTGCTGCGCGTCGCCTGGACCTTCAACTTCGATTTCGCGCACTACGAGATGGCGGGCGTCATCTGGGCCATCGGCTGGTGCATGATCCTGATGGCGGGATTCGTACGGCTGCCGTTGCCGGCCGTCGGGGCGATCGGCGTCATCATCATCGCGGCCCATAACCTGCTCGACCCCCGGCTGGGCGCGCTGCTCTCGACAATCGACAACGATGCGCGCAGTGCACTCTGGAAGATCTTCTACGTCGGGTTCTTCGCCGGGCCGATCCAGTTCGGGCCGGACGGCCCTAACCTGATCGTGCTCTATTCGATCGTGCCGTGGATCGGCGTCATGGCCGCGGGCTACGCCTTCGGCAAGGTGCTGACGCTCGAGCCGGCGCGGCGCAATCGGATTTGCCTGATGCTGGGGCTCGGAGCCACCGCACTCTTCCTGGTGCTGCGGGGCTTCAACCTCTACGGCGACCCGCGTCCGTGGAACGTGGCGCCGCGGCCGGATGGCCCACCGCCGATGCCGGCGCTGCTCGCCTTTCTCAACACGAACAAGTACCCGGCCTCGCTGCTGTTTCTCCTCATGACGCTTGGGCCGACGATCGCGTTGATGCCCATCCTGGAGCGTGCCCGGGGAGCGGCGGCGGGATTCGTCACCGTGTTCGGGCGGGTGCCGTTCTTCTACTACATGCTGCACATCCCGTTGATTCACGCCCTGGCGCTCGTGGTGTCGAAGGTCCGGCTGGGCACGGTGAGCCCCTGGTTGTTCACCAACCATCCGATGGGCAATCCGCCACCGCCCGATGGCTATGTCTGGAGTCTGCCGCTGCTGTATCTGGTGTGGGCGGTGGCGATCGCGATGCTCTATGTTGCCTGCCGCTGGTTCGCCGAACTCAAGGCCAGGCGGACGGACTGGTGGCTCAAGTACCTGTAGAGGATCCCCGGGTCGCGTTCATCGAGGCCGCCTGCTGGCACGGCCCCCTGGGGCGCGCCGAGGCGATCCTGGCCGAGCACCCAGAGCTGCGGAACGCGGACATCCACATCGCGGCGATCCTCGGCGACGAGGCCGCGGTGCGCCAGTTCATCGCGCGCGACCCGACCAGTGTCACCACGAAGTCCGCTCCGTGGGGCGGCGACGCCCTCAACTATCTGGGACTGTCCAAGTATCTCAGGCTCCAGCCCGAGCGCACGCCGGAGTTCGTGCGTACGGCGACGGCTCTGCTCGATGCGGGGGCGCCGGCGCACACCGGGTTCTGGACAGAGCCCCCGCATCCGGAGTTCGAGACCGCGCTGTACGGCGCCGCGGGCGTCGCGCACAACGAGGCGCTCACGCGGCTGCTGATCGAGCGCGGCGCCGATCCCAACGACGAGGACGCCGTGTATCACGCGCCGGAGGGCCACGACCTCGGCGCGCTGAAGGTGATGGTGGAAACCGGACGGGTGACGCCCGAGAACCTCCTGCTGATGCTGATCCGCAAGCTCGACTGGCACGATCCCGACGGCGTCCGGTACCTGCTGGCGCAAGGCATCGACCTGGGGCGCAGGTGGAGGCGTGCCGGCACCACCCTGCACCACGCCCTGGAGCGGGACAACAGCCTCGAGATCATCGAGCTGCTGCTCGACCATGGAGCCGACCCGACTGCGGCGGAGGAGGGCCGGACGGCGATCGCGTTGGCCGCTCGGAAAGGTCGGAGCGACGTCCTCGAGGCCCTCCAACGGCGTGGCGTCCCCCTCGAATTCCACGGGGTCGAACGCCTGCACGCCGCCCTGGCGCGCGCCGACGCAGCGGCCGCGCGCGCCATCGCGGATGCCGAGCCGGCGCTGTTGCGTGAGGTGCTCGCCGAAGGCGGCACGCTGCTGGCTGAATTCACGCTCACCTGGAACAACCCCGGCGTCCGGTTGCTGCTCGAGCTCGGCGTGCCGGCGACGGCGGTCTACGGCGGTTACGGCTACTTCGCCATCGCGCCCGACAGCACGGCGCTCCACGTGGCGTCCTGGATGCTCAACGCCGACCTGGTCAAGCTCTTTCTCGAGCGTGGAGTGCCCGTGAACACCCGAGACGGCGACGGGAAGACCCCGCTGATGCTGGCCGTCAAGGCGTGTGTGGATTCCTACTGGACTGAACGGCGCACGCCAGAGCCGGCCCGCTTGCTGCTCGCGGCGGGGGCGTCGCGAGACGGCGTCTCGATCCCGACGGGCTACGCCGAACTCGACGATCTGCTCGAGGGCTGAGGTCCTCGAGTGTTGACGACTCACGGTCCCTCCCATAGCGTTGACCGTGCGTGACAGGACGCACCCCGTCCGCGGGAAGGGCCGAGCCCACCTGAGCCGTGCGGTACGCACAATTCCGATCTTCTTTCGGCCCGACGAGCGGACGCGGGCGGTTTTGAAAGGAGATCGCATGTCCGGCCCTCACCCCCGCCGCCTTCCGACGCGTCCGTCGCTCGAGCAGCTCCGCAAACAGGCCAAGGAGTTGAGCCGGTCCGAGCGCATTCCCCTCGCGGCCGCGCAGCTGCGCCTCGCCCGCTCCTACGGCTTCGAGAGCTGGCCCAAACTCGTGCACCACGTGGCCGCCGTCAGTCCGGCCGGCCTGGCGATATACGACCGGCTCGCCAAGCGACTCGCGGCGGCCTACACGACGGGCGACTTCACGGCCATCCGCGAGATCAACTGGGAGCTCGGCACGTCGTTCGTCTGGGACAGAGATGTCACGCAAATGCAGCAGCGCCTGAGCGGCTGGTTCGCCGCGGAGCACCGGACCCCGGAGCTCGCGACCGACGACGCCCGCCGCCACATCGCGCGCCAAATGGGACTCGACACGTGGGATGAGCTGGTGCGAAGCCTGACGACTGCTGCGATGCCGCCCGGCGCTCCGCGAGGCGCGCCACAGGCCCGCTTCTATCGTATCCACCCGGAAACGAACACGATCGAGGTGCACGGCCCCCTCCCGCCACACCAGTGGGATACCGTCGCGGACGTCATCCGGGAGCGGGGCGTCACGGGCGTACGCGCTGCCGCGATCACCGACGAGGGACTGGGTCGCATCACCGCGCTCGATCAGATCACCCGGCTGTTCCTCGAAGGCGGCCTGCTCACCGACGCCGGGATGCCGCACCTGGCACGCCTGCCGCGGCTCGAAGAGCTCGAGCTCGGCGGTCCGAAGGGCGCGATCACTGACCGCGGACTCGAAGTTCTCCGTCACCTGAAAGAGCTGCGGCGGTTTCAGTGCTGCTGGACTCCCGGGATCACCGACGCGGGCGTGGCCTACCTGTCCTTCTGTGAGCGCCTCGAGCAGGTCAACCTGATGGGCACGCCCACGGGTGACGGCGCGATCAACGCGCTCCGCGGCAAGCGATACCTGCGCCACCTCAAGACCGGCCGCCTGGTGACCGATGCCGGCCTGCCACTGTTGCACGACTTCCCGATTTTCAAGACGTGGCAGGGCGGCACGGGGAATCTCGGACTGATGTCGTTCGATTCCGAGCCCAACCATCTGCTGCTGGACGGCCCGTTCACCGACAAGGGGATGGAAAGCCTACGCGGCCTGAACGGCGTCTATGGCCTGCACTTCTTCTGGCACGTGGGCCGGTTCTCGCCTGACAGCCTCCGCATCCTCGCCGAGCTCCCCCACCTCGAAATGCTCGGGTGCGATGGAAAGATCTGCGACGACGTCGCCATGCGTCACATCGCCGCGATCCCCGGGCTCCGGGGGCTTGTTGCGCAGGGCACCGTGGCGACCGACGACGGCTTCACCGCCCTCGCCCGGTCCCGGACGATCGAATACCTCTGGGGCCGCGACTGCCCCAACCTGAAAGGGCGCGGATTTGCGGCCCTCGCAACGATGCCGGCGCTCGTGGGTCTGGGGGTGAGCTGCAAGCACGTGGACGACGCCGCGCTGTCGACCCTGCCCACGTTTCCTACCCTGCGCCAGCTGATGCCGATGGACGTGAGCGACGACGGGTTCCGCCATGTGGGCGCCTGCGCGGGCCTCGAGAAGCTGTGGTGCATGTACTGCCGGGACACCGGCGACGTGGCGACCGGGCACCTTGGCGGGCTGTCCCGGCTCCAGAGCTACTACGCCGGCAAGACGCGCATCACGGACCGGAGCCTCGAGCTGCTCGGCCGCATGACCTCGCTCGAAGAGCTCGAGTTCTGGGAAGTCGCCGGGATCACGAATGCCGGACTCGCGGCGCTCGCCGGGCTTCCGCGGCTGCGACGACTCGAAGTCGGCGGATCTCCCAACGTCACGCGGGAGGGATTCGCGGCCTTCCCGACCACCGTCCGCATCGACTACTGGTGAACGTCATGAACCCCTCCCCACGCATCGTCGCCCCCGTCAGCCGCCACCTGAGCGTCGCCGACATCGACCGGAGCATGGCGTTCTACCGCGACGTTCTCGGGTTCGCCGTACGACGGCTCGATGGCGGCGACGGCGTTCCCGCCACGGCCGAGGCTGTCTCCGGTCCGGCCCGCATCCGGCTCGGGACCCAGGACGACGCCTACGACAGCACCGGTGAGCGCCGGCCGCGCGGCGCGGCGATTCTGTTCTTCCAGGTCGACGAGGTTGCTGCGCTGCGCGAGGCCATCCTCGCTCGCAGCGGGAAGCCGTCCGCGCTCGAGAAGGTCAACTGGATCAAGATGCGGGTGTTCCAGATCCAGGACCCCGACGGGCACACGTTGTGGTTCGCGCAAACGTTCCAGGAGCCGGATCGCGAGAAGGATCCGTTGCGACAGCTGCAACAGATGTTGCCCGAGCTGCCGCTGACCAACGTCGCAGCGGGAGTGGAATACTATCAGCGGGTGCTTGGGTTCCACGTCAACTATGCCCAACATGATGTCGGCGTGCTGTTCCGCGACGACGTCACGATTCTCCTCATCCAGCGCACCGACAAGCACACGGGGATCGGCTCGTGCGAGGCGTACGTGCGGGATGCCGACGGGCTGTATGCGGAGCTGGTGTCCCGTGGAGCCGACGTGCAAGGCGCTCCGGTGAGCCGCCCGTGGGGTTTGCGGGATTTCAGCGTGCTCGATCTCGAGGGGAACCGGCTCACGTTTGCCCAGCCCTTCGAGTGATCAGAACCCTCCACCACCGCCGCCACCCCCACCGCCACCCGAGGATCCGCCGCCGCCGAATCCCGACCCGCTCGAGCTGCGCGGCGAAGAAGACAACGTCGAGCTCGCCTTGCTCGTCATGGCGCCGAGACTGCTCGAAAAGTGGCCGACGCTGAAGGATGCGCCGCTCGAGCCCATGTACCAGGTCGGCGACTGCGTATAGATCCCCTCGAACGCCCGCGCCCACTGTTTCTCGACGCTGAACGCCATCGCATAGGGGAGGTAGCGGTCGAACAGCTCCGGCCTGTCCAGGATCACCTTCTTGAGGTGCTCCGCCTCGACACGACGCAGAAACTCCTCGAAGCCGAGCACCTGCTCCAGCGCCCGCGCGCCGGCCTCGGCGCGGGCCGGCATGACGGCGCCGAAGCCGACGAGGATCAACGCCGTGAGCGCGCCCGCGATGAGGAACGGGACGGGCGTCAGCAGAAACCGCTCGGCGAGACTGATGCCGCCACCGGCGATCACCACGCCGGCGAATGCGCCTCCGACCATCCAGCGGCTGCGCACCTGGTCCGGTCGCGCGTGGTAGAAACCGCGCGACAGCAGCTGCTCGAACAGGCTCTTCCGGATGCCGGGGATGCTGGTGTAGAACTCGTTCTCGAGCTGCGACAGCTCGACCGACGAGCCCCGGCCCGAGAAGACGCCGTCGAGGAGCCGCTGCTCGTGTGGCGCCAACGCACCGGCGGTTGCCGGGGGCTCGAGCCGGTGCAACACGTACTCCCGACTGCCGATGAGGCCGAACAGCTTGCGGTCGTCGCGCTCCTCGATGCGCAGGTGGCCGCGCACCGCCAGGTCCACCAGAGTCGCGGTGATGTCGCGCATGTCCACCGAGTTGTCGAGCAGCGTCCCGGCTTCGCCGGGAGTGAGCCCCTGGGGCGGCTCGTACTGGACCGTGATGGGCCGCCGCTGCGGGTCCCTGCCACGGCGCCGCCAGACGAGGAACGCGAGCAGGAAGACCGGAATCGGAATCCCGAGCGGCCAGTTGCTGGCGAGCAGGCCCACGGCGCGCGCCCCGGTGCTCGGCTCCGTCACGACCCCCTTGTTCCATCCCACGACGGCCGTCAACCCCTCGTGGAACCCGAGCGCGTGCGGCATCGCCATGGTCACCGTGGTCCCCTCCGTTGCGACCGTGGCTTCCTGCTCGGTGGCCCCGTACGGGCCGTTGTACGCGATCGCGCGGACTCCCTCGGCGGCGGCCGGGAGCTCAACGCGCGCCGTGGCCGCCTCGATCGG
>DATICZ010000230.1:0-4302 GCA_035456525.1 Gemmatimonadales bacterium
CCCGAGCACCCGCGGCGGAGAATGCACACCGTCAACGTTCTCGTCATCCAACCCATCGGGGATAAGGAGCTGGCGCAGATCGCGCGCCTCGACGCACGGGTCTGCGTCATTGACGCCCGCGGCTGGTTCGATGACGAGATCCGACAAACCTGGCCCAACTGGACCGTGGAGCGCTACCTGGGAAAGCGCCCCTGTCCACCCAGCACGCGCGAGGAGCGCGACCGTCTCCTGGCTCAGGCAGAGGTGATCCTGGGCGGCTGGCCGTTCCCCCTCGATCTACGGGCGCGGGCGCCGCGGCTGCGGTGGTTTCATCAACGCCCGGCGGGGGCGAGCAATTTACGGCGTGGGGACCTGTGGGGCAGTGATGTCACCGTCACGACGTCGCGCGGCCATGGCAATACCCGGGCCATGGCCGAGTATGTCCTGGCCTGCTTTCTACACTTCGCCCGCGGGTTGCATCGGGCCTACCGCGACCGACAGCGGCAGCACTTTGAGCACGGGACGTATCGACCGATCCTGATCGAAGGCAAGACCGTCTGTGTCGTCGGTGCCGGTGGGATCGGGCAGGAGGTCGGATCCCTGTGCGCCGGGGCGGGGATGCGCGTGGTCGGAACGCGGCGGCACGTGGCGCCCGGAGATGCCTTGCCCTCAGGATTTAGCCGTCTCGAAAGTCCCGAGCATCTCCATTCGCTGCTGGGGGAGAGTGATTTTGTGGCCGTCTGTTGCCAGTGGACACCGGAAACGACCGGTTTGATCGGTCAGGCGGCGTTTGCGGCCATGCGTCCGGGAACGGTGCTGGTCAACGTGGCTCGTGGGGAGATCGTCGACGAAGAGGCGCTGATCGCGGCGCTGTCGGCGGGGACACTGCGTGGCGTTGGTCTGGACGTCTACGTCGGGGAGTTCGAGCACGCCCCCGATCGCCGCCTCTGGCAGGACGAGCGCGTCTTGATTACGCCGCATGTCTCCGGCGGTACCGATGTGACGCAGCATCGGGTCGTCGAGGTGTTCTCCGACAATCTGCGCGCATATCTGGACGGGCAACCGCTCGCGAACGTGATCGAGTGGACTCGGGGTTATTGATGAACCACGCTTCTTGCCGTGAGAAAGACATCGTCGAATAATCGAATCGGCGCGCCCCGGCGCACGACGGAGGATCCCATGGCTGAACGCATGAATCGGCGACGTTTTCTCAAGCATGGCGTGGCCCTCGCTGGCGCCGGCGGTCTCGCCGCGACGCCCGTGGCGCAAGTGGCGGGGGCCGAGCCGCCCGACATCGCGCCATCGATGCGCGCTCCCGGCGCGGGAATGAGCGAGTACGGAAGTCCGGCCAAGTACGAGCGGGCTGTCACGCGGACGTTCATCCGATCCCAACCCGGCACGACCGGCAGTGGCGCGTCGCGCACACCGCTGGAGTCGCTAGAAGGTGTGATCACGCCGAGTGGCCTGCACTTCGAGCGTCACCACAGCGGCGTGCCCGATATCGATCCCACCAGCCATCGGCTGCTGATCCACGGCATGGTGAAACGGCCGCTCCTGTTCTCGGTGGACGCGCTGCTCCGCTATCCAATGGTCTCGCGTGTCCACTTCCTGGAGTGCTCGGGCAACAGTCAGCTCATGTATCAGACCATGCCGCCGAACGTGACCGCGGGCCAGGCCCACGGCCTCGTGTCCGGCAGCGAGTGGACCGGCGTGCCGCTGCGGCTCTTGCTGGAGGAGGCGGGAGCCGATCCGGCCGCCGCGTGGCTGCTCGCCGAGGGCGCTGACGCCGCGGCCATGAGCCGCAGCGTCCCGATGGCCAAAGCGATGGACGATGCCATGCTCGCGCTCTTCCAGAACGGCGAACGGCTGCGGCCCGAGAACGGCTACCCGATACGCCTGTTCCTGCCGGGTTATGAGGGAAACATGAGCGTGAAGTGGCTGCGGCGGATCAAGGTCACGCCGACGCCCACCATGACCAAGGACGAGACGTCCCGGTACACCGATCTGCAGGCCGATGGCAAGTCGCTCATGTTCACGTATCCGATGGAGGTGAAGTCACTCATCACGCGGCCGTCGCACGGCCTGACGCTGCGCGGACCCGGCGTGCAGGCAGTCACCGGACTGGCGTGGTCCGGCAACGGGACGATCACGCGCGTCGAGGTTTCGACCGACGGCGGGCGCGCGTGGACTCGTGCCGAGCTCGCCGCACCTGTCTTGCCTCGGGCGCTCACGCGCTTTCGGCTGGCCTGGAAGTGGGACGGCCAGCCCGCCGTCCTCAAGTCTCGCGCGACCGACGACACCGGCGCCGTCCAGCCCGAGCGCGCAAAGTTCATTGCCGACCACGGCCAGAATGGCGTCTTCCACTACCACGGAATCGTGGCGTGGGGCGTGCAGGCGAACGGCGAGGTGAAGCATGTCTACCCGTGATATCACCGGCGTCATGATCGGGCTGCTCCTCGGCGGTTGCGCGGCCTCCGGCGGGACCGCGATGTCCGGCGGTGCCAGGGAGGTTCCAGCGCTTGGCCGGCCGGTCACCGCGGCACAGGTCGCTGGTTGGGACATCAGCATCCCGCCCGACGGCACCGGATTGCCGCCCGGACGCGGCACGTCGGCGCTAGGCGCTCCGGTATACGAGCAAAAATGCCAGGCCTGTCACGGCGCTCGCGGCGCCGGGCAGCCCAACGATCGACTGGTGGGCGGCCAGGGGACGCTGGCCGGCGCGACCCCGGTGCGCACGATCGGCAGCTACTGGCCCTATGCGACGACGATATTCGACTACGTGCGGCGCTCGATGCCGTATATCCAGCCGCAGACGCTCACGAACGACGAGGTCTATGCGCTCTGCGCGTACCTGCTGCACCTGAACGGCATCATCGGCGAGCATGATGAGATGAACGCCCAGACCCTGCCGAAGGTGCGCATGCCCAACCGCGACAACTTCATCCTCATGTATCCGACCAAGGGCCGATAAGGACGCGCGTCGGAGGCAAAGTGTGGCTCGAGTGAGAGACGAGTGAGATGCAGCCGCAGCGCTCCGGGCCGTTTCCCTATGTCCCGATCAATCGACGCCCCGCGATCACGTGGCCGAACGGGGCGCGCCTCGCGCTCTGGGTCATCCCGAACATCGAGACTTTTCCGCTGAACGAGCCGGTGCCCGGCGGCACCGGGCTGGCGCCCGACGTCATCAATTGGGCGCCGCGTGACTACGGCAACCGCGTCGGGATCTTCCGCATGATGGAGGTGATGGCGCGTCACGGCGTGCGCGGAACCGTCGCGCTCAACGCCGAGGTGTGCGACGACTATCCCCAGATCATCGAGGACGCCCGCGCGCTCGACTGGGAGTTCATGGGGCACAACCAGAGCAACTCGCGCCTTCTCCATCTCATGGCACCCGAAGAGGAGCGGCGGGTCGTGCTCGCCACGTTTGCGGACATCGAGAAGGCGACGGGCCGGCGCCCAAAGGGCTGGCTTTCGTCTGGCCTGCAAGAGAGCTGGCACACGCTCGATTACCTCGTCGAGGCCGGCGCCACCTACGTCGCCGACTGGATCAACGATGACCAGCCATATCTGATGAACGTCGGAGGCCGGCGCCTGTGCTCGATCCCTTATTCCGGGGAGATCAACGATCTGCCGCAAATCCTCCGCGCCGGCCGATCCTCGGACGAGTTCGAGCTCATGATCCGCCGCCAGTTCGACACGCTCTACCGCGAGGGAGCGCAGTCGGCGCGCGTCATGGCGATCTGCCTGCATCCATTCATCATCGGCGTGCCGCACCGGATCGGCGCGCTCGACTCGGCGCTCGCCTACATCCTGCGCCACGAGGGGGTTTGGCGCGCGACGGGCAGCGAGATCATCGACCACTACCTCGCATCCAGGGCGACGTTTTGAGACAGAGGTGAGGACATGCTCAAGATCGACGGCGTCACCCACTGGTCCATCCCGGTCAACGATCTGGAGGAGAGCGAGCGCTTCTACCGCGACCTGCTCGGGCTCGAATATCGCGGCCGACTCGGCAGCTCCCGCATGGCGTGCTTCCATGTGGGCGGGCACGACATCCTGCTCTGCGAGCGTAAGGACAAACTCTACCGGACCCCGCAGCAGGACAACCGCCTGCATCACTCGTTCACCCTCTCGCCGGAGGAATGGGAGAAGGCGATCCGGCTCTTTCACGATCGTGGGGTGAAGATCGAAGAGCTCATCTACCGCGAGCACGGCTTCTTCACCGGCCGCGAGCTGTACTTCCTCGATCCTTCGGGCAACCTGCTCGAGGTCCGTGATCCGACCTGGAAGGCGGGGATGGCCGCTCCGGCGCTCGCGGACATC
>DATICZ010000231.1:0-21894 GCA_035456525.1 Gemmatimonadales bacterium
GACCCGCTCGCGACGGCGCGCCGCGTGACGGTCCCGGTGCTGATCCTCCAGGGCGCGCTGGACCGGCAGGTCTCGGCGGGACAGGCCGACACGCTCGCCGCCGCGCTGCGGGCGGCCGGTAATCGCGACGTCACGGTGAAGGTCTACCCGGGACTGAACCACCTCTTCCTGCCCACCACCGGCGACGGCTCGCCGAGCGAGTATCCGACGTTGCAGCACACAAAGCTTCCGACGCCGGTGCTCGACGACGTGGCGGCGTGGCTCAGGATGAAACTCACCGTTCCCGGACACTAGCCGGGCAGCAGCCGCAACCTTCCGCCGGGCCCAGGCGTCATACTCGATACTCCCTGTGCCCGGGTCGGTCGTCTATGACGAGAACCGTCGTCTTCCTCGTGGAGCTCGGTCTGGCGGGCTCCCTGGCTGCCCAGAACGTCCATCCCACCTCACCGCCGGAAGTCCGGGCAGTCCCTCTGCAGGAAGCGATTCGCCTCGACGGTCAGCTGGACGAGGCGGTGTGGCGGACGGCGCAGGCGGCGACCGGGTTTCGCCAGAGCCGGCCCAACGAGGGCGAGCCGGCGAAGGAGCGGACGGAAGTCCGGTTCGCGTTCGACGAGGCGGCGATCTACGTCGGGGCCCGCATGTTCGACGATTCCGGGGCCCGCGGCGTGGAGACGCGCCTGGTGCGACGGGATGCCGAGTCCGATGCGGACAATCTGGAGATCATCTTCGACACCTATCACGATCACATCGGGCGGCTGTTCTTCACCGTGAACCCTTCGGGAGTGCGGGCCGATGCGAACGGATTGGGCGGCGGCGGGGACAACTCCTGGGACCCCGTGTGGGAAGTGAAGACCACGATCGATTCCCTCGGGTGGACGGCCGAGCTCCGCATCCCGTTTTCACAGCTGCGGTACCCGACCACCGGGGCGGAGCAGACCTGGGGCCTCCAGATCTGGCGCCAGGCCAACCGGCTGAACGAGCTGTCGCAGTGGTCGTTCTGGCGCCTGACGGAGTCGGGTGGGCCGCCCTACTTCGGGCACCTCACCGGGCTGGTCATCCATCGCGCTCCCGGTAGAGCCGAGGTCCTCCCGTACGTCGTGGGTCGCTCGTCCAACGTCCCGGTGGACGATCCCACCGATCCCTTCGAAAAAGCGCACTCGGTGGACGGGCGGGTGGGGGCGGATGCCCGGGTGCTGTTGACGTCGAACCTCACACTCGCCGCGACGGTCAACCCGGACTTCGGCCAGGTGGAAGCCGACCCGGCGGTCGTGAACCTGTCCGCGTTCGAGACGTTCTTCGACGAGAAGCGGCCGTTCTTCGTGGAAGGATCGAGCTATTTCGGCTTCGGGGGGCTCAACTGCTATTTCTGCTCGAACGTGTCGAGCCTGTCGATGTTCTACACGCGCCGGGTCGGTCGCGCGCCGCAGCTGCCGGGGAACGCGTACGCGACGGGCGGGGCCTACGCGGACATCCCCGACAACAGCACGATCCTGGGCGCCCTGAAGCTGACCGGCCGGACGCCCACGGGGTGGTCGATCGGCGGACTCGATGCCGTGACCGGGCGCGCGCAGGCGACCGTGCAGATGCCCAACGGCTCGCGCACCGAGCGGACGGTCGAGCCGTTCACGAACTACTTCGTCGGTCGGGTGGCGAAGGATCTGCGCGGTGGAGCGACGGTCGTCCGCGCGATTGCCACCTCGACTTACCGCAGCCTCGACGACCCGAATCTCGCTGCGTCACTCACGCGGCACGCGGAATCGTTCGGGCTCTCGACCGACATGTTCTTCCGGAACCGGGATTTCCATCTGATGGCGCAGGCGGCGGGCACGAGCGTGTCGGGAGACGCGTCGGCGATCCTCCGATTGCAGCGCTCCAGCGCCCGGTACTTCCAGCGTCCCGACCGCGGCAACGGCTCGAATGGGCTGCTGAGTGACCGGTACGACCCCTCGCTCACTTCGCTGCGGGGCGTGGGGGCCTACGCCCGGTTGGCGCGCGAGCAGGGCAACCTGTTGTGGGAGGTCGCCACCAATCTCCGGACCCCCGGGTTCGAGAACAACGACATCGCCTTTCTCTCGCGCGCCGACTATTGGTGGACGAGCGCCAACATCTTCCGTCAGTGGACCAAGCCGACCACCTGGTACCGCCAGGCGTATTTCATCGTCGGCGGTCAGCAGCAGTACAACTTCGACTGGGACCTCACCGACCGGCAGGGACAGGTGTTCGGCGAGGTCGTGCTGAGCAATTACTGGGACGTCAGCGGGTTCTGGATCGCCCGGCCGAGCGTGTTCGACGACCGGCTGACACGAGGCGGGCCGGTGCAAAAGCGCCCCGGGGTCAACTTCTGGCAGGTGAGCGTCGCCTCGGACCGCCGGAAATCGGTCGTGGTGCGCGCCAACGGATCCTACGACCGCACCAGCGAAGGGACCAGCGACTGGTCGACCGGCGTCGACGTCCAGCTCCGGCCCGCCTCCAACATCACTCTCTCTTTCGGCCCGTCGTACAGTCACGACCTCACGGGCTACCAGTTCGTGGCTGTGATCCCCGACCCGACCGCGGTCGCCTACGGGGGTCAGCGCTACATGTTCTCCGACCTGGCGCAGAATACCCTCGCGATGGACACGCGGTTCAACGTCACGTTCACGCCGAACCTCACCTTCGAGCTGTTCATCCAGCCGCTGATCGCAAGCGGGAGCTATTCCCGCTTCAAGGAGTTCGCGGCGCCCCGCAGTCTCGCGAAGGTGTTGTATGAGGACGTGGGGGATGTCACGGTCATTCCCCGGACGGGCCGTCCGGACTCGATCGTCATCGATCCCGACGGCGCCGGGCCGGCCCAGACCTTCTCGTTCTCCGACCCGAGCTTCGTGTTCCGCGCCCTGCGCGGCAACGCGGTGCTGCGCTGGGAGTACCGGCCCGGCTCGACGCTGTTTCTCGTCTGGACCCGCAGCAGCGAGTCCGCGCTCAGCCGCGGCACGATCGACTTCGGGCCGGACTCGCGCGCGCTCTTCCGGGGGCCGGCCGAGAACATCTTCCTGTTGAAGCTGAACTTCTGGCTGGGCTTCTAGTCCTTCCGGACCGACTGCCCGACCAGGATCGTGATGTTGTCGCTGCCGCCCGCGTCGAGGGCGTCCTCGAGCAGGCCTTCGCACGCCTGCCGGGCGGACGTCATCGACGACAGGCGCTCGCGGATGCGATCGTCGCCGACGTGCTTGGTGAGGCCGTCCGAGCACAACAGCCCGACGTCACCCCACACCTGATCGAATCGGGTCACGACCGGCGCCGCCTGCGGACCGCCGATCGCGCTGGCCAGCACGCCTCCCCAGCGCGTGTTGAGGAGATCGGTCCGGGTGATGACGCCCTGGTCGAGGAGCTCCTGGGCCATCGTCTGGTCTCGCGAGATCTGCTGCAGCTCGCCGTCTCGCAAGATGTAGCAACGGCTGTCCCCGACCTGCAGGAGATAGGCGCGCGGCCAGATGCCGAGCCAGAGCGTGAGGGTGGTGGCCATCCCGGCCCGCTCCGGATCGTCCATCGCGTGGCGCGAGATGTCCATGTGGCACTGCAACGCCGCTTCCTCCAGCGCCTGCGGAAACGCCGCTTCGTCGGTCGGGTCGGCGGTGTAATAGCACGCGAGGCTCTGGGTGACGTACTGGGTGATCGCCGCCGCCGCCAGCCGGCTGGCTTCCTCGCCGCCGGGGGCGCCGCCCACCCCGTCGGCGACCATCGCCAGGAATGCCAGGCGCTCTCCCGCGACGAGCTCCCCGGGGCTGGGCAGGCTCGTGACATGGACCTCCATCTGCTTGTGCAGCGAAGCGATGAGGAAGTGGTCCTGATTGCCGCGGCGGACCTTGCCCGGATGCGTGAGCCCAAACGCGTCGATCTCGTCATCGCGCGGCTTGCGAGCGGCGTGGCGTGAGCGTATGCCCCCCGACTGTCGCGGCGCGGTCACGAAGGTCCTCCGCGATCGGGTCCGGCCATCGCCGCCGGCATCGGCACGGCCACCGCTTCTCCCCGCGCGGTGATCACCCCGCCCGCCGACACGGTGGACTCGATGACCACCTTGCGCGGCGTCCGCTCGCGTACGCGGGCCCGGATCTCGAGCTCCGGACCGAGCGGCGTGGGCTTCAGGTAATCGACCCGGAGCGCGGCCGTCACGAAGCGGGGGGAGGGGGCGTCGCCGACGTCGCGGCCATCCGCCCGGAGCGTCGCGGCGGCCGCCGTCCCCATCGCGTGACAATCGATCAGCGACGCGATCAGGCCGCCGTACACGTATCCGGGCAGCGCCATGTGCTCCGGTGCCGGCTGGAAGCGGGCGACCGTGTCGTCGCCGTCCCAGCGGGTCTTGAGCTGCAGGCCGTGCGCGTTGAGCCGGCCGCACCCGTAGCAGTGCGCGAAGTCTTCGGGATAGAAATCCTGGACGGCGGGGGCCGGCTCGCGCACCTCAGCGGCTCCCGAGAATCTCGGTCTTGTCCGGCAGATTGGGCACGACGCACAGAAACTCGAACGGCTCGCCCGGCTGGGCTTCGTACCAGTGCGGGGTGCCCGCGGGGATGTAGACGACGTCGCCGGCGCGCACGTCGTGCACCTGGTCGCCGATGCCGATCCGCGCGCGGCCGCGCAGCACGTACTGCTCGTGCTCGACGGTGTTGGTGTGCTTCGGCATGCCGCCGCCCGGCTGCATGATGAAGCGGCGCAGCGCGAAGTGCGGCCCTTCGTCGGGCCCGATCAGCATCTGGCGGGTCGTGTCCTTGCCGGCGGTCACGGCCTGGGCCGTGACGTCGTCGGCGTGCTTCACGGAGGGCGTCGCGCTCATGGGCGGGGGTCCCTTATTTCGTGACCGGTGAATCCCTTCATCATACACAAATAGACCGACAGCGGAGGCAGCCCCACGGCGGCACGGCGGTCGTCGAGGTGGGCGATGTCGTCGATCGGCCGGAACTCGTTGGCCCAGGTGAGCTGCGTCCCGTAGCGCTGCGGCTGGCCGTCGCTGACCAGGACGCGATCTTCGAGCATCGCCAGGTCCGTCGGGGAGACTTCCCCCGGCGGCAGGGCCCGCATACGACGCAGCACCTCGTGCTGCAGGCCGCCGATGTGCTGGGCCACGAGCCACGCGGCGGATGCGCCATCCGGACCCACCAGGCTGCGCCCGGGCCAGCCGAAGCGGTCCATGATGGTCCGCAGCTCGGCCGAGTCGGCCGCGTCTCGCAGCGCCATCCGGCGGGTGAAGCTCGTGTCCCGCATGGAGTCCGTGATGTTGGGGACGTCGCGCACGGCTTGGTCGGCGCGGGCGAGGGCGAGCAGGGCCAGCCGGAGCGAGTCGTTCGTCCAGCGGCGGGTGGTATCCGCGTTCCAGGCCGCCTGCACCTGCTGCCAGCGCGTCGCGGTGTCCGCCGCCACGCAGGCGCGCACCACCGAATCGGCGTGCGACTGCCGCGCCGCGCCGGCGACGGCGGGGAACAGGGAGAGCGCCAGCAGGACTCCGCTCACGGCTGCGGCGTACTCCGCAGCGGCGTGCGGCAGGCGGGCCAGGCGCCCGGCTGTCCATTCGGGGCCGGCTGGAACACGTCGCGCCGGACGCGCGGCATGCGGTCGGCGTCCTCGGACGCGAGGTAGGCGAGCATCGCCACCAGCGTCGCGTTGGTCCGGATGTCGTCCCAGGAGATCTTGTCGTAGGTGTCGCGGTTGGTATGCCAGGTGTAGGCCCCGTAGTCCCAGTTTCCCGAGCCCAGGCCGAACCCCGGCGCGCCGCACGTGACGAAGGAGGCGTGATCGGTGCCGCCGCCGCCCGGGGAACCCGGGAACGAAAAGATGATGTCGCGGGTCAGGTCGGCCGGGATCTGCGCCAGGTAGCGCGCCAGGTTCGCCGCCGCCAGGGTGAAGCCGGAGGACGACATCCGCTCGATGCGGCCGGTCCCGTTGTCCTGGTTGAAGAGCGCCTGCAGGCTGTCCACGATCGGCTGGTGATCCTGCACGAAGGCGCTCGAGCCGTTCAATCCCTGTTCCTCGCTGCTCCAGTGGCCCACGAGAATGGTGCGCCGCGGGTGGGGATAGGCGAGATGCAAAATGCGCATCGCCTCGAGCATGGTGATGGTGCCGGTGCCGTTGTCGGTCGCGCCCGAGCCGCCGTCCCACGAATCGAAGTGCGCCGAAAGCATGACGTATTCGTTGGGCAGCGCGGTCCCCGGAATGCGGGCGACCACGTTGAACACCGGGATCTCGCCCCGCGGTTCGGCCTGCGCCTCGAGCTCCACCACCGGTCCCTGGCCGCGCTCGGCCAGCCGATAGAGCAGGCCGTAGTCCTCGCAGGAGACATCCACCACCGGCGCCCGTTCGGTCGTCGCGTCGAAGATTTTGTCCACGCCCCAGCCCTGCGACCAGGTATTGGTCAGGATCCCGGCCACACCGGCCGCGTCGAGGCGCCGTTGCAGCCGTTGCAGCGCCTGGCGCGTCGGCGCGTAGCCCGCGCGCTGGTAGCGCTGGTTCCACGCCTGGAGGGCCGCGGCGCGGCGCGCCTTCATGGAGTCGGCGGTCGCCCGCGTCGCCCAATGGTCCCAACTCGTGTCGGGCCGGCAGGTGGGCTGGGCGAACGACGCCAGCAGGAACTTGCCGCGGGCCTGCGGCAGCCACGCCGCGAACGCGGCGCTGTCGGCCACGTCGGGGAACGCGATCACCGGGGCGCGCACGGGTCGTCCCTTGGGCGTCCCGGGGCTCCAGGCGAGCATCATCGCCTCGAGCGAGCGCACACGGGGCGCCACGAGGTCGAGATGCGTGACGCCGCGTCGCCAGCCGCGCCAGGTGCCGTATTGCTCCTTCTTCGCGTCCACGCCCCAGCCCTGGTAGGTCTTCACGAGCCAGTCCTGCGCGGCCTCCATTTCGGGCGAGGCGGTGAGCCTCGGTCCCAGCGAATCCAACAGCACCTGCGCGAGCGTGCTCGCCTGGGAGCTGTCCATGCCGAGGGCCCAGAGGCGACGCAGCACGGGGTTCTCGACGGTGAAGCCGGAGGCCTGGCCGAAAAACTGGGCGGAGGCAGGGACGGCCAGGACGCAGGCGAATGTGATGGCGGAGAGGATGCGGCGCACGGGGGCTCCTTGATTGGTATGGCGTTCCGGCATGGATCTACGTTCACGCCTCAGGGACTACATCCGCAAGGCGAAGCATGGAGCCGAGCCGGGCGTCCGGCTACGGCTCCCGGAACACCTCTAAGCGCAACGCAGCGGGGGCCTGCCCACCGTCGAGCCCACGCAGTTGGATGATCTGAGTGAGCGGCCCGGCGATCTGGTGATAGAGTACGAACGTCCCTCCCGGCAACGGTCCGGCGCGGTCGCCGAAGATCAAATCGCGCTGCGCCACCGGCTGAGTAGTAGTGAAGTCATTCGGGAAGTCCTGATGCATTCCGGCGAAGATGTCCGAGAGCTTCCAGCTCGGAAACCCCGGCGTGTTCGCCTGAGGCGAGCCGTCAACACGCAGCGCCAGCGCCCAATCGCTGGCGACTTCGGGGAACGAATGACCAGCCTTCTCGACGAGGTTGTCTACGCCGAGCAGCACCGGCTCCTGGGTCAGGGCCTTGAGAAATGCACTCTCTGAGACTGCATACTGATCGATCGTCCAGCGTAGCAATGACCAACCGCTGCCGTAGAAGGTCGCGTCGTCGGAGGTCAACGGACCGAGCGGAGTTCGGTGTTCGTGGCCGACCGCATAGTCGTAGAGGAAGGCGAAAGCATTGAACATCGAATAGGGACGGCCAGCGCACTGTGGGAACGTTGGTCGTACATCGCAGTAGAGCGTCTGCGCGTATATGGCGTTCCCTTTCCAGGCCGTACCGTAGATCGTGCGGGCCCACACCTCCTCGGCACCGACCGCCGTGGCCTCTTCGAGCCAGGTGTCCTCGAGCGGTGCACCACGAGCCAAGCGTTCGGCGAATGCCGTGAGATGCTTGGACTCATGCATGATGACCGTGCGGATGAGCCAGCGCCACACGTCCTTGGTGTAGCCTTGGAAACCAGTTCCGGCCACCGTCGGGACTTGCGCATAGAAGATCTCTCCCGTGTTACTCGAGGGGGCGGCAGCTTCCGGATAGAAGTCACAGCTGACGACGAAGCCGCCCACTCCGAACGAGTTCACGGCAGGTGTAAACACCATGGCGATCCGGCCATCGTTGTCGAGGAGGCTGTCGAGGGCCAACGGATCGCCGAAATTTGCCTGGAGCACATTCCACATGGCGCCGTCGAATTCCTGGCCCACTGCCTGGAAGTCGGTGTCCATCGTCCGCCGCAGGGGCGCCAGCGTGTCTTCGAACACGAGCGCGTGGGCGCCCTTGTACACGAGCCGGGCTACGATGGTCGAATAGCGAGCGCAGAAGTCGGGGTAGTCGATGCGCGGGACCCGCACGGCGACCAAATCGCCAATCCGCGCCACTACACTGAGCTGCGGCCGCTGCAGTCTGGCCGCCTGGAGTAGGGGCACCGGGGAGCCGGCGCGCAGCGAGAGGGCCCGGCTTCCCTCGAGCAGTCGACGGTGCAGTTGCGCAGCGCTACGCAGGGAATCCCGGTCGATTCCCATGACGGGGTCGCCCGTCGGCATCTCGGGAGGCGCCGTCTCGAGGAGGGCCGCCGAGGAGCCCGTCGCGGCCGACGTCACCGAAGCGCGCATCTCGAAGTCGAACGTAGCCTCGCTGGTCGGCGTCGTATTCACGACGCTGAAGAGCAACCCGGCATTCGCGGGCTGTGCCAGATTGAAGCACCGCGCCTCCTTCGCGGAAAGCCGCAGCGGCCCGTTCGACCCGATCGTTACGAGCGGAGCTGGCGCGAAGGGGACGACAGTGAAGGAGTAGCGGCCCGCCGAGGACACTACGAGTCGGGCGTAATGCGGTGAGTCACAGGCGAAGGCGTCCGGGCCGGGCACCAGCAGCGTGAGAAGCGTATCGCTCGCCGCGGTCACGCTAACCGGCACGCCGTCCAAGGTCACCACGTTTCCCGCAGGAGTTGGCTCGAATCCCGAGCCGAAAATGGTGGCCGTGCCTCCGGGCACGAACGGGCTAGGATTCGTGCTGGACAGTCCTGGGCCGGTCAGCGACTGCACGAGGACCGGCACGCTCCCGGTGATGCTGCCCACGCGGGCGGTCACCGTCGCCGCTCCTCCTCCAACGGCGTCGACGACGCCGGTGGCCGACACCTTGATCACCCCGGTGTCAGAGCTGCTCCATTGAATGGGATACGAGTAGGCGGAGAGGTCAGTCCCCAGAACTGTCGCGCCCAACTGGAGAGTGTATCCCTCGGCCGCCAAGACCGTGGGCGGCGATATCGTAATCTGGAAGGGTCTGACTTCGTTCACGACGACGGCGAACGAAGCGAACGCAGAATCTCCGCTGGCGACGAGTCGTGCCGAGCCGGGACCGTGGGCTTGTGCGGTGATGAGCGTGTCGTGAAGGACACCCGAATACACGGTGTCCTCCAGCGTCAGCACCGACGTATCCGTGGACGTGATGATGATCGTATGGCCCGGGGGGAGGGCCCCGCCCGCGCTGTCGGTGAAGTAGATACGCATCGAAACGGGGCGATAGTTCGGCACGGTGGCGGTTTCGAGTTCCCAGAACAGGCGTTCGCGCCCGGAGTCCGGGACGATCACGATGGCGGTGTCTTGCACCGGGTAGAGGTCGTAGACGATTCCGGTGACCCGGGCGCGGCCGGGTCGCAGGCCGGAGAGACTCCAGAACCCGCTGCCTCCACTCGCAGCGACGATTCCCGTGTCCAGGATGTTCGGTGTAATCCCCCGCGCTACTGCGAGGACCCGGCCCAAGCTGTCGCTCCCGGCCGCGACCAGAAAACGCCCTTCACGCACCGGGACGAGTAACGAGTCTGGGGCGAATCGCCAGGTCGTGATGGGAAACTCGGCTTCTTGGTAGGCGGAATCCTTCCCGGCGCCGCTGGACGCGAAAATGAAGACTGGACCACGGCCCACAGTGGAGATTCGGCCGGTTCGGGAATCCGCCGGGTCCGGCACAACGCGCGCTACCGTGGTGTCGCTCGACATCCAACTGACGACTGCACCGTCTACGGGACGACCGGCGGAATCCAGCGGCACGACTTGCATCGAGTCCGGTCGCCCAACGTAGAGCCTGAGGTCTCCGACCACCGACCAGGACATCCCGACCACAGATTCCGGCACGACCTCGATCACAGCGGTGTCTGCGAACCCGGAGCTTGCTGCCGTGAGCCGCCCGTAACCGAGTTGTTGCGGCGTGATGAGCCCTGAGGCATCCACCAGGACGATCGCGGGGTCGAGAGTAGTCCAGGTCGTTTGCCGGCCCGCCAGGCGCGCCCCGTTGGAACCGCGCAGATCCGGGATCAACCGGGCCAACTGGTAGCGACGCAACACGGCTGTATCGGGGAGCACGAGCTCTGCGACGCGCTGCAGCGCGCTGAGGAAGGCGCCCCCGACCTTGGCTTCGCTCGTGACCGTGATTGCAAAGCTGCCCGGCGCCAGGGCGTGCACGAGGCCCGTGGCCGTTATGGTCGCTCTCGCAGTGTCGGAGCTGGCCCACACGAGCGCGCGGCCTGAGAGCGCACCGCCGGCGCTGTCTCGGGGGGTTGCGGTCAGTTGAAGGCTGTCATCCACGAAAAGCGAATCGAGCGCCGGCAAGACGACAATCGTGGAGACGGGGACGAGCTCCACCGCCAACGATGCCGTTCCCAGTGAGCCGCTCACGCCCGCGCGGATCGTGGCCTGGCCGACGGCCACCGCTTTCACCATTCCGACGGCCGAGACCGTCGCGACGGTGGAATCGCTCGACGACCACGTGACCTGTTGGTTGCGAAGAGTGTCGCCCGTGGTGCTGAGCACCGTAGCAGTGAATCGGCTGCTGTCACCCAAGTAGAGCAAGGCCCGACCCGTGACGACGACCCGGCCGACCGTGGGGCCGGGACCCGACGATTCACCGCATGCGAGAAGCACTGCCGTTGCGACGGCGGCCAGGCCCTTCCTGGTCGGTCCTCGAAACGACGCAAGTTGACTGGTCAACATGAGCGACGGTCCGGTCGCCGCGAAGAGCTTCAAGATGCGTGCCGTTCCATTTCCATCGGTTGGTAATCCCGTCTGCTACGACCCCAACACCTCGAGCGCCACCTCCACCTTCCCGAACGGCGCGCTCACCTGCACGCCCTGCACCATCCCGCGCACACGCGCGAGCATCTCCCGCGCGATCGCCACCCCTTCGGCCAGCGCCGCGTCCTTTCCTTTTTCCTGCGCGGCCCGCATCCGTGCCAGCACCTCTTCCGGCACCGACACTCCCGGGACCTCGTTGGCGAGGAACTCCGCGTTGCGCAGGGAGACGAGAGGCCAGATCCCCGCGACGATGGGGATCCGGTAGGAGGCGGTGCGCTCGAGAAAGGTCTCGAGTTGCCGCGGGTCGAACACCGGCTGCGTCACGGCGAACTCGGCGCCGGCGTCGACCTTCCAGTGAAACCGCGACAGCTCCCGGTCGGGGTCCACGGCGGCCGGGTTGACCCCGACGCCGATGACCCAGCGGGTCGCGCTCCCCCCGCCGATGGGGTTGTTCCCGGGATCGAGACCGTGGTTCAGCCGGTACACGAGATTGGTGAGCCCGATCGAATCGATGTCGAAGACGGCGGTCGAATCGGGGTAGGGGCCCATCTTGGGCGGGTCGCCGGTGATGATGAGGATGTTGCGCAGCCCCGCGGCCGCCGCGCCCAGGATGTCCGACAGCATGCCGAGCAGGTTGCGGTCGCGGCAACAGTAGTGAATCACGGTCTCGAGGCCGGTCTCGCGCTCGATCAGCATCGCCGAGGGGAGCACGCCCATGCGGCTCTGGGCGCGCGGGCCGTCGGGCACGTTCACGGCGTCCACGCCTGCTTCCTTGAGGGTGCGACACTGGGCGAGCATGGGGGCCGGGTCCACGCCTCTGGGCGGGACGATCTCGACGCTCGTCACGAATTCCCCGCACGCCAGCTTCTTCCCCCAATGGGACCGCGCGGCCATCGGAACCGGCGAGACGCCGGTCGCGGCGGTCACGTCGTTGCGCGACACGAGGGCGCCCGAGCTGCGCGGCGTCACGCTCGCCAGGTAGTCGCGCATCTTGCGGATATGCTCGGGGGTGGTGCCGCAGCAGCCCCCCACGAACCGGGCGCCGGCTTCCACCAGGCGGCGCGCGTAGCTCGCCATGTACTCCGGAGAGGCGAGATAGATCTTGCGGTCTCCCACGTCGCGCGGCAGGCCGGCGTTGGGCTGCGCCGAGAGGGGGACAGCGGTGACCTTCGCCATGCGCTCGATCGCGTCGAGCACGCCGGCGGGGCCGACGGAGCAGTTCACGCCGATCACGTCGGCACCCCAGGCGGTCAGCTGGCGGGCGAAATCTTCGGGCGCCGTGCCGTACGCGGTGAGCCCGTCGGTGCCGATGGTCATCTGCGCCACCGCCGCCAGGTCGGACGCCTCGCGCACCGCGCGCAGCGCGGCGTGCAGCTCCTCGACGTCGCTGAACGTCTCCAGCACGAAGCCGTCCACGCCGCCCTCGAGCAGACCGTCCACCTGTCGGCGGAACAGGTCGCGGGCCTCCTCGCGCGAAGTGGGGCCGAACGGCTCGAGGCGGACGCCGAGCGGTCCGATCGCGCCGACCACCGAGGCGCGGTCGCCCGCGGCCGCCCGCGCGAGCAACGCGGCGGCGCGGTTGATCTCCGCGGTCTGGTCGGCCAGGCCGTGCGCGCCCAGCTTCAGCGGGGTGGCGCCGAAGGTGTTGGTCTCGATGATCTCCGCGCCGGCGCGCACGTATTCCTCGTGGACCTCGCGCACCAGCTGCGGCTGCTTGAGGCACAACTCGTCGTAGCAGACGTTGAGGAAAAAGCCCTTGGCGTACAGCATCGTGCCCATCGCGCCGTCGAACAGATGGACGCGATGGTCGTCGATGAGCGAGCGGAGAGTCGAACGAGAGGGCTTCAGGACGCGGACCGCGCTACCATTTGTCGATCATGCGGACGGTGTCCCCGATGTAGGCCCACTGGATGTTCCGCATGTAGCGCTCGACCACCTTGTAGACGTCCCCAGGTCGCACCCGGCGCAACTGATCCATGTACTTGTCGGTGAGCCGGTAGTCGCCCAGGTACAGCTCGGCCCGGGCGAGAAAATCGGCCTGGGACGCGTTGGTCGCACTCTGGGCCAGGTAATCGAGGATATAGTGATTCACGTACTGCCGCAGGGCGAAAATGTCGATCGGCGTCCGCTGCAGCATCCGGACCTGATCGTACATCATCGGCAGCACCCGCTCGGGCTCAGGGGTGCTGGCGTACAGCCCGCCCACCGCCACGGCCCGCTCCAGGAACGGGGCGTAGGCGGCGTAGGAGAGGCCGTGCTCCTCCCGGATCGTGTGGGCCAGGAGGCCCGAGAGAATGTCCGTCGCCACCCGGAAGGCCGCGTAGTCGTCGCTCGAGGCCGGCGGGCCGGTGAAGAACCCGAGGATGTAGTTCGTGGGGAGCACGCGCGGCTCGATGAGCCAGTGACTCTCCTTCTGGCGCGGAACCGGGGGCGGCAGCGTCCAGGTGTACGCGCCGTGCGGGAGGCGCCCGATGGTGGCGGTCACCAGCGACTCGACCGTCGCCCGTTCGCAATTGCCCACGACGACGAGCAGCATCCGCGACGACACGATCTGGGTCCGGGCATAGCCCGCGAGGTCCTCGGCCTTGAGCGCAAGCAGCGTCTCCTCGGTTCCCTCCGGGTCCAGGGCGTAGGGGTGTCCGGCGAAGGTGACCTTGTTGGCGATCAACCGGATGCGTTCGTCCGGGTCCGCGTAGCGGCGCCGCACCGAGGCCAACAGCTCATCGCGCGCCAGCCGCACCGCCTCCGGCGTGAGCGTGGGGTGCATCAGGCGGTCGGCGAACACCTGCCAGGACGAATCGAGGTGTTGGCGCAACCCGACGAACCCGACGACCGTCCAGTCCGCGAGCGGCTCGAGGGTCTCGACGCTGCCGGTGCGCGCCATCGCGCGCTCCGATGGCCCGGTGCCCGACGCGTCGAGCAGCAGGGCTTCGATCCCGGCCGTTCCCTCGGTGAGCTGACGGGTTCCGCCGAGCAGGTACAGGGACACGGCCACGAGATCGCTGGCGCGATTGACGCGCTGGATCACGTGCAGTCCGGAGACTTCATAGTCGAACGTGAGGCTGTCGGACGCGACCGGCAGGGGAGGTGTCCGTGATGCGCCGTCCGCTCCGAGCGTGAGGAGGGCGGCGAGGGCTCCCAGGCCGGCGTGTCGCGGGAGCACGCTCATGGGGTATTCGGCGCCGATGCCGCCCGCAGCTGGGCGCGGAGCCGTTCGATGACGACGCGCGGGGCAAGAACCGCGATGACGCGGGGTCGCGTCACGATGTACGCTTGCGCGAAGCGCCGCAGGTCGTCCATGCCCTGCGCGTTCACCCGCTCGCTGAACCCCTCGTAATAGCCGACCCCGCCGCTGGCCCACCAGTGGGCGAGCGACGGCGCGAGGGCGGAGCTGGCTTCGAAGGCGAGCGCCGCGCGCACGCGGCGCCGCTGCTTCGCGATCGACAGGTCCTCGTCGGTCACCCCCTCCAGGCGGCCGACCTGGTCGAGCTCGGCGAGCAGGGTCGTGAGTGCGGCCGTCGCCTTGGCGGGTGTCGTCTCGCCCTCGAAGCTGATCGGGCCGACGTGCACCAGCGTCTGATACCGGCATGACACGGACTGGAACAGTCCCGTGCCTACGAGGCGGCGGTGGAATGCGGAGCCGGGATCGTTCAACACGTCACAGAGCGCATCGGCGGCGTACGTAGCGGCGGTGTCCTGCGCCACGCTCGGGCCGCGGAGCGTGATCGCGATCCTGGCGTGCGCGACGGGCTGGGCCACGAGCGTCGCGGTGCTGCCCGTCATCGCTCCAATCGGAGGAATGGGGTGCTCGACGAACGGATCGGGAGCCCGTTGCCAGGTCCCGAACCGCTCCCGGGCCGCGGCGAGTACCTCCTCCGCCGCCACATCTCCGGTCACCACGAGCGCCGCGTTGTTCGGAACGTAGTAGCGCGCGTAGGTCTCCTGCAGGCGCCCGATCGTGATGGCCTTCAGCGTGGCGCTGTCTCCACCGATGTCCTTGCGGCTCCAGTCCGGGCCCCACAGGCGCTGCTCCGCCTGGCGCTCCAGCGCCTGGTCCGGGTCGGACTCGGCGCGCTGCAGCTCATTCAGCACGACCGGGAGCTCCTGCCGCAGGTCGTAGTCGCTGAATCGGGCTTTCTGGAGCAGTTTCGCCAGCAGCCCGATCCCCTTGACGGCGTTCTTGGACGGCAGCATCAGAAAGTACGTCACGACCTCCTGGCCGGTCGTTCCGTTGTACACGGCGTCCAGCGAGGTCGCGTCCACGCCGAACGACGGGTCGCTCCCGTACGTGCGAAACAGCAGGTGCTCGTACAGGTGCGCCAGGCCGCGATCGCCGGCACCCTGCGTCATGGCGCCGGTGCGCACGGCGACCAGTACGGTGGCCAGCGGCGCCGTGTGATTCTCCACCACCAGGACCTGCAAGCCGTTGTCGAGGCTGGACTGCTGGACTGCGGCGTGCGCGCGCTGCTGGGCCGTGGCGGGTGTGGCGCTGCCGACCGCGATGACGGCTCGAAGAACGGCTGCTGGCCCGAAGCGCTTCACCTCGTCCCTCCTGGAGTCCGAATTTAGCGGAGTCCGCGGCCACCGGTAAGCCGTGCGCACCCGTTGCCACGAACGTTATGTTGGACCGCATGCCCAACATCGCGCAGTTCCATCCCCAGATCGTCCATTTTGCCGTCGCGCTGCTCCTGGCGGGCGTGGTGATGCGGTGGCTCTCGCTCACCGGCAAGGTCGCGTTCGCGGGACCCGCGGCGACGACGGCGCTGCTGTGCGGCACGATCGCCGCGGTGCTGGCGGCGACGTCGGGGACGCAGGCGCACGGACCGGTGGAGCGGATTCCGGGCGTCGCGGCGGCCGTCCAGGCGCACGAACACTGGGGCGAGCGGGCCCGGACCGTGTTCCTCATCGTGGCCGGGCTCGAGATCGTGGCGCTGGTGCTCAGCCGGCTCAAGCTCGGGCTGCGCCGCTGGGCCGAGGTCGCCTCGGCCCTCGTGGGGCTGGTGGGTGGCTATGTGATTTTCGAGGCCGCAGAACACGGCGGCGAGCTGGTGTACTCGTACGCGGGCGGTCCCGGTCTGCGCACCGGCGACACCGCCGACATCGGCCGCCTGCTCGCGGCCGGGCTCTACCAGCAGGCGATGGTGGATCGCGCGCGGCACGAGTCGGCCGGGGCGGCCGCGCTGATCGACGAGCTGGCACGACGCGCTTCCGGCGACACCGCCGTGGCGCTGGTGCGCGTGGAATCGCTGTTGCGCGACCGTGGCGACCCCAACGGCGCGCTCGCCGCGCTCGCCGCGCTGAACCTCCCGGCGGACAACCCGCGGCTCGCCGTGCGTTCCGGCATGCTGGCGGCCGATGCCTGGGCTGCAGCGGGCCAGCCCGATTCGGCCCGCGCGGTGCTGCGTGGCCTCCTTGCGCGATTCCCGGCGAACCAGCGGCTGAAGGAACGCCTCGCGCAGCTCGGCGGGTAGTTGCATGTCCGATCTGGCCGCGGCACGCGTCCAGATGGGGATGTCTCTCGCCTTCCACATCGTGTTCGCCGTCGTGGGGATCGCGATGCCGGTCCTCATGGTCGTGGCCGAGCGGCGCTGGCGCCGCTCGGGCGACCCCATCCATCTCGATCTGGCGAAGCGCTGGGCGCGCGGCACCGCGATCCTCTTCGCAGTGGGCGCCGTCTCGGGAACGGTGCTGTCGTTCGAGCTCGGCCTGTTGTGGCCCGGGTTCATGCGGTTCGCGGGTGCGATCATCGGGATGCCGTTTTCGCTCGAGGGCTTCGCGTTCTTCACGGAAGCGATCTTCCTGGGCGTCTACCTGTACGGCTGGGATCGGGTGAGCCCGCGCGCGCATCAGCTCGCGGGCGTGATGGTGGCGGTCAGCGGCGCGCTGTCCGGCGTCTTCGTCGTCATCGCCAACGCCTGGATGAACTCCCCCACAGGGTTCGATCTGGTCGACGGCCGGCTCACGAACATCCGGCCGCTCGCGGCCATGGCGAATCCGGCGGCGCTGCCCCAGGTGCTCCACATGACGCTGGCGGCCTACGCCGCGACCGGGTTTGCCGTGGCCGGCGTGCACGCCTGGCTGATCCTGCGGGGCCGCCGCTCGCCATTCCACCGCCACGCCCTCGCGATCGCGCTGCTCGTCGGGGCGCCCGCGGCGGTCCTCCAACCGATCTCGGGTGATTTCGCCGCCGGCCACCTGGCGCGCCATCAACCGGTGAAGCTCGCCGCCATGGAGGCGTTGTTCGAAACGCGAGCGGGGGCCCCGCTGATTCTGGGCGGCTGGCCCGACGCCACCGAGCGGCGTACGCATTTCGGCCTCGAGATTCCCTACGGTTTGTCGCTGCTCGCTTTTCGCGACCCCAGCGCGGTGGTACGGGGGCTCGATTCCGTTCCTCCGGAGCTGTGGCCGGCGCTACCCGCAGTCCATCTGTCCTTCGATCTGATGGTGGCGTGCGGGGTGTACATGGCGTTCGTCGCCTTGTGGGCAGCGTGGCTCGCACGGAAGAAAGCCGATCTGTCCGCTCGCCGCGGCTTCCTGTGGGCTACGGTCCTGGCGGCGCCACTCGGGTTCGTCGCGATCGAGGCCGGCTGGATGGTCACCGAGCTGGGCCGCCAGCCGTGGGTGATCTACGGCGTGCTGCGCACCGCCGATGCGGTGACGCCGATGCCGGGGCAGATGTGGCGGACGGGCGTGTTCGCGCTGATTTACGTGTTCCTGGCGGTGGTGGTGACGGTGCTACTGTCGCGGCAGATCGTGCACAGCCCGAAGCACACGGGCGAGTACAAGACGCCGTGAGCCTCGCGGATATCCTCGCTGGGACGCTGGTGGTGGCGCTCAACGCCTACGTGCTGCTGGGCGGAGCGGACTTCGGCGGCGGTGTGTGGGACCTCGTGGCGAGCGGGGCGCGCAAGCGTGCGCAGCGCGACCTGGTCGCGCAGGCGATCGGCCCGGTGTGGGAGGCGAATCACGTCTGGCTGATCCTCGCCGTCGTGCTGCTGTTCACCTGCTTTCCTCCGGCCTTCGCGCAGCTGGCCGTGGCGCTGAACCTGCCCCTCACGGGGGCGCTCGTGGGCATCGTCCTGCGCGGCTCGGCGTTCGCTTTCCGCGGCTACGGCGGGGACCGCGACGCGGTGCAGCGCCGCTGGGGACGGGTCTTCGCCGTCGCCAGCCTCGTCACGCCGATCCTGCTCGGGACGGCGGTAGGCGCGGTGGCGTCGGGCGCCGTGGGGGACGGGGGACGAGGGACGGGGGACGAGTTCTACAGCAACTACGTCGGGACCTGGCTCGCGCCGTTCCCGCTCGCGGTCGGGTTGTTCACCTTGTGCTGTTTCGCGTTTCTCGCCGCCGTGTACCTGACGCTCGAGGCGCCGGAGGGCGCGCTGCGCGAGGACTTCCGGCGGCGCGCGCTGCTGGCGGGGGTGGCGGTGGGGGTCGCGGCCGGCCTGGCGCTGATCGTGGCCCGGCCGGGCGCACCGCTGATGCGCAGCGGGCTCCTCGGTTCGGACTGGGCCCTGCCGTTTCACCTCGGGACCGGAATGGTCGCCGTCGGGGCGCTCGGCGCGCTGTGGACGCGGCGCTACCGGCTGGCGCGCGCCGCCGCCGCAGCACAGGTCTCACTCATCCTGTGGGGCTGGGCGGGCAGCCAGTATCCCTCCCTGGTCCCGCCCGATCTCACGATCGCGGACGCCGCGGCGCCTGCGGCCACTCTGCGCCTCGTGTTGATCGCCCTGGCGCTCGGTGCGGCGGTACTGGTGCCGTCGCTCGTCTATCTCTTCCGGATCTTCAAAGGCAGCGATCAGCCGTCAGCCGTCAGCCATCAGTAGGGCGCAGCAACGCTCGCACGACGCTCTCCGCGCTCAGTCCTTCGATGGTGATTGCTTTGCGACGGGCGGTCGCGCCGCGGACGATCGACACCGCGCGGCGCGGCACACCAAGGCGCTCGGCGAGGAAGCGGACCAGCTCGGCATTGGCTGCCCCGTCCACGGGGGGCGCTGCGAGCCGGATGCGGACGGCGTCCCCATGCCGCCCCGCGACCTCGGTCGTCCTCGCCCGGGGTACGACGTGCACCACGATTCTCGTCGCCGGCATCATGCTGATGGCTGATAGCTGATGGCTGATAGCTGATGGCTGATGGCTGACGGCTGCTTCACAGCAGCACCTGGAACACGAACTGCTTCAGCAGCCACAACACCAGCAGCGCCACCAGCGGACTGAAGTCGAAGGGGCCGGCGCTCGGGAGTATCCGGCGGATCGGCTCGACGAGCCAATCGGTGAGCCAGTAGACGGGCCGCAGCCACCGCACGTATCTGCCGCGCCCGAGCCACGAGGCGATGACCCGGACGAGGATCGCGAAGAACAGGAGGTCGTACACGACGCCGGCGGCCAGGACGAGCATACTGCGCCCGCCGGCGTGCGCTGCGCCGGTGATGGAATACCAGGACGCCAGGAGCCATTGGGCGACGGAGATAATGAGGATTCCGAGGATCGCCGTCCCGATGACGAGCCACCAGCCGGCCTGCACGGGGTTGCCGCCGACCCGCACGACCCGCCGCTCCACCGGCCGCATCAGCGGGTCGGTCAGCTGGCGCAACAGCCGGCCGGCGGGCCCGAAGGGGGAGAGCCGCCGGGTGCGTACCAGCCAGCTCCCGAGCGCTACGAGCACCGCCAGGGCGAACGCCGCGAACACGGCGTAGCGGATCAACAGCAGGACGTTGAACGTCATCGTGTCGCGCAGTGGATGTAGTAATAGATAGCCGGGGACGGGGTCATGCGTCAGCGTCCTCGCGTCTGGCGCATCCCGCCCGGGTTGCCCACATTAGCGGCCCGTGATGCGCATCCACCCTCTCCTCGTGACCGTCGCCGCCGCCTGTGCGGCGTCCTGCGGCACGGCTCGCGAACCGGTGTACATCGGCGTGGCCGGGCCGTTCTCCCAGGCGCGCGGGAGCTCGATGCAGCTCGCGGCCCGCCTCGCGGCGAAGCAGCTCAACGACCGCGGCGGCATCGGCGGCCGGCAGGTGCGACTCGTGTTCGTCGACGACAGTAGTGAGGACGGCGTCGCGGTGCGCGCGGCCAAGTCGTTCGTCGACAGCGGCCGTGTCGTCGCGGTGGTCGGCCATCTCTCTTCGGGTCCCACGCTCACCGCCCTCGGCGTGTACGCCGGGGCGCGCGATCCGATCCCCCTGATCAGTCCGTCCGCTTCCAGTCCCGACCTCACCGGACGCTCGCCATGGATGTTCCGGATCTGCCCGAGCGATCTGGCGCACGGCACGCAGCTGGCGCGATTCGCCCGCCAGCGCCTCGGGGCGGCGCGGGCCGCGGTGATCTACACGAATGACGATTACGGGCGCGGCGTGCGCCGGACCTTCGTGAGCGAGTTCCAGCGCCTGGGGGGGACCGTCCTCGAACAGGATCCCTATCTCGTCGCGCACGGGTCGCCCGAGCCCTTTGTGGCGCGGTTGCGGCGGGCGGGCGGCGTGGAGGTGCTCGTGCTCGCGACCCAGCGGGTGGAGGCGGAGGCGGTGTTGCGGGAGGTGCGTGGCGCCGGGCTTGGCTGGGCGGTGATCGGCGGTGACGGGCTCGTCGGCATCGAGACCGGCGGACCCCTCGCCGAGGGGGTGCGGATATCGGTGTCCTACCTCTCCGATCGGAGTGGTGAGCGCAACGACGCGTTCGTGACCGCCTACGCCCGTGCCTACGGGCAACGCCCCGACCATCGCGGGGCAGGGGCGTACGACGTGATCATGCTGCTGGCCCAGGCGATCGGGCAGGTCGGCACGCAGCGCGAAGCGGTCCGCGACTATCTGGCGAGCGTCGGGCGCGGCCGCCCGTCCTACGAAGGGGTCACGGGACGCATCGCCTTCGATTCAGCGGGCGATGTACCCGAGAAATCCGTGTTGATCGCGGTGGTGCGGGGCGGACGGCTCGCGACCGAGTGGGAACCCTAGCGGTCCCGTGCGGACGTCGCGTCGGTTACCTGTGTGCCGTCCAGGGCCCGGAGAAAACAAAGGACCCTCCGGAACCGATTGACGTTCCGCTCATCTCCACGGAGTTGGCGAACCTCCCGGCCTGATGCAGGCTGGGGGACTCGATGTCGAATGTCACCGAATCCCCCTCGACCACGCCCGAGGTGACGCTGCCAAGGAGGGTGGTGGTCTGGCCGTCGCAGGTCATGGTGCCAGGGCCGTAGGTACCGTTGAATGCCCCCCCGGTCTGGGTCAGAGTCATCGGCGTCGTGATAACGCAGGACGGACCGTTTCCGCTGATCGACCACGATGCCGTCCAGGCGCCGGCGACGTTGCGGATCTTCGGTCCGGTGGAATCGCAGGCCGCAAGGGCGAGCAGCAAGCCAATCTCGAGTGGGCGATTCCGCGTCATATTCGGGTGACTCCGTGGGGGCTGGATCTCCGCAACATAGGCCGCGAGGTTCGAGGGCGCGAACACCTCGAAGGGGGTCGTCTGCGACCGGACGGGATCACCGCCCGCGCGCGTACACTCCCATCAGCTCCGCGGTGCCGAGGATGTGCCCCTGCATCGCCCGCTCGACATCGGCCTTGGTAGCGCCACGCCGTAGCGACAGCGGGCCGTCCAACGCATACAGCTTGAAGAAATAGCGGTGCGGTTTCCCGGGCGGCGGGCAGGGGCCGCCGTAGCCAGCCTGTCCGGAATTGGTCTTTCCTTGTACTCCGGACGCCTCGCTCTCCGGCAACGCCGTTGCCGTCGCCGGCAGGTTGAACAACACCCAGTGGACCCAGGTGCCGCCCGGGGCGTCCGGATCATCCATGATCAGCGCGAAGGCGCGGG
>DATICZ010000232.1:0-11026 GCA_035456525.1 Gemmatimonadales bacterium
ACCGTAGCTCCGTTCGCGGCGTCCTCGATCCAGCCGTAGTCGGCCATCTCCTCGCCACTCGCTTCGCCGAGGGCGTAGACACGCAGCGCGGTCGGCCGGTCGAGGGTGAACATCTCCCGCTTGTGCCGGTCGTTCTTCACCTGCACGATCTCGACGAGCGCGCCGCTCGCCACCCGCCGGAACGGTGCGACGATGCTCGAATCGAGGCGGCCGCTCGCCGGAAAGACGCTCACCCCCCAGTACCGGCTTTCGGGTGGGGGCGCCGCGTTCCAGTCGTCGAACGAGTGCGAGCCGTCGCTCCTGTAGTACACGAGGTAGCTGCCGGCTTCGAGACGGAGGGTCCTGTCGTACAGGCGATTCTTGTCCGCTCCGCCCGCCGCCTCGGTGTCGTCGTACCGCATCGCCCAGACGCGCCGCCGCGTGGCGGCGTTCACGATCCAGGCATAATCGCTCATTTCCCCATTGGGATCGCTGCCCTCGCCCAGCGCGTACACCCGCACCTCCAGCGGCCGGCGCAGGGTGAAGCCGGCGGTGCGCAGCTCGTCGTTGCCGATGCGGATGAGCGAGACGATCGTTTGGTCGGGCACTTGGTCCCACGCGATTTGCCGGATCGCCGCCCGTGCCGCGGGGTCGATGACGCGCAAAGTCAGCCCCCAGGCTCCGGGGTCGAACGGCGGCACGGCGTTCCACTCTTCGGGGTCGTGCGAGTCGTCGCTCACGAAGTAGGCGACGTAACGCCCGGCAGGCAGGTGGATCGTGTCGCGCACCGTGCGGTTCTTGCGGGCGCCGCCGGCCTCCACGGTCTGACCGTATTCCATTTCCCACACGCGGCGCCGCGTATCGGCGCTCTGGATCCACCCGTAGTCGAAGGCGCCGTCCTTGCGCAGCTCCCCGACGGCGTGCGCCTCCAGGGCGATCGCCCGGGTCACCTCGAACGCCGCTCGCTCCGAGACCCCCGGCGTGTCGGCGCGGAGCGTCAGGACGACCTCGCCGGTCAGTGGACGAGACGCGCTGTCCACATCATGACCGGTCGCCACCCGGCCCGGCCCGCGAACTACGATCCCGAGCTTTCGGTACGAGCCGTCGTCGACGTAGGGGCCGCCGTATCGGACGCGATTGTTCCGGCGGTCACGGCGCAACGAGATCAGGTTCCTGAAGGATCCCGAGTAGGACACCGACGAGGCGACGTACGAGGCGAAGTGGACTTCGTACACGCCGGCCGGCAAGCGCACCGTCCCCGAGAACCGATGCAGTCCCTCGGACGAGCGCACGGTAGCGGCGGTGCGAAGATCCCACACCACGGCGCGAGTCCGCACGTCCACGATCCAGGCCGCCGCCGGCCACGTGGTCGAGTCCTCGTTGTCGCCCCCCTGCCAGGCGTCCTTGCCCCGCTCGAGTCGCGGCTCGGCCCCCGTCGCTTCGATTTGCAGCAGCTGCGGGGACGTCAACACGAACGCCGCGGAACGATGCTCCCGCGGCGTCAGATCCCGGAGGTCGGCCAGCGTCGCCTGTGCGGCGAGCAACGGCGCGTGCCAGATCGTCAGCACGACCGTGGCCAGGGCAAGCCGTTGCAGCATGCTACGCGAGGGCATAGGAGGTTCCCCGTGAGTAGTCTCGGTTTGGACAGCGAGCGCCGACCCGCGGTTGCCGGTCGCGCCCGCGCCAACCTCAAGGTACGACGCAGAAGGCCGACGATTTGATTCGAAGAGACGGGTCGCCCCCGGGCTGTCCTGGGCAGCTTAGATTGGCCGCGTGGACGACGCCGTTCGGCGCTTCGCGCGCCGCCCCCCCAGCCCGGACCTCGCTCCCTGGATCGTCTGTTATTGGTCACTCAGGGTGGCGGACGCGCCGCGATTCAGCAGCCGGGTACTCCCCGACGGCTCGAACGACGTGCTCGTCGATCTCACCGGGAAGACCCCGCCGTTCGTCGTGGGGGCCATGCCCCAGGCGGAGGTGGTGACGCTTCAGGGGCGCGTGGACCTGCTGGGCGTGCGTTTCCGCCCCGGAGGGGCGATGCCCTTCCTGCACCAACCCCTGGACGAGCTGACGGGACGCGAGGTCGAGCTGTCCGTGTTGTGGGGCCGGACAGCGGATTCGCTGGCGGACGCTCTCGCGGCGGAGCCGCCTGCCGGGCGGATCGAGCGCCTGGAGCGCGCGCTGCGCGCCGCCCTGCAGCGGCGCTGGGAGGAATCGCTGGTGACCCGGGCGGTAGAGTGCTACCACCGGGCTCACGGCGCACTCAGCGTGCGCGCGGTCGCGTCTGCGATCGGCACGGGTGAGCGGCGCCTGGAGCGCGCGTTCGCGCGCTGTGTGGGCCTGTCACCGAAGCGACTGGCTCGCGTCCTGCGGTTCCTGCATACGGTGCGCCACCTCGGGCGCACGCGATGGGCGGGAGTGCCGCTCGCGCTGGAGGCGGGCTATGCCGACCAGTCGCACTTCATCCGGGAGTTCAAGGCCCTGGCCGGCGTGACACCCACGAGGTTCGTCGCGGAACGGCGCACCGGCATCGTTCAGGACGAGAGCCCCGCTCACATGTAGCGCGCCAGCGCCATGGCGGTGACGGCGAGCGCCACCAGGACGGCCACGACCTGGCCGGCCCGCGCGCCGCGCAGCCGCATCGCCTGCGCCGCGGTGAGCTGCGCCTGGCGCTGCTCCGGCGCCGCCTGGGCGGCACTTTGCGCCAAGGCGCCGGCCCGCATCATGGCTGGCCGCATCACGGCCACGCCGACCACGAACGCGGCGATCGCCGCCGCCGCTCCGAGCCCGAGCGTCATGCCCATCCCTGAGTGCATGAACGACGGCTGGAATCCGCCCGAAACCCGCCAATAGAGATAGAAGCCGGAGAGGATCGTGAGCCCCGCGATGGGCGGCATCACCTGCATGAAACGGCGCCGCATCAGGGCAGCCCCGACCTTGGCCCCGTCTGGACCCGCCTCCGCGATCGAGGGGAAGAGGAAGATCGCGCTGAAGACCGCCGTACCGGCCCAGAATACGCCCAGTCCGATATGCAGCAGACGCATGAGGAGCATCACCAGATCCACCGTGACTCCCAAGGCTGGAGGAGCTTCAATCTTAACATGGCCGAGTGCCGGATTTGGTGTCACATTTGGAGACCATGACCCTCCCCAACGAGCGCCGGCGTCTCAACGACCGACGCACCGTCCTCGACCGTCGTTCCAGCGCGCCGCGGACAGGGCAGCAGCCTGCCGTCGAGCGGCGCAGCGGCGAGCGGCGCACGGGCCAGGAGCGGCGGCTGTCCATCCTCTCCGCGGAGGATCAGATCGACGAGGCGGTGCGTCTGCTGACCCGCGTCGTGGAGACCGGCTCGCTGCCCGACGAGGAGCGGCGCAGCCTCGAGGCCGCGATGGTCCGGCTGCGGTTCGCCCTGGACCGTCTCGAGCGGGCCTGACCCGCCGCAACCATCCGCGCGGGTGAGGCATCTAAGGGGGTGACTGGATAACCGGAGCCCCCGATGACCGCTTTGTCCATGACGCTGTCCGCCCAGGTGCACACCGGCCCCTGCTTCAGCCTGCCGGCCCGGCTGCACGGCTGCCGGTCCGCTGAGGGCGGCACGCGCGAGTACTGCCTGCACGATCTGACAGGGAGGCCGCTCGGCACGATCGCGGCGCCAGTGGCGCGGCCGGTGGTCGGCTCGACGGCTCCGACGGTGTACCTCCGCCGCGGCAACTGAGCGGCGGCCCGCGCGCCCACCCGTCCGCAGTCGGGACCGGGTGGGCGCTTCTTTTTTTGGGTCTTCTCCTTGCCGCGCTGGACAGCCTTGCGGACCGCCATCTAGGTTGTTGACGCTGCCTCACCTCCGGAGACCTGACGATGCGTACCGCGGCCACGATCCTGCTGGTCCTTCTCTCGCCCGCCCTCGCCGGTCGCGCCGTGGCGCAGAGCAACGCCGAGCGCATGACGAACGACCGCTACACGCGCTCGCACGACTACGATCTGGTGGATCAGCGCATCGCCTTGCGGGACTTCGACTGGGACTCGACGTCCTTCGAGGGCCGGGTGGTCACCACGCTCCTCGCCCGGCGCCCGGGGCTGGACTCGGTGATTCTCGACGCGGGAGCGAAGTTGCGCATCACGCGCATCGCCGACGGCGCGGGCCGCGCGCTGCGTTTCGCGACCCACGGCGACACGCTGGTGGTCTATCCGGCCGCGCCCGTCGCCTTCGGCGACACCGCACGATTCACCATCACCTACCACGGCGCGGTGGAGAACGGCAGCGGGCTGACCTTCATCCAGTCGGAGGGGCGGCAGCACCGGCCGCGACAAATCTGGAGTCAGGGGGAGGACCACAACAACCACTACTGGTTCCCCACCTACGACTTCCCCAACGACAAAATGACCTGGTCGCTGGAGGCCACGGTCCCGCGGGGGTTCACGGCGGTCTCGAACGGCACCCTCACGGCCGACCGGCGCAATGCGGACGGCACCCGTACCATGAGCTGGCGCCAAAGCACGCGGAGCGCCACCTACCTGGTATCCCTGATCGTGGCACCGCTCGTGAAGATCCACGATACGTGGCGCGGCATCCCGGTGGACTACTACGTCTACAGGGAAGACAGCGCCCGGGCGCCGCGGCTGTTCCACCGCACGCCGGACATGATCGACGTGTACTCCTCGCTCACCGGCGTCCGCTACCCGTGGGCCAAGTACGCGCAGACGACCGTCGCGGATTTCTTCGGCGGCATGGAAAACGTCAGCGCGACGACACTGGTGGACTGGCTGCCCGACACGCGCGCCTACGCGGATCGGCCGTGGTACAATTGGATCCTCATTCCCCACGAGCTGGCGCACCAGTGGTTCGGGGACTACGTGACGACCGAGAACTGGGCCAACATGTGGCTCAACGAGGGCTTCGCGGAGTTCTTGCCGGGTCAATACTGGGGGCTGCGCCTCGGCCGCCACGCCGCCGACGACTACTACCTGGAGGAGTACCAGCAGTTCATGCAAATCGACGCTCGGCGCCGCATGCCGCTCGCCGCGGATGGCTCGAACAACATCTATCCCAAGGGCGCCCTGGTGCTGCGGATGCTGCAGCGCGTCCTCGGGCCCGAGCGCTTCTGGGCCTCCATTCACCGCTTTCTCGTCGACCACGCCTTCGACAACGCCACCACGGACGACCTGCGCCAGGCGGTGCTCGACGCCACGGGCGAGAACCTCGACTGGTTTTGGGACGAGTGGATGTACCAGGCGGGGTATCCGGAGCTCGCCGTCACCGCCGCCTACGATTCCGCCGGCTCACGCCTGACGTTGCAGGTGAAGCAGACCCAGGTCGACACCGCGACGGCCGACAGCACGGGACTGCGCTTCGTCACGCCCACCGTATTCCGCATGCCGCTCACGATCCGCGTCGGCACCCGGTCCGGCGACGTGGTGCAGCAGGTCGACCTGAGCCAGCGCGAGCAAACCGTCGTGGTCCCGGGGGTGAAGAGCGCCCCGACGATGGTCGTCTTCGACGACGGCAACGCTGTTCTCAAAACGCTGACCTTCGACCAGCCCACGACCTGGCTCGCGAATCAGCTCGAGCGGGACGCGGACCTGTGGAACCGGCACTGGGTGATCGAACGGCTGGCCGAACGACGGGGTGATTCCGCGGCCGCCGCGGCGCTGGCCCGGGCGGCGGTGTCGGCGGACTACTTCCTCACCCGCGCCCAGGCGGCCCAGGCACTCGACAGCGCGCCCCTCGCGATCGCCCTGCCGGCACTCGAGCGCGCCCTGCGGGATACGGCGGCACAGGTCCGCGCGGCCGCGGTGACCGCGCTGGCAGCGATGGGAGGTCCGCGCGCACTCGAACTGGCCCGAGCCGCGTGGAATCGCGACACCAGCTACGAAGTCCGGGCGCGGGCGCTGCAGACGCTGGCGCTACTGGACAGCGCCGGCCGGCGCGAGGTCATCGCCCGGGGCCTCGCCACGCCCTCCTACCGGGACGCCATCGCGAACGGCGCGTTCGGCGCCGTCATCCAGGCGAACGACACGAGCTTCATTCCTCAAGTGGACAGCGCGGTGGGAAACGCTATCGAGCCGTCGTTCGTGCTTGCGATTCTCGGCGCGCGCGGCAGCGTGCGCGCCCTCGATCTGCTGGCAGGGCATCTCGACGACGACCGCCGCGCGGTGCGTCGCTGGGCCCTGATCGCCATGGAAAACGCACTGCCGCCAACGGTGGCCACGGAGCGCCTGACGGCGGTGCGGGACCGGCTGAAGTACGCCGAGACCCGGGAGGCCGTGCAGCAGGCGCTCGAGCGACTGGCGAAGCCACCGCGTCCCTGAGCGGCGGCCGCTGGCTCAAGACTGCGTCGGCAGCGCAATCACCTCGCAGACGCCGGGCGGGCGCTTCCCCGACACGAGCGTGGCCGTCGAAAGGGCGTCCGCCGATGCGGCGCTGGCTGCCACTACGGAGCTTTGCATGAGCGCCCGGGCGGGCCACCCTGTATCAGGGTCCAGCACATGGCCGATGACCATCGAGCCGAAACGCAGCGTCGAGGCCGTGTTCGCCGAGGTCGCCAGTGCAGCATCCGTGAGCCGCCGCGTGCCCAAGCGTTGGCCGCGTCGCCGAGGATCGGCGATCGCGACTCTCCAACCGGACTCTCCGGGGGGGGAACCGATTGCGGCGCAATCTCCGCTCACATCCACGAATCCTCTGCGAATCCCATGCGACCGCAGCACCGCGCTGGCGCGGTCGACTCCATACCCGACACCGATGCCCCCGAAGTCGAGCCGGGTGTGCCGCTGCGGCAGCCGCACGACGCTGCCGTCGATCTCGACCACAGCGGTCGTAACGGCTTCCCGCGCCTCGTCGATCTCCCTGGGACTGGGGGGATTCTGCCGAGGATAGTGAAATCCCCAGGCACGCATCAGCGGCTCCACGGCCGCGTTGAATGCGCCCCCTGTCGCGGTTCGAAACCCCTCTGAGAGGACGAGGGCGGTCCCCAAGTCGCGATCGACCCGCATGGAGCCCCGTCCTGCCCTGCGATTGAGCTCACAGAGGTCGCTCGCGTCATCGAACAGGGTCAATTTCGTTTCGACTCGCCGGAGTTCGGCCAGGGCGGCCGCGCATGCGTCGAGCCCGGCCTGCTCCGACTCCGCGAATACCGCGAGATGCACCGGTTGCCCCATCGCCCACGACCAGCGCTCCACGAAGGCCGCATCTTGGTTGCGCCGCCACCGCACAGCCGAAGCGCCGCCTGCCATCGCGAGGAACTCGCGGCGTCTCACACCGTCGCCCGTTCCGCGCGGCCGAGACCACGCAAAATCAGGTAAGACTGTGTGTAGAATGTCGCCGCCAGGAGGGAGCTGGAGGCCTCGAGCAGCCAGCTGAACCGCGCGTCGACGTAGCGCATCAACCACATCGCCGAAAACGAGACGAGCAGTGCCACGAACGGTTCGGCGATCAGGAAGCGCCGCCAGCGCTCGGAGGGGCGCCCGCACAACGCGAGTCCCAACCCCGTGAGGACGAAGATCGGCGCCATGCTCAGCAGATGGGTGTGAGTGATCGTGAGCATTTCGCCGAAGGATTTCGGAAACTGCATCGCGGTCGCCGCGCTATCGGTGGCGGCGCCCCGATAGCGCTCGGCCACGCCCGCCGGCACGAGCCGCGTCGTGTGCCATACGAAGACGAGCGAGGTCGTGTACCCAACCAGCTGGACGATCACGACCCACCGGGCCAACAGGCGCAGTCCGCGGGGCAGTCGCGACCAAGTGAGCTCCCCGCGGTCGCTCACCGCAAGATCCCGGCGCGGTGCCAGGTGGTGAGGTTCGCGAGCATGCGCTTCACGCCCAGCGTGACGGCGTTCACGCTGATGGTGGCGCCCGAAATACCGCGGATCTCTCTGCCGACGCGCAGGGAATCCACGGCCGTCTTGCCCCGGAACTGGCGACGCCACGGCTCGTAGGCGACCTCGCCGCCTTGGGGCTCGCGATACACCAGGATGTCGACGTCCTTGAGCCGGTCGGCGGGATCGATCGCCACGAGGAACGTGATCGGCTGGTCCTTGCCGATCACGTTGCCCACTTGCGCGAAGCCGAGCAACGAATCGTGACGGGACACGCGCAACACGGCGCCCGAGTCCACGCGCATCGTATCCACGACCACGCCGGGTCCGAACAAGCGTGCGAGGGACGCGGCGACCTTCGCGGCCGGGGCGCTTTGGGCAGGCAGGCCACACTGCGGCCAACCAATGAGCACCCCGATCAACCAGACGAGGCGCCCCACGTCAGAACTGGTAACCGACGCCGAGGCTCACGATCTCATCCTCCCCCACGCCTGCCACGTTGCGCCGCAGTTGATAGTCTCCCTTGAACGCCGTGTTCCAGGTGGGCTTGTAGGTGAGTCCGAGGGTCGTGATGCGACGCGCGAGGGCGCGATCCCGCGTCACGCCGGCGGGCACACCCGCGTGGGTGTCGTAGCGCTCGTGACGCACGAAGGCGCTGAGCCGCTGTGCCGATGCCGGGGCGAGGACACGGAGCACATTGAACGCGGCCTCGCCGTATCCGCCGGCGATCCGGCTCCCCGCCGCACCGCCGTAGCGCTGGTCGATCGGACCGGCGTCACTGACGCTGATGGTTGCAGCCACCGCGCGGAAGCTGGCCGCCCCGGCGTCGTACCGCACGTCCGCCGAGAGAAGCGTGATCGGGGCCGCGAACGTCCCCGTGCCCAGGATGCTGTCGCCATTGGCGGTCCCGCCGTACCAGAAGGACGCACCCACCTTCAACCCGGGCCGCGCCCACTCAATGCGACCGGTGATGGATGGGTTCGCGAAGCTGGCTTCTCGCCCCTCCTGTCGGCCCCCGCGTATTCCTTCCGCGGCAGAGAAGCCGTCGGCCCGGAGGCCGTTCAGCAGGTAGACGCGGTAACTGACGCCTGCCACGCCTGGGACGGTGCCGAGCGCGCCGAGGCCGATTTCGCGCCAGGTCGTCGGTACGACGTCGTGATCGAAGGCGGGACGATCCACGCCATTGAAGGTCGGCGGCTCGTGTGTCTCGTTGATGATCCCGACGGGTGCCAGGACGAGCCCTGTGCGAACGGTGAAGCTGTTGCTGAGGTGGTAGTCGAGATACGCCTGCTCAAGCGCGACTTCGCCCCCGGTCGATCCGCCCTCCACTCTTGCGTCCTCCACCTCGAGCTCCGACCGGAACACGAGTTGGTCGGTAAAACCATGCGCGAGATAGAGGACGAACCGCTTCACGTTCACCACACCGGGCGTGCCGGGTCCGGAGGCGTTGGTGTAGTGAACCTCCCCATAGCCGCCAATGGTCGTGCGCTCCTGACCGGCGAGGGTGACCAGAGGGCACAGGGTCAGGGTGCCGAGGAAGGCACCGACACTCCGAACTCGCCGCATTGAAGGGCTCCACAGTCTAGTTGAGAATGATTTTCAATTAGCTCCGAAAGAGTCTAAAGGCCCCTTAACATCCTGTCAAATGTTGTTGAGAATCGTTCTCCGAACTCCGCCGCGACGCCTTCACGCTCACAGCGCTGTCGCCAAGCGGACAACATGGGGACTGCTGTCAGGCAGGTGTCTGCAGAATGTCGTAGTGCACCGATCGCGCGTCGAAGCGGGTCAGCAGTCGGCGGGCCGCCGGGGGAACCACCGCCGCCTCGAGGTCGTCACCGGCGAACGCCCGGACGGCGTCCCAGGAGTCGAACAGCGTCAGCGTGACGAACTCCACTTCCGGATCGGCATCGCGCCGCAGCAGGTACGCGCCGTGATACCCTGGGACCCGATGGATGCCGGGGAGCACTTCGCTGCGGAGCAGCGCTTCGTACGCCTCGGCGTTCGCCCGGGTGGTCCACCCGTGCCACAGTCGAGCGATCATGCCACAAGACTAGTCGAGCGCCGCGTGCTCCGGTATCGTGCCCGTATGCCCGGACGGCAGGCGAAATCACCGGTGGTGCGCGCGGCCACGCCCGCCGACGCGGCCGAGTTGGCGCGGTTGCGCTACGAGTTCCGCGCGGCCGAGCGGCCCGCAGTCGAGTCGAACGAGGAGTTCATCGCCCGGACCACGGCGTGGATGCGGGAGCGTCTCGCGGAAGGTACGGCGTGGCGCTGCTTCGTCGCCGTGCGGGATGGGGCGATCGCGGGTCATGTGTGGGTGACCCTGATCGAGAAGGTCCCCAACCCCGGAAGCGGCGAGCCGGAGCGGCACGCGTACCTGACCAACCTGTACGTGCGACCCGCCGAACGAGGCGGCACGGGCAGCGCGTTGCTCGAGGCAGCCCTCGACTGGTGCCGGGGCCAGCGGGTGGACACGGTGATTCTGTGGCCCAGCGAGCGCAGCCGCACCCTGTACGCGCGCTATGGCTTCGACGCGTCCCGGGCCATCCTGGCACTGCCGCTCGCACCCGACCCGCACGGGCGCGAGCCAGGACCTTAGGGCCGCAGCAGCACCTTCCCGGCAGTCGTCCGGCTTTCGAGTGCGCGATGCGCTTCGGCGGCCTGTGCCAGCGGCACGGTGCGATCGATGTGCACCGTCAGCGTCCCGTCCTGCACCCAGCCCAGCAGCTCGCCGGCCCGCTGCTCGAGCTCGGCCCGGGTTTCGACGTAGTGAGCCAGTGTAGGACGGGTGAGGAACAAGGACCCACGCTGGTTCAGCACCTGCGGATCGAACGGCTCGACGGGCCCGCTCGACTGCCCGAACAGCACCATCATGCCCCGCCGCACCAGGCAGCGGAGTCCCGCGTCGAACGTCGTTTTGCCCACCGAATCGTAGATGACCTGCACCCCCGCTCCACCCGTCAGGCCCCGGACCGCCGCCACGAAATCCGTCTCGGTGTAGCGGATCACCTCGTGCGCGCCGGCTTCGCGCGCGAGCGCTTCCTTGGCCGCCGTGGACACGGTGCCGATCACCCGCGCCCCGCGTTTCCGCGCAATCTGGCACAGCAGCAACCCGGTCCCCCCGGCGGCCGCGTGCACGAGGCAGGTGTCCCCGGGCTTGAGTGGATAGGTCGTACAGGCCAGGTAGTGGGCGGTGAGCCCCTGCAGCATCACCGCGGCGCCCTGCTCGGCGCTCACCCCAT
>DATICZ010000233.1:0-37983 GCA_035456525.1 Gemmatimonadales bacterium
CGGTTGATGATCACGGGCTCCGGGCACTCCGCGCCGCCGATGCGCACCAGCGTCGCCAGGCGGTCTGGATGCACACTTCGTGCCTGACCCCTGAACGTCATTCCCAGTCCATGTGGACGGGTCCTAACAGGAGTGGCAATCTCCCGCACGGCAAGAAGGATCTGCACAGAAGTCTCACGGTCCCGCGGCAACCACGAGCGACGGAGATGTCATCGTCCGTGAGCGCCGTGTCGCGCTCACGCTACAAGACGAGCACAACCCCCCGAGGACCCTCAGGCTGGGGACCGAGTTCGGCTTCGAGGATGCCTCCTGAGTTGGGCGGCGCTGACGGCGGGGTGGCAGGTTACATGAAAGTGGTTGCCCTGGCACCTCGTCGGCAGCTCGAGTAGCGTTCGATTCCGCAATTTGGTTGCTGCCGGCCCGGCCCCGGGCAGTGCTTTCCAATTACACCGGAGGAACAGCATGTCACACAGTGTCCCCCACATCTCCGCCGTCTTGCTGGCGCTCGCCGCCGTGGGCGCCCGCATGGGCGAAGCGCCTCCGGGGCAAGTGACCGGGGCATGCGCCGATGTCTTCAAGGCACAGGTGTGCACTTGGGCCAAGACCAAGGGGAACACCCTGGTAGAGGCCGGCGCGGTGGTGCCGCTGGCGAGTATCGAGAATGCGCCGGCCGACCAGCCGATGGCGTGGCCGCCGGTCGCTGCCGCGGCGATCGACATGCCGGAACCCGTCCGCCAGCAGGGCGGCTTGACGCACCTCACCATCTTCTGGGAGGCGGGTGGCCACCCACCAGGCGCGTTCATGACGCCGCATTTCGACTTCCACTTCTATACGGTCGCCGCCTCCGAGCTGGCGGCGATGGACTGCAAGGACGTGAGCAAGCCGGCCTCTCTCCCGGCCGCGTACGGCCTCCCCGACATCCCGCTGCCGCCGGAGATGGCCCAGATGACGGGTGTGCCCGCGCTGATCGGCCTTTGCGTGCCGCAGATGGGGATGCATGCGCTCCTCCTCTCGGAGATCGAGCGCAAGGATGCGTTCAACGGCACCATGGTGATCGGGTACTACAAGGGAACGCCGATCTTCATTGAGCCGATGCTCTCCAAAGCGATGCTGATGCGGAAGCAGCCATTCGACCTGGCGATCCCGGACGTTCCGGGGCTGACCGGTGCGCACCCGACGAAGTTCCACGCCGAGTACGACGCCGCACAGCAGGCGTACCGGTTCACGTTCTCTGCGTTTACCCCCGCTACCTGACCGGTAACGCGCGGGCAGTGCCGCTCCCCCCCATTCTCTGGAAGAACTGCTCAGCGGGTGTGGGGGGAGCGGTGTCCGCCAAAAGGGAACGGCACTCTCTTGATTACGGCGCCCGCAGTAGGGGTCTTCCGGCGGCGCGAGGAGGAGAAACCTCATGGCCCTCGTGGTTCTTCTGAGAGGGGTCAACGTCGGCGGTCACAGGACCTTCCGACCTGCCACGCTCGCCGCACAATTGAAACACCTCGATGCCGTCAACATCGGCGCGGCGGGCACGTTCGTGATCCGGCGGCCGGTGACCCGGGCGCAACTCCGCGCCGACTTAGCACGCAGGCTGCCCTTTGCTACCGAGATCATGATCTGCGATGGCCGGGAGATTGCCAGGCTGATGTCTCAGAAGCATTTCACGGACCAGCCCGTGGGTCCGGATATCGTGCGTTTCGTGAGCGTCCTGTCCCAACGCCCCCGCTCGGCGCCGTCGACCCCCATCCGCTTTCCTTCCAGCGGCAAGTGGCTGCTGAAAATCCTCGCGAGGGAGAACCGGTTCGTCATCGGCCTGGACCGGCGCCACATGAAGGTCATCAGCTATCTCGGCACGTTCGACCGGCTCTTTGGGGTCCCGGTCACCACGCGGAACTGGAATACCATCGCCGCGATCGCCAGGGTCCTGGGGAACAGCGCGACCTGATCAGCCGAGGCTACGCGCTCGGCGATCTCTCCCGCATGGCGCGTTTGAGGAGGTCAGCGATCCGATCCAAGGAGAGCGCGTGAAGCCCCTCCTCAGTCGGCAACTGCCTCCCTTCGAGAGGCAGGAAGTATTGGTCGCCCTTGTTCGAAAGAAACCGTAGACCACTCTCGTGCGATAGCGCGTCGTGCTTGCCTGGAGTGTTGGCGCCGCCTTCAACTCGTGGCAGGGCTGTGATCGTCCAAACGCGCTCTTCGAAGGTCACCATGCGGGTCATACGTTGGCCCTCCTATCTTCGCTCTCGCCTGTGATAGTGTAAGGTAGATGTACACGAATTGCCTCTGCCTGGCGATCCCCGGCGCAGGCGGTTAGAACATGTCCTTGACCGAAGCGTTCGTTCTGGAGCAGCAACGCGGCTCTGCACACGGAGGTGAACATGCGTACACTCTGGGCGGCGGCCTTCACCCTGGGACTAGGCGCGGCGTGCGGTCCGGCACGGCTCACCGAGACTCGACGGGCCGCGATCGCAGACTCCGTGGAACAGGTGGTACGCGGGGTGCTCGATGCGGCCAACCGCCGCGACGCGGCCGGCTTCCTGGGCGCGTACGCGGAGGAAGCGGTGACGGCCTACAACGGCGTCATCTACTCCACCAAGGACTCCTATCGCTCGGCGCTCGACTCCGTCTGGCAGGCGCTCGCCGGTGTGCAGGTCAGCCCGATGAGTCTGCGCACCATGGTGCTCAGCCCGGACGCCGCGGTGACGATGGTGCCGATTGCGTTCACCCTGACCGCGAAATCGGGCGGGCAGGTGACGGGTCAGGGCGTCTACACCATGTTGGTGCAGCGGCGCCAGGACGCCTGGGTCATTCTCCGCTCCCACGAGTCTGAGCAGCACCTGGATCAGCTGCTGCAACAGGTGATGCTGGCGCCACGGTAGCGGCCTGAGCCATCAAGACAGCGCCGCATGTGAGGACGTACTGCGCGCGTGCGGAGGTAGGGTGCTGCGGAAGGCCTCCGCCAACGGTGGCTCTCGGAGGCTGAAGCCGGCTAGGCCGACGAGACCGTGGCCAGGCCCCGCGGCCCCACGTAGTCGGATTGGGGACGAATGAGGTGGTCCTCGGCGTGCTGCTCGATCACATGAGCGCACCAGCCCGCCACTCGCCCGCAGGCGAACAGCGCAACGAACGAGCGCGGCGCGAGGCCCAGCGCCTGGAGCACGAGCGCCGTGTAGAACTCCACGTTGGTCCGCAGGTTGCGACCCGGCTTCACTTCCTCCAGCACCTTGAGAACGGTCTGCTCGACCGCCCGCGCCAGCTCGAAGAGCTGGCGGTCTTCCAGGTGGCCCCGGCCCATCTCGTCCGCCACGCGGCTCAGCACCTCGGCACGCGGATCGCGGACCTTGTACACCCGGTGGCCGAAGCCCATGATGCGCCGGCCGGCGTCGAGCTCTTTTCGGACCCAGGCCTCGGCCCGCTCCGCTGAGCCGATGTCCACCAGCATGTCGAGCACCGGGCCGGGCGCGCCTCCGTGGAGCGGACCCTTGAGCGCACCCACCGCGCCGGTGACGGCGCTCACCATGTCCGACCGGGTGCTCGCGATCACCCGGCTCGTGAACGTGGACGCGTTCATGCCGTGGTCGATGACGGTCACCCAGTAGGTGTCGAGCGCCCGGGCCGCGATCGGATCGGGTTCCGTGCCGTGAGCCATATAGAGGAAGTTCGCCGCGTGGGACAGGTCGCTGCGGGGCGCGACGGGCTCGAGGCCCTGGCTGAGCCGCGCATGGGCCGCCACCAGGGTCGGAAAGCGCGCCGTCAACATGGTGGCGGCCGCGAGGTCGGCGGATGGCGAGATGTCGTCGGGACGGGCGAGGTCGAGCGAGAGGGTAGCGCAGGCCATGCGGAGCGCGTCCACGGGGGGCGCGCCGGTTGCCGCCCGTAACAGCCTCATGATCTCATCCGGAACCGCGCGCAGCGCCGCCATTTCCCGACGCAGGGCCTGGAGCTGGTCCGCGGTCGGCAGCGTGCCGCGCCACAGCACGTGCGCCGCCTCCTCGAACGTCACCTGCCCGGCCAGCTCCTTCAACTCGTAGCCGCCGATGATCAGCTCGCCGGCCAGGCCATCGACGTGGCTCAAGCGGGTCTGGACGGCGACGACGCCGTCCAGCCCCCTGGGGGCCTGAGAGGTGGTCCCGGCCATGCGCGGTCTCCCTTCGGTGGTTGGCATTCCTGGTTTCGTCGTATGCGGACGGCGGGCTCGCCATTTCTATTCCGCATGTTGCGGGTTCGATCCCGCCACGGTGTCAGGGAATATTAAGACGTCTCGGAGCGGCGACGTACCGACGATCGCATGGGGGGGCTGCCACGCCGTGTCAGGGGTTTGTCCGCACGGGCGCACTCCTCCACCGTGGGCGGTAATACTTCTCGGGACACGTCATCGATTCCGGCACCTCGCCTGCGAACGTCAGGCAGGGGGCCTCGCGCTCAGGAGGAGGCAATGCGCCATTCCGTCAGATCGTCGCTCATCACCGTATTTCTCGCGTCAGCCGCGATCCTCACGGCCTGCGTCCGCCCCGTCAACACCGTGCCCGTTCCGGCGGCTCCCACGGACCCGGTCCAGTACTACGACCTCGATGTGCCGAGCGAGCTCGATATCAAGGCCGTCGACTTCGACGCCGCCCTCTTCACCGCGGTGTCCGGTACCGGGGACGCGATCGGCAGCTCGGTGGGAGGGCGGGGGTTTCTCAAGGTCTACGCCGTCCACCGCAAGACCGGCGAGCAGTACCTGTTGCTCTACGAGAACATCCCCGAGCGCAAGCGCCCCGTGCAGGTCATCCGCTTCCATGGGGTGCCGAATGACCCGCTGCTGGAGCCGCGAGGCGGCCGCGACTAGGACGGCGTTCATGTTTTCTTCATTCCGAAGGCTCTACGTTGGCCTTCATGAACCCCCGCATCGCCACCCTCGACGGCAACGAGGCCACGGCACTCGTCGCCCACCGTACTAATGAAGTAATCGCGGTCTACCCGATCACCCCGTCGTCGACCATGGGTGAGTTGGCGGACCAGTGGTCCGCCGAGGGCAAGACCAACCTGTGGGGCAGCGTCCCCGCGGTGGTCGAGATGCAGTCCGAGGGCGGCGCTGCGGGCGCCATCCACGGCGCGCTGCAGGGCGGGGCCCTGGCGACCACCTTCACGGCGTCGCAGGGCCTGCTGCTCATGATCCCCAATCTCTACAAGATCGCGGGCGAGCTGACCCCGCTGGCGCTGCACGTCGCCGCCCGCACGATCGCCACGCACGCGCTTTCCATATTCGGGGATCACTCCGACGTCATGGCGGTGCGCCAGACCGGAGTCGCGCTGCTCGCCTCGGCGTCGGTGCAGGAAGCCCACGACCTGGCGCTCGTGGCGCAGGCCGCGACGCTTCGCTCCCGCATCCCGATGCTGCACTTCTTCGACGGCTTCCGGACGTCGCACGAAATGCAGAAGGTCGCCCTGCTGGACGACGACGATCTTCGCGCCCTGCTCGACGACGGCTTGATCGCCGAGCATCGCCGGCGCGCCCTCGATCCCGAGCACCCCGTGCTGCGCGGTACCGCGCAGAACCCCGACGCCTACTTCCAGGCGCGCGAAGCCTGCAATCCGTTCTACGATGCCTGCCCGGGCATCGTGCAGGAGCTGATGAACCGGCTGGGCGCGCGCACCGGGCGCCGCTACGGCCTGTTCGACTACGCTGGCCACCCCGAGGCCGACCGGGTGATCGTCGCGATGGGCTCCGCGGTCGAGACCATCGAGCAGACGTCGCGACGTCTCAACCTGGACGGGGACCGGGTGGGCGTCCTGAAGGTCAGGCTGTACCGGCCGTTCGACGCGGCGGCCCTGATCGCCGTGCTGCCGCCGACGGTCCGCCGCATCGCGGTGCTGGACCGCACCAAAGAGCCGGGCGCGCCGGGCGAGCCCCTGTTCCTGGACGTGGTGGCGGCCATTGCCGATGGATGGAGCCGCCGCTCGCCCGGGAGCTCGCTCCCCACTCCGCTCGTCGTCGGCGGACGCTACGGTCTCTCGTCTAAGGAGTTCACGCCCGCAATGGCGCGCGCCGTGTTCGCGGAGCTGGCGCGCCCGGAGCCGAAGCGGCGCTTCACGGTTGGGATCGTGGACGACGTCACCGGCCTGTCGCTCGACTGGGATCGCGGCTTTTCGATCGAGCCCGACGACGAAGTCCGGGCCGTGTTCTGGGGGCTCGGCAGCGACGGGACCGTGGGCGCCACCAAGAACACGATCAAGATCATCGGAGAGGAAACGCCACTCCACGCCCAGGGCTACTTCGTCTTCGATTCCAAGAAGGCCGGGGCGGTCACCGTGTCGCACCTCCGCTTCGGGCCCCGCCCGATCCATGCGCCCTACCTCATCACCAGCGCGACCTTCATCGCCTGCCACCAGTTCGACTTCCTGGACAAGTACGACGTGCTCGAGACCGCCGCCCCGGGAGCGACGCTGCTCTTGAACGCTCCGCATGCGGCGAACGAGGTGTGGGACCGGCTGCCGCGGGAGATGCAGGAGACGATCCTGTCCAACCGGATGCGGGTGTTCGCCATCGATGCCGCTCGCGTGGCGAAGGAGGCGGGACTGGGCGGCCGCATCAACACGGTGATGCAGACCTGTTTCTTCGCCGTGTCGGGGGTGCTGCCGCGCGATCAGGCGATCTCCAAGATCAAGGAGGCGATCGCGCGTACGTACGGCAAACGGGGCGCCGCGGTGGTCGAGCGCAACTTCGCCGCAGTGGACCGGACGCTCGCGGCGCTCGCCGAGATCGCGGTCCCGGGCGCCGTAACGGCGACGCGCCGTCGGCCGCCGATCGTCGCCGAGAATGCGCCCGACTTCGTGCGGCGTGTGACCGCGGTGATGATGGCGGGCAAGGGCGACCTCCTCCCGGTCAGCGCCTTCCCGGTGGACGGCACGTGGCCCACCGCCACCTCACGCTGGGAGAAACGCAACCTCGCCGACGAGATCCCGGTCTGGGACCAGGAGCTCTGCATCCAGTGCAACTGGTGCGCGCTGGTCTGCCCCCACGCGGCGATCCGCACCAAGGTGTACGAGCCCGCGGCGCTGGCCGGCGCACCGGAAGGCTTCCGGCACGTCTCCTGGCGTGGCCCCGACTTGAAGGGGCAGGCATACACGGTACAGGTGGCGCCCGAGGACTGCACCGGCTGCTCACTCTGCGCTGCGGTGTGCCCCGCCACGGACAAGGCGGACCGGACCCGCAAGGCGATCGCGATGACGCCACAGCCGCCGATCCGCGAGCGGGAGCGCACCGCCTGGCAGTTTTTCCTCGGGCTCCCCGAGATCGACCGGACCGCACTCACTCGCGTGAACGCCAAGACCTCGCAGCTCTATCAGCCCCTGTTCGAGTTCTCGGGAGCCTGTGCGGGCTGCGGCGAGACGCCGTACCTGAAGTTGCTGAGCCAGCTGTTCGGCGACCGCGCCGTGATCGCCAACGCGACCGGCTGCTCCTCGATCTTCGGCGGCAACCTCCCGACCACGCCCTGGACCGTGGATGGAGCGGGGCGGGGGCCCGCGTGGGCCAACTCGTTGTTCGAGGACAACGCGGAGTTCGGCTTCGGGCTGCGCCTCGCGATCGACGCCCGGCGTGACGAAGCACGGCGGCTCGTGTCGGAGCTGACGCCGCTGCTGGGCGATCAGCTCGCGGGTCGTCTGGCGAACGCCGGGGACCGCTCCGAGGCGGGCCTCGCGGCCGGGCGTCGGGCGCTGGTGGAGCTGCGCGCGCGACTCGCGGGAGTGAGCGACCCGCGCGCCGCCCGGCTCCTCGACCTGGCGGATGCCCTGCTGCACCGGTCCGTGTGGCTCGTGGGTGGAGATGGCTGGGCGTACGACATCGGGTACGGCGGGCTCGATCACGTGCTGGCCCAGGAGCGCGACGTCAACGTCCTGGTGCTCGACACCGAGGTCTATTCCAACACCGGCGGCCAGCAGTCCAAGGCCACGCCGCTGGGCGCCGCCGCGAAGTTCGCCACCGCGGGGAAGAGCACCGGCAAGAAGGATCTGGGCCTCGAGGCGATGAGCTACGGGCACGTGTACGTCGCCCGTGTAGCGCTCGGCGCGGACATGAACCAGACGGTCCGCGCGTTCGCGGAGGCGGAGAGCTACCCCGGGCCATCGCTCATCATCGCCTACTCGCCCTGCATCGCGCAGGGCTACGACCTCTCCCACAACCTGGAGCAGCAGCAGCTGTCGGTGAAGTCCGGCGCATGGCCGCTGTACCGCTTCGACCCGCGCCGCACGGGGGAGCACCTGCCGCCGCTGCAGCTCGACTCGAAGGATCCGACCGTCCCCCTGGCGACCTACCAGCGGATCGAGACTCGCTTCCACACGGCGGAGCGACTCGACCCGGCGCGGTACGCGCGGCTGATGGCGCAGGCCGAGCGCGAGGTCGCGGACCGGTGGGCCGTGTACCGCTATCTCGCGGGGCTGGCGATCCCGGAGTCGCCGCCGGCTTCAGCTTCCGCCGGCGCCGATGAGCCCACGCCTGAGCGCGCCGAACCGCTTCCCGTACGGTGACGGCGTGAGGCGCGCGTGCCGCCGCAACAGCCGGCGGAAATAGGCGTCTTTCGCTCATGCGGCAGGCGCGTCGCCCCGGTGCAGGACGGCCGCCACGGTCAGGTGGGAGGTGACGTTCAAGCCGGTCTTGAACATGTCCGGCACCGCGTCTACCGCAATGAGGATTCCCACACCCTCGGCCGGCAGGCCGAGCTCCACGAGTACCGGAGCGATGAGAAACAGGCTGGCGCTGGGAATCCCGGGCACGCTGAAGCTGATGAGCGTCGCCGTGACGACCAGTCCGGCCAGCTCGGCGCCGCCGAGCGAAATGCCGTAGAGCCGGCCGAGGAACAGGGCCCCCACGATCCAGGCGATCGGCACGTTGAGGCGGAACAGCGACACGGCGAGCGGCAGCACGAATCCGGTGACCGCCGGGCCGGCGCCGAGCCGTTCCCGAGCACCTGTGATCATCGCGGGGAGCGCCGCCAGGGACGAGCGTGTGCTGAACGCCACCGCCTGGGCTGGTGCGGCAGCCGCGGTAAAACGGCGCAGCGACACGCCGCTCAGCAAGCGGGTTACCGGGTACAGCAGGAGCAGGAAGGTCAGCAGGACGCCAGAAAGGGTGGCCACGTAGTGCAGGAGGGCGCCGGCCGCGGCAGCGCCCATGCGGGCCCCGAGTCCGGAAGCCAGGGCGAAGATCCCGACGGGTGCGAGCGCCAGCACCCAGCGGACGATCACGAGCATGGTGTCGGCGACTGCCTGGAAGAGGTGGACGACGGGGTCGCGCTGGGCGGCACCGAGGCGGGTGAGGGCGAAGGCAAACACCAGGGCGAACACGACGAGCGGGAGCAGCGCGCCATCTGCCGCAGCCCTGATCGCATTAGCGGGCACCACCTCCACGACGCGCTGCACGAGCGACGGCATCCGGCGGGCGTCGGCCGCGGCGTCCGACGCTGCGGCGCTCGTGCGCAGGCTGGCGGCGACGTCGGGTGAGATGCCCAACCGGTCGAGCGACAGCGGGGCGACGAGGAGTGCGAAGACGCCGCTCGCCAGCAGCAAGCCAACGAAGAGCGGCAGCGCCCGCGCGCTGAGCCGCCCGAGGCGGCGCAGATCGGCGGTTGCAGCGACTCCGGTAACGATGAGCGCCACCACGAGGGGAATGACGGTCATCCGCACGGCGTTGGTCCACAGTGTGCCGACCGGCTCCACGCCGGTCGCGACCGTGAGCAGCGCGGGGCTGCCCGTGGCGACGGCGGCCACGCCGAGCGCCAGCCCTGCGATGAGGGCGAGGAGGACCCGCGCGGTGGGGTTCAAGGTGCCAAGGCCGTCACGCCAGTACCGCGACCGCGCGAACGCTCCGTGCCTTAGTGACCGCGGTCCTCGACCTGGCCCCGGATCTCGCCCCCCGGAAAGTCGCCGGGTCCGGTGTTCGTGGGCGCGACGCCATCGTTCGTGTGGACGTTCACGTACGCTCCACCGGTCGAGAGGAGGGTGATCAGGCTCGACAGCGGCTGTCCGGCGAGAGCGTTGACCAAGTCCGCCGCGGTAATCGTTCCCTCAGCAATCACCCCTTCGATCCGACCGCCACCCGTCGGGCCTGGCCCGACCGCCGTGGACGGATAGAGCCACACGACGATCCCACCGTTCACGCCACTCGGGGCGCTGTGAATGTGAGCCTGGAACACATTCTCGATGTTCGCGACAATCAGCCTGTATCTCAGCTCGGTTCCGTCCGGGCTGAGGTCGAACATGGCGTTGCCGACGGCGGACGACGTATTCACGACGCCCGGCGGCATGACTTCCTCCCTGCTCGCGAGCGGGGTCCCGAAGTGGCTGCTCCGCGCGTGGGCCGCGCCGTTCGCGGACCGGCTGAACACGGGGACGGTGAGCGGGTTCGTCGGCTCCGCCGACCGGGTGGTGCACGCGAGCAGCAAGGCACCGAGGGAGACGATGATGACGGTATTGGACATTGGGACCTCCGAGATTCGGTACGCCCCTGAGCTGCTGCGGTGGAAATCCTCCTACGAGCCGCGATACGTCCGAACGACCCACCGAGGACCACGACGCGAAACGGTGATCGTGAGGACCCCCGAGTATTGATGGGCGCCGGAGGTATCCACCCACTCCACCTGTTCGACGGCCGTCAGTACCGCGTGATCGGCGTCCAGGAGGTAGCCAGTCCGATCGGAAAACTGCTGGTGCATGGTGCGGACCGGCACGTGGAGTGCCCGTACTCGCCGGAAGAGCGAGTCACCCGTGATGGTCTCGATGAGCGTGCCCTCGACGAATTGGATCGAATCGGCCGCTGGATGGAGGCGTCGGAGAACGCCGGTGTCCGGATCGCCACGATGTATCGCGGCGAGGCTGTCGAACATCGTCGCGAGGCTGTCGATCAGCGTCCGGCGGTGCGCGTCATCGAGCACCTGGGGACGAGGGCCGGCGCAGGCGCCCGCGAGGGAAGCCGCGGCGGCGAGCAGACAATGCAGACGCATGAGACGCACCCATCACCTCCGAGCGGGCGCATTGCCCAAATGGAGGCTCATACCCCGCCCTCTGCGAGCGCCCGCCGCAGCGCGCCGAACCGCTTCCGGTACTCCGACGGCGTGAGTTGGACGTGCCGCCGGAAGAGCCGGCGGAAGAACGCGGCGTCTTCGTAGCCCACCTCCAACGCGATCGACTCGGCGGTTTCATCCCCCGCTTCGAGAAGCTGTTTGGCGGCTTCCAGGCGCAGCGTGTGCACGTATTCGATCGGCGACATGCCGGTCGCCGCGCGGAAGCGGCGCTTGAAGGTCCGCTCCGCGACTCCGCTCAGCCGGAGCATCGCCGCTACAGGGGATGGCTCCCGGTAGTGCTCGGCGATCCACGCCTGGCACCGGGCGATCACGGCATCTGACACCTGCCGGGTGCGCGCCAGGCGGGCGAACGGCTGTTGGCCGATCTGGTGCCAGTCGATGAGGTTGATGCGCGCCACCTGCATCGCCGCCTCCACCCCCACGAATCGCCCGATCAGGTACAGCACGAGATCGTGCCACGCCGTCCCTCCCCCCGCCATCACCAGCCGGTGTCCCTGGCCCGTGAGCACGAGGGCGCGGTCCGGGTGCACGCGCACCCGGGGATAGTTCCGCTGCAGCGTCTCGCAGTAGGCCCAGTGGGTCGTCGCATCCTGACCATCGAGCAGCCCGGCCTCCGCGAGCAGCACCGCCCCCGAGCAGGCGCTCGCGATCGTGGCGCCGGCCGCGTGGCGCTGCCGCAGCCAGGCGACCTCCGCCCGGAACCGCCCGCCGAGCGGCTCCCCGGGGGAGATGGCCAGCTCGGGGACGCACACGATCTCGGTGGGCGGCGATTCGTCGAGGGTGGCGTGCGGCGTGATGGTGAGGCCGTTGGCCGCCGCGAACGGCCCGCGATGCGCGGACACGATGAACGGCTGCATCAGCCCCGGCCCGAGCTGGCCGTCCACCAGTATGCCCCAGTCCCGGCCCGCGGCGGCGAAGAAGTCGAACATCCCGTGAACGACGGACGCGGTCGCCTCGGCATAGGCGACGATCGCGACGGAGACTGGCTCCGGGCGCGCCGGGGGCGCGTGAATCATGGCCGATTTCCCTCGTTTCGTGCCGAAAACGCTTTGGTACCAGGACGGCGCCTCTACTACGTTAGCCGCAGCCGAACCGGACGACCACCTACAACAATGCGGATGGCACGAGAATGAGCAAGTATCGCAGACGTCTCCCGCAGACCGGTCCCGCGCTGTTCCTGACCGACGGGGGGCTCGAGACCACGCTGATCTACCACGAGGGGGTGGAGCTCCCCTGCTTCGCGGCCTTCGATCTACTGAAGAGCGACGAAGGGACCGAGGTGCTGCGGCGCTACTTCGAGCGGTACGTCGGGATCGCCCGGTCTTTGGACGCCGGCCTGGTGCTCGAAACCCCCACGTGGCGCGCCAACCCCGACTGGGGCGCGAAACTCGGCTACGACGCCCTCACGCTGGGAGACGCCAATCGCCGGGCGGTGGGGCTGCTGCTCGAGATCCGGCACGCCTGGGAAACCCGGCGCACGCCGATCGTGATCAGCGGCAACCTGGGGCCACGCGGGGACGGCTACGTCCCCGGCGCCCGCATGAGCGCCGCAGAGGCGCAGGCGTACCACGCGCCCCAGGTGGAGACCTTCGTGGGGAGCGATGCGGACATGGTCGGGGCGTTCACGATGAACTACCCGGAGGAGGCGATCGGCATCACGCTCGCCGCCCGCGCGGCGGGAATGCCGGTGGCGATCTCGTTCACCACGGAGACCGACGGCCGGCTGCCGTCGGGGGAATCGCTGGGCGAGACGATCGCGCGCACCGACGACGCGACGGGCGGCTATCCGAACTACTACATGATCAACTGCGCCCACCCGGACCACTTTGAAGGCGCGCTCGCCGGCGACGGAGCGTGGCGCGACCGCGTCCGCGGCCTCCGCGCCAACGCTTCGCGCAAGAGCCACGCCGAGCTCGACGCGAGCACCGAGCTGGACATGGGCGACCCCGAGGAGCTGGGGAGCCGGTACCGGGAGCTCCGCACCGTGCTTCGCAACCTTTCGGTGGTCGGAGGCTGCTGCGGCACCGACCACCGCCACGTGGACGCTATCGGCCGGGCGCTGCAGCCGGCGGAGGTGAGACAATGATTCGGTCCCTCGCAGTGGCATTCGCGCTGGTCCCGGTCGCCGGCATGACGACGCCGGCCGGCGCGCAACATCCGCTCGATCCCCTGTCGGCGGACGAGATCCGTGTCGCGACGCAGGTCATGAAGAAGGACGCCCGCCTGGCGGGCGCCTCCTTCTCGCTCATCACGGTCGCCGAGCCGGCGAAGGCGGCGGTCCTGGCCTGGAGCGGAGGTCGCCCGCTCGCGCGGCGGGCGCGCGCGGTGGGGATGGCCGGCGGTGCGGCGTTCGAAGTCGAAGTGGACCTGGCGCAGCGGCGGGTGGTGTCGCTCAACCGGCGTGCCGACGTGCAGGGGGCGCTGACCCTCACCGAGTTCCTTGAAGGCGCGAAAGTCGCCCTGGATCATCCGGAGTTTCTCGCCGGCCTGCGCAAGCGCGGCGTCACCGACCTGGCAAAGGTGATGTGCGGGCCGTTTTCCGCCGGCTGGTTCGACCTCCCCGAGTACCAGGGTCGGCGGCTCATCAAGGTGCTCTGCTTCGACCTGCGGCGCAGCACCAACAACGTCTTCGGATGGCCGATCGAGCGCCTCTCCGCCCTGGTCGATCTGCGCACGCGCGAGGTGGTGCGGGTCGTGGACGGCGGCGTCGTGCCCGTCAACGAGGGCGACCACAATTTCAGCTGGACGACCGCGGGCGTCGCGGCCGCGCCCGACACCTCGAGCATCCGGGTCGCCGGCAACGAGGTGCGCTGGGGCAACTGGCGCTTCCACGTGCGGGCCGACCCCCGGGTCGGCACCGTCGTCTCGCTGGTGCGCTGGTCCGACGCCGGCCGGACCCGCTCGGTGCTCTACCAGGGGTACGCGTCGGAGATGTTCGTCCCCTACATGGACCCCGACTACGGGTGGTATTCCCGGACCTACTTCGACACCGGCGAGTACGGCGCCGGATTACTCGCGACGCCGCTCACCCCCGGCATCGACTGCCCGGCGAGCGCCGTGTTCCTGCCGGCGGTCCTGAGCGACGACAAGGGCGAGCCGTTCACGACGCCCGACGCGATCTGCATCTTCGAGCGGAGCGTGGGCGGGCCGGTGTGGCGCCACGCCGAGCTGATCAACCAGACGTACGCGGGCCGGCCCGGCGTGGAGCTGGTGGTGCGGATGGCCCCGACGATCGGCAACTACGACTACTTCTACGACTGGGTGTTCACCGAGGCGGCCGAGGTCGAGGTCCGAGTCGGCGCGACCGGCATCGTGGCGCTCAAGGGCGTTCCCGCGCGCCACATGTCCGATTCGACCGCCGCGGAAGACACGCGCTCGGGGCGGCTGGTGGCGCCCGGGCTCGTGGCCGTGAACCACGACCACTACTTCAACTTCCGGCTCGATCTCGACGTGGACGGCCCGGCCAACAGCTTCAGCCGCGATGTCCTCGAGCGGGTGACGCTGCCCCTGACCTCGCCGCGGCGCAGTCTCTACGCAGTGCGGTCCGGAATCCCGGAGACCGAGCGTGCGGCGCTCGCCGCCGGCCACGGCCCCGCCAAGCTCCGGATCGTCAACGAGCGGGAGACGAACCCGCTCGGGAATCCGGTCTCCTATGAGCTGGTCTACGCCAATCACGGCCGGCTCCTGTTGGACCCCGAGGACCCGCCGGCCAGGCGGGCGCGGTTCCTGGACCACGACATCTGGGTGACGCCGTACGACGGGGCCGAGCGCTATGCCGCGGGCGACTACGTGTTCGGGAGCCGCGACCCGGGCGGCCTGCCGGTCTGGACCGGGCGCGACCGGCCGATCCGCGACCGCGACATCGTGGTGTGGGTGAACCTGGGGATGCACCATATCCCGCGCGCCGAGGACATGCCGGTGATGCCGGTCGTGTGGCACTCGTTCCGGCTGCGGCCCAACGACTTCTTCGGCCGCAATCCGGCGGTTGGCATGCAGGGCGAGGAGCGGGCGATGAAGTAGCGGTGTTGGACGGGCGGGCCACGGCTGGGTAGGTTCTGGAGCATGAACCTCGCACGTGCACCGTGGTCCGCCCTCGTCACCCTGGCAGCCGCCGCAACGGTGCTGGCCGGGTGCCGGGAGAAGAAGGAGCAGGAGGCCCCCGCCGGGGCCGTCGTCTTCCAGATCTCCGCCCGGCATCCGGCCGCGGCCGATACCGCGTCGTCGCTCGCCATCAACGACACCATGCTCGTGCGTGGCCGCGATACGTTGTTCCTGCGCGTCGCCCGCATCGTCCTCGCGGAGCTGGCGATGGCACCCGCGCTGTCGAACGAGTGCGAGGAAGAAGAAGGGGAGGACAATCCTCCCTGCGTCGAGTTCGACGAGCAACCGGTGGTGATCGAACTCCCATTGGGTGGCGGGGTGACCCGCCGCTCGACCAAACCCGCGCCGGCGACCGACTACAACCTGTTCCAGGCGATCATCCATCGGCCCGACTCCGTCTCCGCCCACGACGTCCAGTTGCTCCTGCATCACCCCGAGCTCTGGGCCAGCTCGATTCGCGTGGAGGGAGCGATCAGCCGCGGTGGGAGACGTCGCGCCTTCACCTTCAACTCGGACTTCAACGAGACCCAGGAAATCTCGCTCGAACCGGCGCTCACGGTGAAGCCCGGCGACTCGCTCCACATCACCTTGCGCGTGGATGTGGCCTCCTGGTTCCGCAGCGAGGATGGACGGTTTTTCGTCGATCCCGCAACCGCGGGGCTCGCCGGACGGAACGAGAGCCTGGTGCGCGGCAACATCCGCACGTCCCTCAAGGTGTTTCGCGACGCGAACGCCGATGGGCTCGAGGACGGCGCGTCTCAGTAGCCCTGCCTCGAAGCGTTTCGTCGCATCCCATTCCTGAGCCGTTTCGATACAGTCCCAAGGTGTGTGATCCCGCGCACGTCCACTAACTGCATGGCGGACAAGCGAATGGCCGTTAGGCCGTGGGGCACGCGTCGTGCGAAACCGTCGGGTCGTTCCGCTCGATGCACACACCTGAAACCTGGAGCTCACGATGAACGGCAGCAGGCTGGAGAAGTCCCGTTGGTTCGCCGTGGCGATTGCCCTGGTCGGGGCGGCCGCGTGTTCGGATAGCAGCGCCGGCGGTAACGTGTCCCTCTCCCTTTCCGCCCGGGCGGCGGCGGGCGCGGTGGCCGCGCCTGCGGTGACCGGCAACCTCGCCGCGCCGGCCGTGCTCGCCGCCGGTGACACCACCATCATCACGCTGGGCAGCGACACGATCGTCCTGCGGAGCGTCGACGTGGTGCTGCGCAAGATCGAGCTGAAGCGGGTTGAGGCGGCTTCCTGCGACAGCATCCCCGACAACGGGGACTGCGAGGAGTTCGAGTCGGGGCCCGTCCTGGCGTCCTTCCCGCTCGGGACCGTGAACACCGTCGCGGCCGTGACCGTGACGGCGCCGGCCGGGCAGTACGACAAGCTGGAATTCGAGATCCACAAGACCGACACGACCTCGAGCGAGGAAGCGGCGTTCATCGCAGCCAACTCGGACTTCAAGAACATCTCGATCCGGGTGACGGGGACCTTCAACCACACTGCATTCGTCTACACCTCGGATCTCGATGCCTCGCAGGAGATGGTTCTGCCGGCCCCGCTCGACGTGACGGCGGGCACGAGGGCCAACCTGACGATCCGGATGGACGTCTCCACCTGGTTCGTGGCCAACGGTGCGCTGGTCGACCCCGCGTCGGCGAACAAGGGTGAGCAGAACGAGGGGATCGTGAAGGAGAACATCAAGCAGTCGATCGAGGCGTTCGAGGACGACAACCACGACGGCCTCGAAGGGTAACTGAGCGTCTCACTGTCTCGCGATACACCATTTTGACCTGTTTCGATGCACGTTGCCCCATGACCTGCGCTTCTGGTCATGGGGCAACGCGTTGTGCGCCAACGGACTGCAGTGAATGACGCGTCGGGGCAGTACGGGCATATCGCCTGCAGGTCACGCCGACCGGTGTCTCCGTTCTCATTCATTCCCCGAGGTGCCTATGGTGCACGCATTTCCTGCATCCCGCGCGCGGTGGCTCGCTCCGCTGGCGTTGATCCTGGCCGCCTGCCGTGACATGGGACCGTCCAGATCGCTCAGCCTCTCGGTCACCGCCAAGTCGGTGGCAACTGCGTCGCTGCCGGCTGCGCCGGGCCTCAATGCCGATATCGTGGTCGGCAGCGGTACGAGCGCCATCACCATCAGCAAAGTGCAAGTCGTGATGTCCGAGATCGAGTTGTCAACCGGCGGCCCGTGCTCCAGCACCGGCGAACACGATAATTGTGACGAGCTCGAGGTGGGGCCGGTCCCCGTCGACGTGCCCGTCGACGGCACCACGCAGGTGTTTCTCGACAAGGTCGTGCCCCCGGGCACGTACACCGCCCTCGAGGCGAAGGTCGACAGCGTCATGGTGACCTTCACCGACGCGAACAATCAGACCCACGATTTCAAGCTCGCGTTGGGGGACGAAGCGGAGATCGAGGCGGCCTTCCAGACGCCCGTCACAGTGGATGCCACCACGTCCAACCTCACGATCAACGTGGACGTGGCGAGCTGGTTCAAGGACGCGACTGGTGCCGTGCTCGATCCGACGAACCCGGTCAACGCCAGCCTCATCCGCCAGAACATCCTGCGGTCGTTCCATGCGTTCGAAGACGACGACCACGATGGTGAAGACGATGATCTGGAAGGGGGAGGAGACCTCTAGGCGGGCGCCACTAACAGGGTTGTCAGCATCCGCCGGGGGAGGCAGATTTCTCCCCCGGCATGACCACCATCTGGATCGACGGGAAGTACTTCGACCGCGACACGGCCACGGTCAGCGTCTTCGACCACGGCCTGCTGTACGGCGACGGCGTGTTCGAGGGCATCCGGGCCTATGCCGGACGCATCTTCCGGCTCGACGCGCACCTGGACCGGCTGTACGCCTCGGCCAAGGGCATCTGCCTGGACATTCCGTTACCCCGGCCCCAGATGACCACGATGGTGTCCCAGGCGTATGCCAAGAGTGCCATGCGCGACGCCTACATCCGCCTGCTGGTCACCCGCGGCGTGGGCGATCTGGGGCTCGATCCCCGCAAGTGTGCCAAGCCCACCGTCGTCTGCATCGTCGATACCATCAGGCTCTGGCCCCAGGACCGGTACGAGAACGGCCTGACGTGCCTGACCGCCGCCACACCCATCAGTCACCGCGAGAACCTCTCTCCCCGCATCAAGTCCCTGAATTACCTGGCCCACATCCTGGCCAAGATCGAAGGCATCGCCGCGAGCGTGGATGAAGTGGTCATGCTCGATGCCTCGGGCTACGTCACCGAGGCCAGCGGCATGAACCTGTTCGCCGTCGCCAACCACACGTTGCGCACGCCGCCGCCGTGGAGTGGCATTCTCCGAGGCGTGACGCGGGACGCGGTGATGGAGCTGGCGCGGGATGCCGGTTACGCAGTGGAAGAGACCCCTCTGAACCGCTACGACCTCTACACGGCGGATGAGGTATTCCTCACAGGAACCGCCGCTGAGGTCATTGGAATTACGCGCCTGGATGGTCGGACCATCGGCGCCGGTTCGGCCGGCCCGATCACCCGGGATATGGCACTCCGATTCCACGCCCTGGCGACCTCAGGCGACTGAAGTATTGACCTGACTTGCAGTTAGGGGCATATTGTGCGGCCAGTTGAGGGTCTTTGATGGCCTGGTGTGTCATCACTTACGCGACAAATCCCGGTGTTGAGGCCCTGGCAGAGCGTCGTGTCGTTTCGCGCGAACTCGGGCAGGATGCAGGAATCTGCGCTGTGGGTGGGTTTTGCCCTGGAGGCTTCGGCCAATCGGCACTGTTTCTGCAGGGCGGAACGGGTACCGGGGACCACTTTGCTGAGTCTGCTGGCTGAGCACCCGGCGTGAGCCAACCGGAGTTCCAGGATCTGCGCCGTGTCGTGGCGGCTGTGGAGCGGCTGCGCGGGGCGGTGGTGAGCGGTGTGACGGTCCGGGCGGACTTGCGTCATTTGAAGGTGGACCTCGTGGGTGGTCTGATCCTGCTGATTGCGGTGGAACGGGATGACCAGGGGCGGCCACGGCTCGAGGTGGACGTGATCGAAGCGCCCCAGGATCCGTCGGCGCAAAACCAGATCGAGGTGCACTTCGATTGAGTGACCGGGTGAGCGGGAGAACGGCGACCGCCGAGCGACTGCGCTTTCAGGTGTTCGGATTCGACCGCCTCCCCGACGGCCGCTGCCGGGCCCGCGTGCAGCTGGCGTGGACGGACGGCCGGGAGTTCGCGGGCGTGGCCGAGGGCATGACGTCGCAGGCGGGGGAGTTGCGCTGCTCCGCGGAGGCCGCGGTGCAGGCGTTGACGGAAGCGGTTCGGCCCGGCGTCGAGCTGGAGCTTCTGGGAGTGAAAGCCGTGCGGGCCTTCGACGCGACGGTCGTGATAGTGAGTCTGGCTGTGCGCTCGGAGGGCAGCTCATGGCGCATGGTCGGCTCGTACCTGACGGAAACTGATCCACCGCGCGGGGCAGCACTGGCGGTCTTGAACGCGACCAACCGCGTGCTAGGCAACTACGTGACGACACGATGACCACACACACGTCGAAACCCCGCTTCCTGTTCCTGCTCGTGGGCCTCGCCGCCTGCGCCGGCCGCCAGCAATCGGTGCAGATGGCGCCGCAACCGGCAGCCGCACCCACACAGCGCCCTGCCGCGACCGCGGCGCCCACCGCGGCATCCACGGTGGGGGACACCGCCCCCCCGGCGGTGACCGTGCGCAGCGAGGACGTGGAGCGGGAGGCGGTTCGCCTCTTCGGGCCGGAAGGACGGGAGATCGTCGGGGCGAATGCCGTCGCGGACGACGCCGGCGCCCCCACCTTCGACATCGACGTGACCAGCTATGCTGCGAACCGCCGGGTGCTCGAATACCTGGAGTTCTTCCAGGTCGACGCCCGGGATCGCATGGCCATCTGGCTGTCCCGGCTGTCGCGCTACGAGGGGATGATCCGCGATCGGCTGCGGGCGAAGGGGCTGCCCGAGGACCTGGTGTACTTGACCTTGATCGAGAGCGGCTTGTCCAATTCGGCCGTGAGCCGGGCCCGCGCGGTCGGCATGTGGCAGTTCGTCGCCGGCACGGGGCGGCTGTACGGCCTCACGATCGATCCGTGGGTGGACGAGCGGCGCGATCCCTTCAAGGCGACCGACGCGGCGGTGGAGTACCTGTCGGACCTCGTCCAGAAGCTCGGGAGCGTCTACCTGGCGGCGGCTGCCTACAACGCCGGGGAGGGCCGGATCCAGCGCGGCGTCCGGCGGCTGCCGGGCGAGGCGGATAGCCTCACCGATGACACCTTCTTCCAGCTCGCCAGCACGCGCATCCTGCGCCGTGAGACGCGGGACTACGTTCCCAAGCTGATTGCAGCCGCCCTGGTCGCCAAGCAGCCCTCGCGCTACGGGTTCACCGATATCCCGCAGCTTCCTCCCCTGACCTTCGACGAGATCCGGGTGCCCGATGCGACCGGGCTCGACGTCCTGGCGCGACTCGCCGATACGACGACGGCGGCGCTACTGGAGCTCAATCCGCAGTTCGTGCGCGGCGTGACGCCCCCGGGGCGCGAGGTGACCGTGCGGATCCCGCGCGGTCGGGGGACCATGGTCGCGGTACGCTTCGACACATTGCCGGTGACGGACCGGATCACCTTTGTGGATCATTATGTGACGCGAGGGCAGACCCTGTCCGAAATCGCCAAGCAATACCGGGTGTCCGTCTCGATGATCCAGGGCGCCAACCCCTCCCTCAGATCCCGCACGCTGCGCGTGGGCCAGCGCTTGATCATTCCGATGAGCGGGCGCGTGGTTCCGCGGGCGGCGTGGAACGGGCCGTCGGAGCGGACCGCCACCCGCCGGACGACGAGCAGCGCGAAGGGCGCTACGATCTCGGCCTCCCACCGCGTCCGCTCTGGTGAGACCGCGAGCCAGATCGCCCGGCGGTTCGGCGTGCCCCTCCGGTCGCTCCTGGACTACAACGGTCTCACGATGAAGTCGATTCTCAGGCCTGGTCAGCTGCTGCGGATCCCGCCGCCGAACGGGGCGGGGAGGCGTCAGGCGGAGTAGCTCACTCCGTGCCCGCCGACTGCTGGCGGACCTGGCGGCGGTAGCCGCGCATCACCGACTGCGCATAGCCGTTCGAGGGATCTACTCCGGCAGTGACGAGCTCCTGGACCTTTGCCGGGCCGCGGTTGTAGGCGAGCAGCGCCCGCTCCAAGTCATCGTCGTACCGCACCAGCAAGTCGTGCAGGTACCGGAACCCCAGCCGCAGGTTCGTCTCCCGTTCATAGATCTGATCGATCGTGAGACTGGGCTCGAACAGCCTGGCGGTGCTGGGGAGAATCTGGGTCAACCCGACGGCGCCGGCCGCGCTGTGAGCCCGAACGTCGAACCGGGACTCCACGCTGACCAGCCGGAAGGCGAGACCAGGCTCGATCCCTTCGGCCAACGCGATATCGTAGATCGCCGCCGCCAGATCGGCCGCGATGTGGTAGCCGCCCGAGAACTCCATGACCGCATCGGCCCGGTCCAGCTGAAGCCGAGCCACGGTCAGCTCACCGCGCAGGGACTCCAGCTGCTGCGACAGTGCCTGCACATCGCCCAGTGCCGCTCCAGCGGGCGGCTCGTCGGCCGTGGCGTGACGCGCCCAGCCGAAGCTGGCGATGGCCAGCACGCTGACCACGATCAGCCCACCCTGCAGCTGCCACCTTCGTGAAGCGCTCATACTCCTCCTGATGACCGACCTCAGCCGCGGCGCCAATCGCCTCGGCTGCCTCCTGTCTTCTCCAGCAACCGCACCGACAGAAGCTCCATCTCCCGATCCGCGCTCTTAACCATGTCGTACACGGTCAGAAGAGCGACTGAAACGGCGGTGAGAGCTTCCATTTCCACCCCTGTCCGCCCCACCGTGCGGACAGTGGCCTGAACCCGAACCCCGGGGAGCGACTCCTCCAGGGTGGCCTTCACCTCGACATGGTCGAGGCCGAGGGGGTGACACAGCGGGATCAGCTCCGCCGTGCGCTTGGCCGCCAGCGTCCCCGCGATCCGGCTCACCGTCAGCACGTCACCCTTCGGGACGGCACCCCCTGCCACGAGCCGGAACGCGTCCTGCGACATCCTGATCGCTCCTTCGGCGGTGGCACTCCGAGCCGTGACCGGCTTGCCGCCGACATCTACCATCCGGGCGCTGCCGCCCTCGTCCAGGTGCATCAGGTCGGCCACTGATCGGCCAGATCCCCTGCGAGCACCGCCGTCAGCAATTGCGGGTTCACATTCCCCTGCGCCTGCTCCCGGGCTTGCAGCACCAACGCGATCGCACCGGCCAGCCTGCTCATGTCGCCTCCGCGTCGGGCCTCGGCCCGCAACCGGTCCACGAGGCCGTCCAGCAAGTCCGTGAAGCCTCCACGCGCCTGGAACGGCGCCTGTCGCAGCGCAAACGCGTACCGGTCGACGCCACTGCGCAGGCTCGTCTGGAACACTCCGGCGACCTCCCGCTCCGGAGCAGCGACTGCCCCCCCTCGGGCAAAAACCCTGCCGATACAGCCATCGGCCTCGGACTGGGGCACTTTCGACTCAGGTAGCTCGTTGTGTACGAATGCTGTCACGACACTCTCGGGCACTCGGTGGACCCTCACCCTCACGACGCGTGAGAGGATCGTGGGTAGGAGAGCATCTGGCTCCGCGGCGGTCAGGATGAGGACCGTGTCCGCCGGGGGCTCTTCCAGCACCTTCAGCAGGGCATTCGCCGCTTCAGGGTTCGCCCGCTGAGGAACGAGGCGCTCCGCATCCCCGACAATGAAAACCTTGCGGCTGGCCATAGCTGGCGTCAGCGCAACATGTCGTAGCATGTGCCGCACGGCTGCAACACTATGCACGGCCATCCCCGGGAGGGGGCCGTACAGCGGCCGCTCGCGCCGGACAGCGATCTCGTCGGCCAGTGCGCTCGCCACGACCTCTACCTGCTTTTCTGCGTCCGCTCCCTTCTTCGACGGCTCGAGCGGGATCAGCCAGTGCAAGTCTGGGTGGGTGAGCGAGTTCGCCATCTTGCAGGCGCGGCAGTCGTTGCACGGCTCCTCGCCGCGCCGCTCACAGAGCAGCAGCTGGCCGAGCCAAAGGGCCAAGCGCTGCTTCCCGACGCCTTCTGGGCCCTCCAGGAGCAGGGCCTGAGGCAGCCGGCCCTCCCGGGCGGCGGTAGCCAGTCGGCGGCGCACGGCTTCGTGACCGTATAAAGGGCGAAGAGGCATGGGGGCAATCTAGCTGGGAGGCGGTCAATTCAGCGTCAGGCTTCTGGCAACTCTTTTGTTGATTTGCGCTTAGGGCGTCACTGCGGGGCTTGTGTGGTCGTAATCTATTTTATACTAATGAGTTATTGAAGAAAGTGAGTATACACTCGCGTCGTTCCCATCGTTTCCGCACGGCTCCATTCTCCCTACGGCGTGGCGAGTACCTCCCTGATCTTGTGAATCAGGTCCTCCGGGGCGAAGGGCTTCTGCAGGAAAGCCGTCCCCGCCTCTCGAACACCCTCGCGGATGGCGGCGTCGTCGGTGTAGCCGGAGCAGTAGAGGACCCGCAGGCCAGGTCGGCGGAGGGACAGCCGGCGGGCCAGCTCTGGGCCCCCCATGCCGGGCATCACCACGTCGGTGAGCAGCACGTGGATGATGCCGGCGTGCTGCTCCGCCAAGGTGAGGGCTTCCGCCCCGTCACCGGCGGCGAGCACGCAGTAGCCGCTCGCCTCGAGTGCTCGCCGGGCGAACTGGCGCACCGCGGGCTCGTCCTCGACCAGCAGAACCGTCTCCGAGCCCTTGCCTGGTGCGATCGGGGGGGCCGGGACATCGCCACCTGGCAACGCCTCGGTGCTGAGCGGCAGGTAGATCCGAACCGTCGTACCCTGGCCTGGCCCCGAGTCCACGTAGATGAACCCGGTGTTTTGCTTGACGATCCCGTATACCGTCGCCAGGCCGAGGCCGGTGCCCTTGCCCATCTCCTTGGTGGTGAAGAACGGCTCGAACAGGTGGGCGCGGGCCTCGGGCGTGATGCCGCTCCCCGTGTCGGAGACGGCGAGGTACACGTAAGCGCCGGGAGTTGCGGGAGGCTCGTTGCCAGGCTGCTGGGGGCCCAACATGGCCGCGGCGGTCCGCACCGTGATGCGGCCTCCCAGTGCCATGGCGTCACGCGCGTTGACCACGAGGTTCATCAGGATCTGGTCGAGCTGTCCGGGATCGCTCTTGACCGCGAGCGGGTGGGGGGCGAGCTCGAGCACGAGGTCGATGTCCTCGCGGATCAGCCGCCGGAGCATCGATTCGACGTTCCGCACCACCTCGTTGACGTTGACCACCCTGGGCGCCACCACTTGCCGCCGGCTGTACGCCAGCAGCTGGCGGGTGAGCTCGGCAGCGCGCAGGCCGGCGCGGCGGATTTCCTCGAGATCCTCGCGGACGGAGTGCGAGGGCTCCACTTCGCGCAGGGCTAGCTGGGCCGAGCCGAGGATGGCCGTAAGGAGGTTGTTGAAGTCGTGCGCGATCCCGCCGGCGAGCCGGCCCACCGCCTCCATCTTCTGGGCCTGACGGAGCTGCGCTTCGAGGCGGCGCTGCTCGGTGACGTTGCGGGCGAGGATGAGATTGGCCGGGCGGCCGCCGAAGTCGATCGTGTGCGCGACCACTTCCGCCTCCAGCAGCGTGCCGTCCTTGCGCTGGTGGATCCAGCCGCTGGTGGTCTCGGACACGCGCGGGTGCTCCCGGAGATACGCTTGCAGTTTGGGAACCTCTTCCGGGGGGCGCAGGTCGAACACCGTGCGCACGAGGAATTCGTCGCGCGTGTACCCGTAGCGGGCGATCGCCGCCTGATTGACGGCGAGGAAACGGTAGGTCTCGAGGTCGTAGACATACATCGCCTCGGCGTTCGACTCGAAGAGCATGCGGTACTTCTGCTCGTTCTCCTGCAGCTGGCGCTCGAGTTGGCGCCGCTGAGTGACGTCGCGGGATAGCACCAGGCGCGCGGGCCGCCCCTCGAAGTCGATGGAATCGGCCAGGATCTCGACCTCAATGACTGTGCCATCCTTCTTCCGATGATGAAACCCGACCCGGGTCGTGGCGTCCCTGCGTGGCTGCCGCAACAGTTCGTCCAGCGCCGCATGCTCGGTGGGCGGGTGGAGATCGTACACGGTCATGCCGGCCAATTCGGTCTCGTCGTAGCCGTAGCTCGTGATCGCCGCGCGATTGGCTGCGAGGATCCGGTACCGGTCGTAGTCGTAGACCCACATCGGCTCGGGATTGACCTCGAACAGCAGGCGGTACTTGGCCTCGCTGTCGGCCAGCTGCTGCTCGGCCCGCTTGCGCTCGATCACCAGGGCGACCTGCGTCGAAACGAACTCCAGGATTTGCCGCTCTCGCTCGCCGTACCGCACGCCCGCCGAGTAGGTCTGCACCGCGATCACGCCGAGCGTACGGCCCCCCGCCTTGAGGGGCACGCCGATCCAGTCCAACGAGGGGGTCCCGATCAGCTCGACTTCTCCCTGCTCGACCAGACGGCTGTACACATCGGGAGTCGCAAGCAGGGGCGCACCCGTGCGCAACACGTACTCGGTGAGGCCCCGTCCCAGCGGTTTGGCGGGGAATCCGGTGTCGAATTCGTCCTGGAAATACGGGAATGACAGCGTCTGATCCGATTCGTCGTACAGCGCGATGTAGAGATTCCGGGCCGGCATCAGCTCGGCGACGATCGCATGGACGGCGCGGTACAAGTCGGGCAGCGTGTGCGCGGCGTTCGCGGCCTCCGAGATCCGGTAGGTGGCCGACTGCACCTGCTCGGCACGGCGGCGCTCCGTGACGTCCCGCTGCGTGCCCCAGAGTCGCACCAGGGCGCCGTTTTCCACGAACCCCACGGAGTTGCACACGAACACCCGGCGGCGCCCGAGCCGGTCGAATTCGTGGTATTCGGCATCCAGATCGCGATTCCCCGCCAGGACGAACCGCCGCATCGCTGCGAGATTCGCCGGGTCGGACTGATCGAGAAACTCGTACTGGTGCCGGCCGACCAGCTGCTCGGGTCGTTCGAAGCCGTACATCTGGGCCAGCACCGCATTGCACTCGGCCAACACGCCGGACCGGAATTGGGCTTCGATCTGCTCGTCCACGCGGAGGTCCACCGGCACCGGTGGTTGGTATTCGATACGAAACACCCCCTCCGACGTGTGCGTGATGAAGGCCCGGTAGCGCTCCTCACTTTCCCGCAAGGCGCGCTCGGCGCGCGCCCGGGCGGTCACGTCACGGAAGCTCCAGACCCGTCCGACCGACTTGCCGTCGAGCCGCTGGGGCAGGGAGAACCGCTCGAAAATGCGCCCATCCTTGAATTCGAGAATGTCGAAGCTCGCCGCCTCCGGATGGGCGTAGAGCTCCCGGACCTTGGCCAGGAACTGCTCCGGGTTGGCGACCTGGTCGAGCACGTGTGCGAGCGCACGATCGTCGTCCCGGGAGTCGAGGACCGCCTGCGGCATGCGCCACAGCTCGACGAAGCGGCGGTTGTAGGAAACGATCCGCCCGGCCTCGTCCACCACGAGGATGCCGTCGGCCGTGGACTCGAGCGTTGACTGCAACAGCGAGACGGTGCGGCGGGCCTCCGTCTCCGCCGCCTGGCGGGCGGTGACGTCGCGGTAGTTGACGACGATGGCGCGCACCACGGCGTCGTGGAGGCGGTTCATTCCCACCCCCTCGATCTCGCGCCAACTGCCATCCTTGTGGCGGTACCGGACCCGCGCGGTGACCGGGTCGTCGGGATGCTCCAGCAGATTCGCGAACAGTCCCTGGGCCCGCGTCACATCGTCGGGGTGCAGTAGCTCGAAGGCGCTGCCGCCCGCCAGCTCGGCGGGCACATAGCCGAGCAGGGGGGTCACGGCCGGGGAGGTGTAGAGGATTGTACCGGCTGCATCGAGCAGGACGATGACGTCGGAGCTGTGCTCCAGGAGCGCCTGGAGGAAGGCGCCGTCCAGCACCGGTGCGAGCGCGTCCTGGGGATCCCGGGACGGCGGTTCGGCGGAAAGCGTCACAGCATTAATCTGCAGGACGTCGACAAAAGCGCTACCGCACCTTGCGGCGCGCTTTGGCCAGATCACGCAGCGCGTCCTTGCCCACCCACCGCGAGGCGGCGGTCTCCGAGTGAGCCAGGCGTTCGGCCACGGCCCGGGCGGCGACGTTCAGCGCCGGGCTTCGCCTCCCGATGGCGCGCAGCGCCCAGCTCACGGACTTCTTCACGAAATTGCGCTCATCCCCGGCACCCTTTTCGATGAGGGGCAGGAAGGCGAGAAAGCGCTCGCCGGGGGCAGCCTTGTCGTGGAGCGCCAGGCACGCCATCAGCGCGAAGGCGGCGCGCTTGACGAAGAGCCGGGATGAGGCCGACCACTGGCGGGCCTTCTCCCATGCGAACGGCGTTCTGTCGAAGAGGTGAAAACAGACCGTGTCGCAGTCGGCCCAGTTCTCGAAGCTCCTGGCCCACGCATTCATCTGGCTGCGCGTCACGCGCGCCGGATCGTCCACCAGTGCGGCCAGCAGGCGCGCTTCGTACCACCCGGTGGCCCACAGCGCCGCGGCCAGGGCGTGATCCGTCCCCAACCGCTTCTTCATCACCAGCAGCGTCTTCATCGGCACGCCGAACACCCGCTTCGCGACGATGCCGTACCGCGCCATGCCCTCGACATTGCGTCGGGTTCCCTGCTGCTCGAGCCAGGTCAGGACGTCCTTCACGCCGATGCGCGCGGTCTGCCTCCACCTCGAGTCGGTGGTGGTGAAACAGCAGCTCCCGAGGAGGGACTCGAACCCCCGACCCGCCGGTTAACAGCCGGCTGCTCTACCAGCTGAGCTACTCGGGACTGATGCGAAAGGCCAACGGCTATCAGCTATCGGCTATCACCTATCCGTGTGTGGGGCGGTAATATCGCCACCGGGCGCCGCGACTTCAACCCGAATCGCGCTCTGCCGATGGCTGATAGCCGATAGCCGACGGCGCCTTCAGTTCTGCCAGAATCAGCCCGCCGAGGATCAGTCCTCCGCCCAACCACTGCTGCGCCGAGAGGTGCTCGCTCATCACCATCCACGACGTCACCGCGGCGAACAGGGTCTCGAAGCAGAAGAGCAGCGCGGCTCTCGCCGATGACATGTGCCGCTGCGACACCATCTGCAGCAGCAACGCGACCACGGTCGGGCCGACGGTGGTGTAAGCGAGCGCCCAGATGAACCTGGTCGTCAAGTGGATCGCGGGCCGCTCGAGCAGGGCGGCGCCGAAGGCGCCCAACACCGCGGTTCCTGCGATCTGCATCCACACGAGGCGGAACGGGTCGAAGCGACGGGACAGGGCGGTGGTCGCCACGATCTGGGCGCCGAAGAGCACGGCGGTGACGAGCGTCAGCAGGTCGCCGCGATTCAGCCCGCCCGCTTCAGGATCGGTCAACCAGTAGGTGCCCAGTGCGGCGAGGAGCACCGCCGTGACCAGCGGCCAGGCGGGGCGCTCGCGCAGTGCCAGGGCCGCCATGGCCGGCGCGAGCACCGACGAGATGGCGACGATGAACGCGGAGCGGGAGGGCGTCGTCCACACGAGGCCGGCGGTCTGGGCGAGAAAGCCGATTCCGAGCAGACCTGCGAGCAGGGCGCCGGCTGCCACCTCTGGCGCCGTAAACGGCCGCTGCAGTCGGGCGAATGGCGCGAGGAGCAGGGTGCCGATCCCGAAACGCACCGCGGCGAACGCCAGCGGCGTGGCGTCCTCCAGCGCGAGCTTCACGACGACGAAGCTGACTCCCCACAGCAGGCAGGCGGAAATCAGCGCGAGGTCGGCCTGACGGCGCGTCACAGGACCTCGCTCAGAAAGCGGCCGGTGGCGCTCTCCGCGACCTGACCCACCGCCTCCGGCGTGCCGGCCGCCACGACGCGGCCGCCCGCGGTGCCTGCCCCCGGACCCAGGTCGATCACCCAATCCGCCCGCTTGACCACGTCCAGATGGTGCTCGATGACCACCACGGTGTGCCCGGCGTCCACCAGGCGGTCGAGGACGCGGCACAGCGTCCGCACGTCGTCCAGATGGAGCCCGGTGGTGGGCTCGTCCAGGATGTAGAGATTGCGCCGGCCGCCCGTGCCTCCCCGGGCGGGCCGGATCCCCGACAGCGTCAGCTCGCGCGCGATCTTGAGCCGTTGGGCCTCTCCACCCGAGAGCGTGGTGGCCGGCTGCCCGAGCCGCAGATACCCGAGTCCCACCTGTTGCAGCTGCCACAGCGCGCGGGCCAGGCGCGGCTGCTTGTGGAAGCGGCGCAGCGCCTCGTCCACGGTCCATTCGAGCACATGGTGGATCGACTGGCCGTCGAGCCGGACGTCGAGCACCTCTTTCTTGAAGCGCCGGCCGCCGCACGCCTCGCAGGGAACGAAGACGTTGGCCAGGAAAACCATCTCCACGAGAACCGCCCCCGCTCCCTCACAGGCCTCGCAGCGCCCACCCCGGACGTTGAAGGAGAAGGTGCTCGCCGTGTAGCGCCGCTCCCGGGCGCGAGGCAGGGCGGCGAACAACTGTCGCAGCTCGTCGAACGCCTTCACGTAGGTGACCGGGTTGGACCGGGGCGTGCGGCCGATCGGCGACTGATCGATGAGGACGACGTCGCCGATGGCCTCCCAGCCTTCCAGCGCGGCGACGTCGCCCACCGGCTCGCCCAGGTGCTCCTTGGCGCTGTGCCCGCCGCGGAGCCGGCGCTCCAGCTGGCGATACAAGACGTCGTGCACCAAGGTGGACTTGCCGGAGCCCGACACGCCGGTGACGGCGACGAGCGCGTGCAGAGGAATCCGCACATCGACGTCCTGGAGGTTATGCAGTCGGGCCCCGCGCAGCGTGAGCCAGCGCAGGGCGGGGCGACGCGCCGACGGCACGCTGATCCGCTTCTCTCCCGAGAGGTACTGACCGGTGAGCGTGCCGGCCGACCGCACGCCGGCGGCCGGCCCCTGGTAGACCACCGAGCCCCCCGCCGTCCCGCTCCCGGGGCCCAGCTCCACCATCCAGTCGGCGACGGCCATGGCCGCCGGGTCGTGCTCCACGACGACGACGGTATTACCGGCCGTCGCGAGGCGGCGCAGCAGGGCGAGCAGGCGCTGCACGTCGCCCGGGTGCAGGCCGATCGTCGGCTCGTCGAGGACGTACAGGGTCTCCGTGAGCTTCGAGCCGAGGGCGTTGGAGAGCGCGATGCGCTGTGCTTCACCGCCCGACAGGGTGCGAGTCTGGCGATCGATGGTCAGATACCCGAGGCCCACGTCCACGACGAACGAAACGCGTGCCGTCAGCTCCTCGAGCAGGTGGCGGGCGACCGCCTGCTGGAACGGGGTCAAGGTGAGACGCTCCAGCCAGCCCTGCAGCTCTGCGGCCGTGAGGGCGGCGACCTCGGCGATCGTACGCCCGTCCACCCGGACCGTCAGGGCCTCGGGCTTCAGCCGGGCGCCACCGCAGGTGGGGCAGGTCTTCGCCAGCTGATACTGGCGAAGGAACACTCGGATGTACTGCTTGTAGCGTTTGGACTCGAGCCGCTCGAGAAAGGGGAAGACCCCCACGTAGCGGCCGCCGCCGGCGCCGCCGTGCAGCAGGAAGTGGCGCTCGCGGGCATCGAGGTCGCGCCAGGGGATGTTCACCGGGATGCCGCGCGCGCGCGCCGTCTCACGCAGCAGGCGACGGCGGCCCTCGTAGCGGGGCTTCGTCCACGGGTCGATCGCGCCCTGCGCGATGCTCAGGTCGGGTTCCGGCACGATGAGCGACTCATCGTACTCGAGCACCGCTCCGAAGCCGTTGCAGCCGGGGCACGCGCCGCGCGGATTGTTGAAGGAGAACAGCGCCGGCGTGAGCGCGGGGCCGGGCCGCCCGCACGTCGAGCAGGTCGGGTGAGACGAGAACCGCCGCCGCCCGTTGTCGAGCGCAACGGCGACGCCCTCCCCTTCGGCGAATGCGGTGGCGACCGCGTCGGCCAGCCGACCGCGATTGCGGTCCGCCGGGGTGAGGCGATCCACGATGACCAGCACGTCGCGACCGGAACGGACCCGTGACTCGGCTTCCGGCTCATCGAGTCGGAGCAGATCCCCATCCACCTGGGCACGCACGAATCCGGCCGCCACCAGCTGGGCGGCGGCGTCGACGTCGGGGCGGTGCGCGCTGTCGGGCAGCGGGAAAGTGACCAGCACCGCCTCCGACGGCTCCCCGCCCCCGTCCTCCCGGGTTCCCGCTCCCCCGAGGATGTCGTCCACGACCTCCTCGACCGTGTCCACCTTGACCACCGAGCCGCAGTGGAGGCAATACGGGGTGCCCACCCGTGCCCAGAGGAGTCGGAGGAAATCGTAGATCTCCGTTGCGGTCCCGACGGTGGAGCGGCTGGAGGTCGTGGGATTCTTTTGCTCGATCGCCACGGCCGGCGACAGGCCCTCGAGGGAGTCCACCAGCGGCTTGGGCATCCGCTCGAGGAACTGCTTGGCGTAAGTGGAGAGCGACTCGATGTAGCGGCGCTGGCCCTCGGCGTACAGGGTGTCGAACGCCAGCGAGCTCTTGCCGGACCCCGAGGGACCGGTGATGACGGTGAAGGCCCGCCGGGGCAGCTCCACCGTGATGCCCTTCAGGTTGTGCTGTCGCGCGTTGCGGAGGATCACGCGATCGGGGGGCGCCGACATAACCTGCAAAGTTAACCGGAAACGGCCGCGCGCAGGGGGTAAGCCGCCGCTGGCGGGTACCCGGGAACGTCCTAGGTTTGTCGGCGGCCATGCCCGCCCTCACGCCCCGATTGCTGCGCCGCGGTCTCGAGGTCTTCGCCCTGATCTCGATCGGCGGCTTCGTAGGGCTGCTCCTCTACGGCAACAACTGGCAGGCGTTCGTCAGCGCGCTCCTCGGGTTGCGCTGGTGGTGGCTGGTCATCGGCCTGGGGTTGGCCTCGATGGACTGGCTGGGTGGCGGGACGCGGCTGTGGGTCGTCGCCCGGCACGTGCACCCGGGAGTCCGCTGGCGCGACATGGTCGTGTCCGGCGGCATGAGCGCCTGGGGCGCCTACCTCACGCCGTTTCAGACCGGCGCGGGTCCGATGATGATGTGGACGATGCGGCGCGCCGGTGTAGCCCTGCCCGAAGCGGTGACGTCGACCTTCATGACCTTCGTCGCCACCGTCATCTTCTTCGCGGTGGCGGGTCCGCTGGCGATCTTCCTCGGGGCGGGGCGGTCCCTGGCGCAGCACGGGGTGGTGCTCGGCATCACGCTGTACGACCTGTTCAAGACCAGCTTCCTCATCTTCGTGTTGATCGGCATCGCCATGGCGTTCGCCATGTTCTTCCCGCGCCTGCTGCGGGATTTCGTGCACTGGGTGGCCACCCGGTTGGAGACGCGCAGCGCGAAGGTGGCGGCCCGCATCGATCGCCTGCGTGAGGGCATCGACCGGGCCCACGAGTGCATGGAGGCCTTCGGCAGCCCGCGCGGGTTGCTGGCCCTGGTCTGGGCGATCATCCTCTCGGCTCCCTCGCACGCCAACAAGCTGCTCGCGGGATACGTCGCGTTGCGTGCGCTCGGGTTGCCGGCGCATTTCGTGGACATCCTCCTCGTCCAGACGTTCATCTCGTTCCTGCTGTACTTTGCGCCCACGCCGGGCGCCTCGGGCCTGGCTGAAGTGCTGTCCGCCGCCGTGATGTCGATCTATGTGCCGCGGGAATTGTTGCCGGGCTACACCGTGATCTGGCGTTTCATCAACAGCTACGCCACGGTGGCGTTCGGTTCGCTGCTCTTCTGGCGCTGGCTGCGCGCCGGACTGGTGGGGCGGGAGCTCGAGGGAGAAGTCACGTAACCCACGTCGGCTTGCCCGGTTACACGCCCGGGCGTAGCTTTCCGACCTTCGGCCAGCGCCCCTGGAGAACCCGTTCATGTCCATGCTCGAGCTTGGCGGCAAGCGGTTTACGATCCCTCTGGGCGAGGTCGCCCTGGGGAGCGATCCGTCGTGCGCCATCTCGCTCACGGGGCCGGGCCTGCAGAGCCGGCACGCACTGCTACAGGGGCAGCCCGACGGTCAGGTGGTGATCCGGAAAGCGAGTCCCGAAGCGGAGTTGATGATCAACGGTGTGCGGCTGGGCGCCGAGCCGACGCCGCTGCTGCACGGGGACAAGCTGCAGGTGGGCGGTTTCGAGCTCACCTTCGTGGACGAACGCCGCAGCGGCAGCACGCAGTTCGTTCCGGCCATGTCGCCCGTGCCGGAAGGCGCGTCCCCCCCACGCCCCGGCGCCCCGCGTACCGTGGGCACGACCGGCGGGCGGCTGGTGTCGCTCACCGATGGCCGGGAATACGTGATCATGGCGGCTTCGCTCGTGATCGGGCGCGAAGCTGGCTGCGACGTGGTGGTGCCCGGCAAGGACGTGTCGCGCCGCCATGCCGAGATTGCGCCGTCTCCCAAGGGCTACCTGCTGATCGACTCGAGCACCAACGGCGTGTTCGTCAACGACGAGCTGATCCAGGGGCAGCGCGTGCTGGCGCGCGGCGACGTGATCCGGATCGGCGAGGAGAGTTTCCGCTTCTACGCCGACGCATCCCCGGCGGCTGCACCGGCCGCCGCAGGGGCGGCGGCACCGGCCGCCAGCGCGCCGGCGCCCGGCGCGGGCGCACGACTCCAAAACACCTCGTTCGGCATGCCGGCGACGCCACGACCCGCGGCCACGCCCGCTGCTTCGCCGGCCGGCTCCGCCGCCGGTGGCGGGGCGCTCGCCAATTTCCTGGTGCGCAGCGGTGGGTTGAAGGGCACGCGGCTGCTAGTAAAGACGCCGATCGCCAACATCGGGCGCGCCGATTACAACGACCTCGTGCTCCCCGACGAATCCGTCTCGACCGCCCATGCCAAGCTGCAGCGACGCGAAGGGGTGTGGGTCCTGGTGGACCTGGGCTCGACGAACGGCACGTACGTGGACGGCGAGCGGATCGCGGCCGACACGCCGATCGCTCCTGGGACGCTGGTGCGGTTCGGGGACGTGCAGCTGGTGTTCGAGCCGACCGACGACGCGCTGGGCGTGGTCAAAGGTGGCGGCACCAAAGTGATCGAGTCGATCAAGCCGCCCGCGCCATCGGCGAAGCCCGCCGCGCCACCACCCAAGGCCGGTGCCACTCCTGGTCCCGCACCCGCGCCGGCCAGGACGCCTCCCAAGCCGGCCGGGCCGGCGAAGCGTCCAGGGGCTCCTGTTGCCCAGACGCCGAAGAAGGGCAAAGGCTGTGGCTCGAGTGCCGCCGTCATCGTGCTTGCGGCCGCGATGCTGATCTACTGGGTCCTGGTGTAACCGCCCAGCGTGCACATTACCTGCGCAGGGCGGTCCGACGTCGGCATCATCCGGTCGGGGAATGAGGACAGCTACCTCATGGTCCCGGACCGCGGGATTTTCGTCGTGGCGGACGGCATGGGGGGCCACGCCGCAGGGGAAGTGGCGAGCGAGATGGCGGTGCGGCACATCGCTCGCGAGCTGGGCTCCCTGCGGGGGCTCGGGGACAAGGAAGTCGCCGATCGGATGCAGGCGGCGATCCGCGCGGCCAACGCGGCGATCTTCCAACGGACCCTTACCGAGCACGACAAGCGGGGGATGGGGACGACCGTCACCTCGCTGGTGCTGTACGGGACCCGGTTCCTGATTGGCCAGGTGGGGGACAGCCGCGCCTACCTGCTGCGCGACGGCAAACTCACCCAGGTCACCAAGGACCACTCCTATGTGCAGGAGCAGGTGGACGCCGGGTATCTCACGGCGGAGCAGGCCCGCACGCATCCCTACAGCAACGTGATCACGCGCTGCGTGGGCGCCAACAGCGACGTGACGCCGGACGTGTACGTGGGCTCCGTGAAGGCGAAGGACCTGTTCCTGCTGGCCTCGGACGGGCTCACGGGCATGCTCGAGGATCCCGAGCTGCAGGACATCATCGGACGCGACGATGAGATGCCGCAGGAGCAGGTGGACAAGCTGATCAACGAGGCCAACCGCCACGGCGGCCTCGACAACATCACGGCGATTCTGGTCCGGATCGACTCGGTGGAGTACCCCGAGGACGACGAGACGACCCAGGCGACCGAGGTGCCGCGGAAGCGCTGAGCAGCCCCCGCTGAGCGGCGAGCCGCGCCGCCACCTCCTCGCGCGGCAGACGGATCAGCTCGACGATATCGGACTCCCGCAGCCGCACTGTCTGCAGTGTGAACACACGCAGGCGCCGGGCCGAGCGGTACAGCTCGGCGGCCACCCGCGGCAGTCCCAGGTGGATCTCGACGCCCTCGCCGGTCGATCGGCTTCCCGGAGCCGCGTCGCGGCGCACGAGCGGCAGCTCGACGCCCAGCATCCCCTCCTTGGCGGGGAAATCCAGGAACAGTGCGCCGGGCGGCAGCCCCGCCTCTTCGGCCAGCCGGTCCTCCACCTGCTCGGTCAGGTCGGGATCGGTGGCGGGCCAGTCGGAGACATCAGCGGGGAGGTCGGTCGCGGGCAGGTCCAGGGCCCGTTTGGCGAGGCGGCGTTCCCGCAGGCGGCGCGCGAGCCCGGTCGGATCATCGCGGTCCAGCTCGTGGATCAGCCCGTCGTCGGTCGCCACGGCGACGTCGTCGGCCCGGATCCGGCCCTCCCGGATGGCGGTGCGGACGAGCCGCTTGAACATCGTCGTGGCGCTGCGCACCGCATGGTGCCAGTACACGTTGCGATACATCTGGTATTTCGCGAACAGCAGCGATTCGAGCGCCGCGAGTCCCTTCTCGTGCAGGGCGAGCGACAGGCGGCCGCCCGGTCCGGGCGCCAGCGTCAGCGAGGAGAGCAGCCGCTCGACGTCGATCACGCCGTAGGGCACGCCGCACATCCAGGCATCGCGCGACAGGTAATCGAGCTTGTCGACGTCCACCGCCCCGGAGACGAGCCCGGCCAACGGGTCCTTGCTCTGACCGCGGATCAGCGTCAGCAGCTTCTGGGGCGCGATACGCCAGCGCCCCAGCGCGTCGGCGACCTCGGGCTGCGCCAGGTGGATTCCTGCCAGGGTCTCGTGGCTCGGGAGACCGGCTTCCTCCAGCGCGTGGGAGAACGGGTAGTGGCCGACGTCGTGGAGCAGTGCCGCGAGGCGCAGCAGGCGCGCGTCGGCCGCATCGACCGACTGGCCGCTCTCCTCGAGCAGCGCGATCGCGCGGCGCGCGAGGTGGTAGGCGCCGAGGGCGTGTTCGAGCCGCGTGTGGGTCGCCCCGGGGTACACGAGAAACGCGTGTCCCAGCTGCCGGACGTAGCGGAGGCGCTGGACGGCCGGCGTGTCGAGCAGCTCGAGTGCCTCGGGCTCGAGCCGGATGTTGTTCCAGAGCGGATCGCGGACGACTTCGAGCCGGGTCACACCCGGGGCCCTGGGGGCCCGGCCTCACGCACCGCCGCGTGCACGTGTTCCTCGAACTGTCCGAAGTTCTTGCGGAACAACTCCGCCAGCCGCATCGCCTGGGCATCGTAGGCGGCGGGATCCGCCCAGGTGCGGCGCGGCAGGAGCACGTCCGCGGGAACGCCGGGGACCTCCGTCGGAACCGCGAGGCCGAAGGCGGGCTCCCGCACGGTCGGGACGCGGTCCAGTTTCCCGCCGAGCGCGGCGCGGACAATCGCCCGCGTGTGGGAGAGGCGGATGCGCTGTCCCGTCCCGAATCCGCCGCCGGTCCATCCCGTGTTCACGAGCCAGCACTGCACGCCGTGGCGGGCGATCTTCTCACCCAGCATGGTGGCGTACGCGTTGGGGTGGCGGGGCAGGAACGGCGCGCCAAAACAGGCGGAGAAGGTCTCCTTCGGCTCCGTGACGCCGCGCTCGGTCCCGGCCACCTTCGCGGTGTAGCCCGACAGGAAGTGGTACATCGCCTGCGCGGGTGTGAGGCTCGCGAGGGGCGGCATGACGCCGAACGCGTCGCACGTGAGAAACACGATGTGCGACGGATGGCCGCCGAGACCGCCGGGGACGTGGTTCGGGATGAAATGGATCGGATAGGACGCGCGGGTGTTCTCCGTAATGGCCGCGGAGTCCAGATCCAGCGTCCGGGTGACCGGGTCCACCACCACGTTCTCGAGCACCGTGCCGAAGCGCTGCGTCGTGGCGAAGATCTCCGGCTCCCCCTCGGCGGAGAGGCGGATCACTTTGGCGTAACAGCCGCCCTCGAAGTTGAAGACGCCGGACTCGCTCCACCCGTGCTCGTCGTCGCCGATCAGCCCGCGGGAGGGGTCGGCGGAGAGCGTGGTCTTGCCGGTTCCGGAGAGCCCGAAGAACAGCGCGACGTCGCCCGCTTCCCCGATGTTCGCCGAGCAATGCATCGGCAGCACACCCTGCGCCGGCAGCAGGTAGTTGAGCACCGTGAAGATGCTCTTTTTCATTTCCCCGGCGTAGCGGGTCCCGCCGATCAACACCAGGCGCCGAGCGAAGTGAAGGACGATGAAGGTGCCGGTCTTCGTGCCGTGGAGGGCGGGGTCGGCCTGGAACTCGGGCGCGTGCAGCACGTGCCACGCGGGCTTGAAGGCGGCGAGGTCCGCGTCGGTGGGCCGCAGGAACATGTTGTACACGAACAGCGTGTGCCACGCGTTGGGCGAGACGAACCGTACCGGAATGCGGTAGGCGGGGTCGGCCCCGGCGAACAGGTCGCGGGCGAACAGCTCCTGGCCGTTCAGGTGGCGCATCACGTCGGCGTACAGGCGGTCGAAGGACTCTGGCTCGAGCGGCTGGTTCACCTTGCCCCACCACACCTGGTCGGCGGCGGAGGGCTCCCGCACGACGAACTTGTCGCCCGGGCTGCGGCCCGTGTGGGGAGTGGTGACGGCGCAGAACGGGCCCGCTTCGGCCAGCACGCCTTCGCCGCGGCGCACGGCGTGCTCG
>DATICZ010000234.1:0-2475 GCA_035456525.1 Gemmatimonadales bacterium
CCGTGGATGCCCAGCACCGCCTGCACGTTCGGGTATTCCACGCCGAAGGCATCGCGGTGCGCATTGAAGAAGTTCTTGGCGTAGAACAGCCCGCCCCCATCCGCATAGGCCGAGATGTCGAAGACCTGTTTGTGCTTCGCCGTGAGCTGGTCGAGCCAGCCGTTGTCCCACGGCCCGTCCTTCGTGACGGGCGGGACCGGGGCTGGGGCAGGGGTCTGGCTCGTGGTCGTCGCGCTGGCGCACGCTCCCACCGCGAGGGCGGCCCCGCTCAGGGCGAGGCTCTCGAGAAACGTCCGACGATCGGTCATGGATGCTCCGGGAGGGTTGAGAACAGGAGAAGGTCGGTGATACGCTCGGCGAGGGTCGCCGGATCGCCGCCGTTGCGGTTGGTCAGGACGATCACCGTGAAACGGCGCTCGGGGTAGCGCTGGATGGCGTTGCGGAAGCCGCTCGTCTCCCCGGTGTGCCGCCACCGCCGCAGGTCGCGGTAGCTGTCCACGAACCAGCCGAAGCCGTACTGTGTCGAATCGGCCGGAAGGGTGGGCGGAGTCGTGGCCAGCCGCAACGTGGCCTGATCCACGAGCTCGCCCGGATACAGCGCTCGATCCCACCGCACCAGGTCCTCGACCGACGTGTAGACCCCGCCGTCACCCAGCGTCGCACTGGTGACGCTCTGATCGCTCGGCCGGAATCGGCCGGAATCCGGAGTGTAGCCGTACGCCCGCTGTGGCACGGTGTCCACGCCGTCCTGATGCGCCACGGTGCCCGACATCCCGAGCCTGGCGAAGATGCGCTCATGCAGGAACCGCGCGAACGGCATGCCGGACACGCGCTCCACGACGAGCGCCAGCAGGCAGTAGCCGGAGTTGCTGTAGCGGTAACGCGTGCCCGCCGGGAAGTACACGCTGTCGTGCGCCGCGAGCAGGGTCAGGACGTCGCGATCGTGCACCTGCAGGGCTTGCGTAGCGGGAATGAGATCCTCGTAATCGAGCAGTCCCGAGGTGTGATTCAGCAGATGGCGAATGGTGACCGGGGCGGCGGCGGGAGGCAGCTCGCGCAGGATCTCGCGCACCGGCTGATCGTAGCGCAGCCGCCCGTCCCCGGCCAGCAGCATGATCGCCATTGCGGTGAACTGCTTGGTGACCGACGCCAGCCGGTACTCGGTGTGGGTCGTGGCGGGGACCCGGCGCTCGAGGTCGGCCATGCCGTACGCATTCCGGAGGATCACCCGGTCATCGTGGATCACGATCATGCTCGCGCCGGGAACCGCGGCGCCCGAGTAATCGGCGAACAGCGCATCGATGGCTCGGGCGCGTTCACTGGTGAGCATGCCGCCGCTCGCGCAGGCCGTGGTGGCGTACAGCGCCAGGACGGACCGCCCCACGACCCTCACCGTGCCAACCGCCGGGCCAGCCAGGAAAGGCTCTCGGCCACGTGCGCGCTCCAGTAAGGCCAGTTGTGCCGGCCGGACCATTCGGTGTACTCGTGGGCGACCCCCAGGGCCGTCAGCTCGGCGTGGAACGCGCGGTTTTCGTCGACGAAGCCGTCCGAGCTCCCGACGTCGAGGAACAGCGCGGGGACGGCGCGATGCGCAGCGAGCAGCGCACGAACGAGGTGCGCCGGATCCATCTCCCACCAGTGCGCCGTGTCGGCGCCGAATACCGGCGCGCGCCTGAACGAGACGGTCCCTCCCCATGCCGCGGCGAGCGAATCGGGGGACGTGTAGTAGCGCGGGGGATCGGCGTAGGGATGGGGCCCGGCGTAGAAGGGGGACAGGGCGCCCGAGTGGCTGGCCGCGGCCGCGAAGACGTCGGGTCGGCGCAGCGCCAGCGTCACCGCACCGTAGCCGCCCATGCTGAGCCCTGCGATGCCGCGGTGAGCGCGATCGGCGACGGTGCGATACGTCGAGTCGATGTGCGTAACGAGATCGACCGCGACGTAGTCGTCGTAGCGCTGGCGTGCCACACAGTAGGCCGCGGCGGCTTCCGCCAGAGTCGAGTCCGCCGCGCAGGCCACTGGATCGCGCGGCTCGGCCCAGGTCGCGTACCATCCGTTGTCGCCGTCTGGGAGTACCAGAATCATCTCGGGCAGCCCAGCGGCCACGAGCGAGTCCATGACGCCGGCGATGTCGGCTCGGGAGAGCCAATCGGACTCGTTGCCGCCGTACCCGTGCAGGTAATACGCGACGGGGTAGCGCCGTGCCCGCTGCTGCGGATACGACGCGGGCAGGTAGACGAAATAGCGTTTCCACGCCCCCAGCGCCGGCGAGAAGAACCGAGCCGAGAGGACGGCGCCCGGTTGGCGAGGTGGAGCGACCGGAACGGGGAGACCGCCCGAGAGAGCGACGGACCAGATCAGCGCAAGCATGGACCGATCCTCCGGAACGCGGTGTCAGCTGCCGGTCGAGAACCGCACGGCGCCGATGTCGACGAGCTGTTGCAGCGTCGCTTCGAGCTCCGCGGGTCGCAACCCCGC
>DATICZ010000235.1:0-9713 GCA_035456525.1 Gemmatimonadales bacterium
CCCCGACGCGGTGCAGGCGCTGATCAAGATCGCCCAGCCGTCGGGGCGGTTGTTCGGCCGCAAGCCGTCGGCGTTGCGGATGACCGCGGTGGAAGCGCTGCGCGTGGCGGGGACGCCGACCGCGATCGGCACGCTCCAGAACCTCTCCAACGACAGCGACAAGCAGGTTCGCGCCGCCGCCCGGCAGGCGCTCAGCGAGCTGAGTCTCAAGAAGTCCTGATCCGTGCGGCCCCCGCGTCTGCGCGTCCTCGCCCCCACCCCCGGCGTCGCGACACCCTCGCAGACCTTCCTTAGGTGGGAATGAAGCTCGCGTCGGGTCCCAGCTTGCGCGCGAACGCGGCGAGCAGGCGGGCCGCCCGCTCGACGTCCACCAGCGCCACCATCTCGTTCGGACTGTGCATGTAGCGGTTGGGCACCGACACGAGGCCGGTGGGGATGCCGCGCAGCGCGTTGTGGATCGCGTCGGCGTCGGTGCCGGTATCACGCGGAGCCGCCTGCACGCTGTAGGGAATCCCCTCTTCCACGGCGCACTGCACCAGGAGATCGAAGACCACGGGGTTCAGCGCCGAGCCGCGGCCGAACACCGGCCCGCCCCCCAGCTTGTGGTCGCCTCCCTGTTTCTTGTCCGCGCCGGGCCAGTCGGTGGAGTGCGTGACGTCCACCACGAGCGCCACCTGCGGGTCGATGCCGACCGCGCTGGTGCGCGCGCCGCCGCCCGTATAGGCGATCTCCTCGCGTGTGGTCGCCACCGCGAACACCGCCGCGTGGGGAGGGCGCTGCTGCGCGAGCAGGCGCAGCGCTTCCGCGACCACATACGCGCCGATCCGGTTGTCGATGCTGCGTGACACGATCCGCCCGCCCGGGAACTCGTGGCTGGCGGCGTCCAACACCGCCGGGTCCCCCACGTGCACGCGCGTCAGCGCCTCCTCGCGCGAAGTGGCGCCGATGTCGATCCACAGGTCGGTGATCTGGCTGACCTTGTCGAAATCCTCCTTCTTCATCAGATGGGGCGCTTTCTTCCCGACGACGCCGCGCACGGGGCCCGCGGGGCCCACCACCATCACCCGCTGGCCCACCAGCACCTGGGAGTCCCAGCCCCCGATCCCCGCGAAATAGAGGAACCCGTCCTCGTCGATGTGCGTGATCTGCAGGCCGATTTCGTCGATGTGGCCGGCGAACATCAGACGCGGCTTGCCCTTCGGGTTCACGGTCGCGACGGAGTTGCCGTGCACGTCGGGGCGCAGCTCGTCGGCGAAGCCCTTGACCTCTTCACGCCAGACGCGGGCGGGGGCGGCTTCGAACCCCGAGGGGCCGGGCGAGTCGAGGAGGCGCTTGAGAAAGTCGTGCGACGACGCGGTCATGGCAGCGTGGCGAAGAGGATGATCGGGAGCGGCCCCACCAGCCGGACACGCCGGCGGACGGTGTCGGCCGCGGTGCGGGTGGCGAAGGTGGCCTGGAATCCGGAGCGCACGGGGATCACGTCCGCCATCACGAGCCCGTCCGGGGCGATCGTGAAGGCGAACACGCCCGAGTAGGCGGTCATCGGATTCCCGCGCTTGAAGATGAAATTGCCCATCGAGTAGGCGATCGGCTTGCCGCGATACCATTCCACCGGCTGCAACACGTGCGGATGGTGTCCGAGGCACAGATCGGCGCCGGCGTCCACCGCGCCCTCCAGGAACGCGCGCAACGCATCGTCCGGCCCGTCGGAGAGCTCCGCGCCCGCGTGGATGCTCACGACCACGAAGTCGGCCGCGCCCGACGCCTTGATCCGGCGGATCGCCGGATAGAGCCAGGCGCTGTCGGCAAAGGCGACGTAGCGCGACCCGACGTGCGAGTAGAAACGCCGGGGCGCCGGGTTGTAGGCGCGCGTCACCGCGAAGAAGGCGACGCGCCAGCCTTTGCGCTCCACGATCGCCGGCCGGTGCGCATCGGCCAGCGTCCGGCCGGTGCCGGTGTGCGGCAGCCCGACGCGATCGAGCTGTTTCACCGTCTCGAGCAGGCCGGTGAGCCCCGTGTCCCAGGCGTGGTTGTTGGCCGTGCTGACGACGTCGAATCCGGCGCGCACCAGCGCGTCGGCGGCCACCGGAGGGGCGCTGAACACCGGGCTCCCCGTGCGCACGAAGGGCTGCCCGACCGGGGCGATAGGGCTCTCGAGATTGCCGAACAGGATGTCCGCCGCCGCGAGGGTGTCGCGCACCGAATCGAAGGGATAACGGAGATCACCCTTGAGCAGGTAGTCCGACGCCACATCCCAGCCCAGGTTCAGGTCTCCCACGGCATAGAGCCGCAGCGTGTCCCGCTCGGGCCGCGTTTGCGCCGCGGAAGGCGGCGACTGTGGTGGGGGGGGCGCCGGAGCGGCGGGCGCCGGCTGTTGCGCCAATGCCAGCAGCAGACGACTCGACGGCAGCATCCAGTTCAGCACGGGTCCTCGTAGGCTTGGTGAGGGGACGGTCCTTACTGCTTGCGCAGGCCGACCCGGTACAGCCCGAACCCCAGCAGGGCGAAGATCACGAGCGCGACGACGTTCGACGTCGCGAAGGCGCCGATCTTGTGGTACAGCCCGACCGTGTCGGCGAGCCACTCGGCGCTACCCTTGGCGCCCGCGATGCCGGCCACGACGATGCCCGCGATGGCCCCGCCCGCGATCAGGCCGCTCGAGAACAGCACGCCCGGTCCCGACTCGATCTCGGCCATCGAGCGGTTGTCCGAGCGGACGCGGCGCTCCACCAGCCAGCGCACGATCCCGCCCGCGAACATCCCGGCCGACGTCGTGATGGGGAGGTACACGCCGACGGTCACCGGCAGCGACTGCACCCCCATCAGCTCGATGGCGATGGCCAGGCACACACCGATCAGCACCAGGGCCCAGGGGAGGCGGTGCGTGAGGATCCCGTCTGCGATGAACGCCATCAGCGTCGCTTTGGGCGAGTCGAGCCGCGGGAGGTTGCGGCCTTCATACTCGTGTACGCGGCCGCCGATACCCGGATCCACGACATAGCGGATCTCGTGGGTCGTCGCGTCGACCAGATACTTGCCCGCCGGCACGCCGCTCGTCTCGACGTAGACCCGGACCACCTGATACTGCGCCGTGTCGAACGTTTGGCCGCCGGCGATCCGGAAGTGGGACTTCGTCTCGTTCAACACGACCACGTTGCCGTCGCTGGAGGCGCCCGAGGCCGGAGCGACGAACCCCGTGCGTCGCTCGGGGACCTCGTACTGGTAGGAGCGGTTCAGGAACGTGAGCGTCCAGCCGACCGCCAGGGCCGAGCCGATCGCGCCGATCAGAATGGCGATCTGCTGCCGCCGCGGCGTGGCCCCGATGAGAAAGCCGGTTTTCAGGTCCTGGGACGTGTTGCCGCCGTTGGCGACGGCGACCGCGATGACGCACGCGACCGAGATCGCGCGCACGCGATCGTCGATCTGGGTCCAGCCCAGCAGCAGAAAGATGAAGGAGATCGCGATCAGCGACGCGATCGTCATACCCGAGATCGGATTGGCGGAGCTGCCGATCTGGCCGCAGATGCGGGACGACACCGTCGTGAAGAAGAACCCGAAGAAGATGATGAGGATGCCACCCAGGATGTTCACGCCGATCTGGGGCAGGAAGGCGAGGACCAGGGCCAGCGCGGCCGAGCCGAACACGGTGAGCGTGATGGGGAGGTCGTCCTCGGTCCGCAGCCGGGCCACGGCCTGGCCGATGCGACTGGCCCTCATGTCGGCAAAGCCGGCGCGGAAGGCGTCGATGATGGTCGGCATGGCGCGCACCAGCGCGATGATCCCCGAGGTCGCCACCGCGCCCGCCCCGATGTAGAACACGAAGGCGGCCCGGATCTCGCCGGCGCTCATGTCCCGGATCAGCTTCGTGGTGCCGTACATCGGCTCGGTCATCGAGCTGCCGAACAGCTTGATCGCCGGCATCAGGACGATGTAGGCGAGACAGCCCCCGGCGAACAGATAGCCCGCAATGCGCGGCCCGATGATGTAGCCGACGCCCATGAGCTCCGGGCTCACTTCCACCCGCATCTCGGCGCTTTGATACGAGCGGAACACCCGGCCCGGATACTCCTGCCACAGCTTCATGGCCGTCATCGCGAACTTGTAGGCGAACGCGAGCCCGAACGCCTGGAACACCGTCTTGGCGTGCACGCCGCCCTTCTCGCCCGCGATCAGCACCTCGGCGCAGGCGGTGCCCTCCGGGTAGGGAAGGTTGCCGTGCTCCTTGACGATCAGCGCGCGGCGCAGCGGGATCATCATGAGCACGCCCATCAATCCGCCGGCGATCGCCAGGATCGTCACGCGCCCGATGTCGAGGTCGTAGCCCATCAGCAGGATCGCCGGGATCGTGAACACGACGCCGGCCGAGACCGAATCGGCGGCCGACCCGGTCGTCTGCACGATGTTGTTCTCGAGGATGGTCGCGCGGCCCAGCGTGCGGAAGATCGTGATCGCGAGCACCGCGATCGGGATCGACGCGCTCACCGTGAGGCCGATCTTCAGGGCGAGATAGACGTTCGAGGCCCCGAAGATGAGCCCCAGGATCACTCCCAGCACCACCGCCCGCGGCGTCAGCTCGGCGAGCGTCTGCGAGGGAGCGATATAGGGTTTGTGCTCGGCCATGGCGGTCCCTGGCAGTTGAGAAGGGCGGGGAATCATGCCTTCCCGCGGCCGCAGTGTCCAGCCGGGACCCTCCCCCTGCGCCGATCACCCCACCGGCGATCGCCTGAGACGCCTATCGCCCGGCGCCGGGTGTCGTCACTTTTCAGCGCATGTCCGGCGCGTTGGACAAGCTGTTCCTCGATTTTCAATCCGCCCTGGCCGGCCGCTATTCCATCGAGCGTGAGCTGGGACGCGGCGGGATGGGGATCGTCTACCTCGCCCGCGAAGTGCGGCTCGAACGCCCGGTGGCGATCAAGCTGTTGCCGCCGGATCTCGCCGCCCAGCGGGGGTTGCGGGACCGGTTCCTGCGCGAGGCACGCATGGCCGCGCGCCTGTCGCATCCCCACATCGTCCCAATTCACGTCGTGGACGAGCTCGGCGGATTCGTGTTCTACGTCATGGCGTTCGTGGACGGCGATACGCTGGCGCACCGGATCACGACCCGCGGCCCGCTCGCCCCCACCGAGGCGCTGCGTGTGCTGCGGGAGGTCGCCTGGGCACTGGCGCACGCGCACGCACAGGGCGTGACGCATCGCGACGTGAAGCCCGAGAACATCCTGCTCGAGGCGGGCACCGGTCGCGCGCTGGTCACCGATTTCGGCATCGCCCGCCATCGGGATGGGGTGGATACGGGCGCCGGGGAAGTGCTGGGCACGCCGGACTTCATGAGCCCGGAGCAGGCGAGCGGAGATCCCGTGGACGCCCGCAGCGACGTGTACTCGCTCGGTGTCGTCGGGTTCTACGCCCTGTCGGGCCGCCTGCCGTTCACCGGGGCCACCGCCGTCGCGCGCCTGACCGCGAATCTCACTCGCCCGGCTCCCCCGTTGCCGTCGGTCGTGCCCGGCGTGCCGCGCAGCCTGGCGTCGGTGGTGGGGCGCTGCCTCGCGAAGGAGCCCGAGCGCCGCTTCACGGGCGGGGCGGAGCTGGCTGAGGCGCTGTCGCTCGCGGCCGAGCGGCGCGAGCTGCCCAGCGCGCTTCGGGTCTTCCTCTCGGAGAGCGACACGCTGTCCGCCCACCGTCTGTACCCGTCGTTCCTGCTCGGCGGGCTGGCGATCTGGCTCGTCCTGTCGCTCACGCTGTCGCCCGTCATGGCGCCCACCCCGCCGCTCGTCGCGCAGATCCTCGACCTGGTGCGCTTCGCCGCCATGGGCGGCGCGGTGCTGGGGCCGGCGGCGATCACGCTGCGCCGCCTGCGCCGGGTGATCCGGGCGGGATACGATCACGAGGATCTGGCGCGCGCGCTCGCCGCCGATGCCGAGCGGCTGCGCGACGACCGGGTCGCCGTCACCGGTCGTGCGCCCGGGTCCGAGCAGCGGTTCCTGCATCGCGGCTGGCTCGCCGCAACGGCCGGGTTCACGGCGTTCGCGTTCTCGGCGCTGCTGAACATGTCCTGGCCCTTCCCCGAGGTGTTCGGCGTCATCGCCGCGGGGACCGGCGCCGTCTCCTTGCTCGGATCGGGCACCGCGTGGCGCGCCAGCGTGCTGAGCGGCTTCCGCCGCGAGTTCTGGGACTCCGCACTGGGGCGATGGCTGTTTCGCGTGGCGGGACTCGGCGCGCGCCGCGCGGGAGCGGCCCTGCCGCCCGACCGCGTGGGTCACCCCACCGAGCTCGTGGTGGGCGCGGCGGCCGCCGCGCTGTACGCGGCCCTTCCTCCGGAAGCGCGCAGTGCGCTGCCGGACCTGCCGGTCATCGTGCAACGGCTGGAGCAGGACGCGCAGCGGATCCGCCGCCGCTGCGACGAGCTGGGTGAAGCGCTCGCCGCCGTGGAAGCCGGCCCGGCGCCATCGGGGGACGGGGGGGGGCGGGCGTGGCCGGCGATCGCCGAGCGGCGGGCGGCCCTCGCGACCACCCTGCGCACCGCGCAGGCCACGTCGCGGCAACGCCTCGGCGACGCCGTCGCGGCGCTCGAGGTGATCCGTCTCGACCTGCTGCGGCTGCGCGCCGGGGGCGCCACATTCGACGGCATCACCGCAGATCTGTCCGCCGCCCGCGAGGTCAGCCTCGCCACCGATCGCCTGCTGGACGCGACGGGGGAAGTGGAGCGGCTGCTCCGGACGTCCGGCGGGGAACAGGCGTCGTGACCGAACCCCGACCGGCCACCGATGCGCTGTTCCTCGCGTTTCAGGGCGCGCTCGCGGGGCGGTATTCGATCGAGCGCGAGTTGGGGCGCGGCGGGATGGGCGTCGTCTACCTGGCGCGCGAGGTGCGGCTCGACCGGCCGGTCGCGCTGAAGCTCCTGCCCCCCTCACTCGCCGCCCGGCAGGAGCTGCGCGACCGGTTCCTGCGCGAGGCCCGCACCGCCGCGAAGCTGTCCCATCCCAACATCATCCCGATCTATGCGGTGGACGAGGTGGGCGAGTACGTGTTCTTCGCCATGGCGTACGTCGAAGGCGAGACGCTCACCGAGCGCGTCCGGGCGCGCGGGCCGCTCGCCCCGACGGATGCAGCGCGCCTGCTGCGCGAGGTGGCGTGGGCGCTCTCGTACGCGCACGCCCAGGGCGTGGTCCATCGCGACGTGAAGCCGGACAACATCATCCTCGAGGCCGGCTCGGGCCGCGCGCTGGTGGCCGACTTCGGCATTGCAGCGCAGGTGAGCGGCGCCGCCGGCTTGAGCGGCGGCGATGTGATCGGTACGCCCGAGTTCATGAGTCCGGAGCAGGCGCTCGGGGAGGCGGTGGACGCGAAGAGCGATCTCTACGGCCTCGGCGTCGTCGGGTACTTCACGCTCTCGGGGCGGTTGCCGTTCACCGGCAAGAAAGCCACCGAGGTCCTGGCCAAGCAAGTGACGGAGGTACCCCCGTCGCTCTCCTCCGTCGCGGACGGCACGCCCCGCCGGCTCGCCCAGACGATCGACAAGTGTCTCGCGAAGGAGCGCGACGAGCGGCCGGCGAACGCCGCCGCGCTGGCCGATCAGCTGGGCCTGGCGATCGAGCAGCGCAAGGAGCTGCCCGTGCCGCTGCGCGTGTTCGCCAAGCGCGGCGGCCGCTTCGGCGGCCTCGGCTCTCTCGCGTATCTCTGGGTGCTGTCCATGGCGAGCGGCATGGCCGCGGCAGCCGGGAGTGCATCCGGCGCCGGCACGCTGGCCGGCTTCGGCACCTTCCTGGCCGGACTGACCGTGGTGCCGTTCGGGATCCTCGTCGGTCGTGCCGCGCGCCTCGCGCGCGCCGGGTTCACCCGCGAGGACGTCGTGGCCTCGTTCCGCGCCGAGCTCGACTCGACCAGCGAAGAGCGCGCCTACGAGTATGGGCGAGGACCCTCGCATTTCGAGCGCGTGCTGCGTTGGCTGTCCGTGGCCGGCCTGAGTGTCGCCGCCGTCGCCTTCGCCCTGGCTCCGGTGAACCTGGAGCCGTGGCGGAGTCTGGCGGCATCGCTCGGATTGATGGTCGGCCTCCCGTCGGGCGGTCTCGCGGTCGCGCGGCTGCAGCGCCGCCGCGATCTGGACACCGAGCTCTGGATGCGAATCTGGCGCGGGCCGATCGGGCGCCTGATCTTCGGACGCCTGCGCGTTTCCAGGACGCGGCCCGCGCTGTCGTCCGGCTTCACGTTTCGGCCCACCGAGCTCGTGCTCGGCATGGCGGCCGAGCGGCTGTACGAGGAGCTGCCCAAGGAGACGCGCGAACAGCTGCGCGAGGTGCCGGATGTGCTGCGGCAGCTGGAACAGGATGCCGGGAAGATGCGCGTGCGGCTCGAGGAGCTGAACGACGCGTTGCAGGGAGCCGGCGAACGGGGCCGGCTCTCGGGTCAGATCGCGGACGACATCAAGGCGCGGCGCGACCGGGTCGTGACCGACCTGGAGGCCGAGCGCGACCTGGTGCAGCGCCGGCTGAAGGACGCCGTGGCGGCGCTCGAGACGATCCGTTTGAACCTGCTCAAGCTCCACGCGGGCGCGGGGAGCATCCAGAGCTTCACGACGGATCTGACGCTGGCCCGGGAAGCGGCCCGGGAAGTGGACCTGCTGCTCGAGGGGCACCGGGAGATCGAAGAGGCGCTCTGATCCTCCACACGCGCGCGCCCAGCAATCCCACCAGCACCAGCGCGTGGTACACAGCCGTCGGCCGGTCTCCCTTGATCAGCCACATGTAGTGCAGCACGCCGAGCGCCGCGGCGACGTACACCAGCTGGTGCAGCGTCGTCCAGCGACGGCCCAACCGCCGGATCCACCCCTTGGTCGACGTCCACGCGATCGGGATCAGCAGCGCGAACGCGGTGAATCCCACCGTGACGTAGGGGCGCTTGACGATGTCCTCCCACACGTAGGCGAGGGTGAGCCCCTGGATCGGGAATCCCTGATCGATCACGAGGTAGGTCAGGAAGTGGAGGCAGACGTAGCTGAACGCGAGCAGGCCCAGCGTGCGCCGGTAGCGGATCAGCCAGTTCCATCCCGTGAGCCGCCGCAGCGGAGTCACGGCCAGGCTCGCCAGCAGCAGCCAGATGGTCCAGTCACCCGTGCGGTGCTCGATCGCCTCGACCGGATTGGCACCCAGCCGGTCGGTGAACGCCTCGTGCACCAGCACCGCGAGCGGCACGAGCGCCGCCAGCACCACCGCCGTTTGCGCGATCCGGGCGCGCCACTTGGAGCGTCTCCGACCACTCCCCACTTCCCGCTTCCCCATCAGTAATTCGCCTTCAGATCCATCCCGCTGTACAGCGACGCCACCTGGTCGCCGTAACCGTTGAACATCAGGGTCGGGCGCCGGAACAGCTCTCCCAGGCGCCGTTCGCGCTTCTGGCTCCAGCGCGGGTGGTCGACGGTCGGGTTCACGTTGGCGTAGAAGCCGTACTCGTTGGGGGCGGCCATATTCCACGTCGTGGGCGGCTGGGTCCGGGTGAGCCGGATCTTGACGATCGACTTGATGCCCTTGAAGCCGTACTTCCACGGCACCACCAGGCGGATCGGCGCGCCGTCCTGGTTAGGGAGCGGCTTGCCGTAGAGTCCGGTGACGAGAATGGTGAGTGGGTGCAGCGCCTCATCGAGCCGCAGTCCCTCCACGTAGGGCCAGGGCAGGATGTCGGTGTGCTGACCCGGCATCTCCGCCGGGCGGTACACCGTGGTG
>DATICZ010000236.1:0-26558 GCA_035456525.1 Gemmatimonadales bacterium
CGCACCAGCGACTGCTGGATCGGGACCTTGGCGCTCCCCACCTTGCGGTCGATGCGCTGGAAGCCGTAGTCCGCCGTACCGCGGAAGCGTCCATTCGCCGGTCCCACGGAGGCGAACAAGCCGAGCTCGAAGGCGAGCCCCGCCGAGCCTTCGCCGGTGAATTTCGCCCCGGCCAGGTAGTTGCCGCGCAGGCCGACCGTCGCCCCGGGGCCGACGAGCTTGCTGTAGCGAACTCCGATGCGCGCCGCGCCCATCTCCTGGGCGGCGAGCTCGGGAGAAACGGTGCGCCGCAACACGCCGACCTCGGCGGCCAGCCCGCCCGCCACGTCGACGTCGAGCCACGCGTCGATCTGGGTGGACTTGAAGGGGACGATGCCGGCGTTGTCGTCCCGCGGATTGTAGCTCACACGCGTCACGATCCCCTCGGCACTGAGCCGGCCGACCCGCAGCGCGAGCGATCCGCCGAAGCCCTCACCCGTGTAGCGGAGGTTGGAGGACACCTCCCGGTAATCGCCGAGCGCCCCGTGCATGCCGAGCAGGACCGTCTGGGCACGGGCAGAACCACCCGCCGCGGCGAGCGCCAGCGTGACGACGAGCGCGCGCTTCATCGGGCCACCTTGGGGATCGGCACCGCGGTGAGCTGCACCTGACGACGCAGCAGGGCGTTCTGCAGGGTGATCTCGGTATTGCGGCGCGCGAGCTGCTCCTTCAACAGGCGGTTGTACTGGATGTTGCCGAGCGCCGGCCGGGGCGCCGGCTTCTTGAGCATCATCACGAAGCCGGTGATCAGGGCGGCGCCGGCCGCGACGCCGATCTCCCGCCCCGTGGCGGTGCCGAGATCGCCGTTGTTCAGCGCGAGCGCGCCCGCGCCCGCGAAGCCGGTGTACAGCAGCGCGATGCCGAGTGGCCGGCCGCTCTGGGGCGGGATCTCGGTCTCGGGGAGCGCCGTGTAGCCCGGCAACGCGGTGAGATGGGGCAGCGTGTCCACCGCGCCGACTGTCACCTGGACGTCCTGGTATGACGAGGTCGTGTATTGCCCCGTCCCGAGCGCTTCGACGACGATCCTCCATCGGCCGGGAGGAACGGGGTCGCCGTTCGCGAGCGTGCCGCTCCATTTCAGGTTCATCGTCCCGGCCACGATACTCGAATCGACGAGCAGGGTGTTGTCGCCAAGGATCGCCCGCGTCCGGACGCGCGCCGGGCTCGTCACCGTGAAGCGGATCGGCACGCCGCCCCCCGCGGTGCCGCTGATGAATCGTGCCGTGTCCACCCTGAGCTGCCGGACGACCAGGACCTGTCCGAGGGCGGCGTTGAAATACCCGGTAATGCGAGGCGACACGCGCCGCGCGTCAAGCTGCCGGTCGGGGTCGAGCAGAATGGCCTCGCGAAACGCGCTGATCGCGGAATCGGGCTGGTTGGTCGCGCTGAATGCGAACCCGAGCAGTTCCTCGGCACGCGCGCGCTCCTGGGTCGTCAGGCGCTGGCGCAGAGCCGCTCGTCCCTGCACGATCACCTGCCGGAAATCGAGCGCCTCGTAGGCCTGGATCGCCGACCGCAGGGTGGCGTTTTGGACGTCCTGCGACGCGAGGGCCGCGGGGGTCAGTATCAGCAGGAGACTCAGTCCAGTCCGTCGCATCTATCTCATCCTTCCGGAGTCAGCGTGTACCGCTTGCGGATCGTGTTGCCGGCCTCGACTTGCACACGCTCGGTGAACGTCTTGTAGCCGGGGTTCTCGATGCGGAGCAGGTGCGATCCCGGCTTCACGCCGAACTGCACGAGCGGCGTGGTTCCGACATTGACGCCGTCCACGAACACCGTGCCGAAGGGATCGGCGTCGATCGTCAGGAACCCCTGTTCCTCGACCGGAGCCTGCGGCGGCGGCGGCTGGACCACGGGCGGCGGCGCTTGGCGCGCCGGAGGCCGCGGTGACTCGCGCCGCGGCGTGGTCACGCGCCGATCGGACACTGGTGGCGCCTGATCCGGCGGCGGGACGATGGCCGTCGCCGTCGTACCGGGTGTCTGCGTCACCACCGCGAGCGATTGCGGTGTGGCGGCAGGCGCCGGATTCGCCACCGGCGGCGCGACGGGAGGGTTCGTGGCCGCCGGCCCGCCTTCTCCGCCGGCGGCGTTCCGACCGCTCCACCACACGTATCCGCCCGCCCCCACCGCCACCACGGCGAGCAGCACGAACAGTCCGGCCATGGACGAGCGCTTCGGCGCGGGCCGCGCGGGGCCGGTCCGGGCCCGCACCGACGGCAGCGGCGTCGTCGGCGCGGCCGCGGCGGACGCCACATGCTCGGTGGGGGCGTCGGACGTCACCGGTGCCCCCGTTCGCCCGCCGGGTGCCGGCCGCTGCAGCACCGGACGGGGCGTCGCCTTTCCCGTCGCCGACACCGGCTGCTCCGGCCAGATTGCGGTGGCGAAGTGTTCCATCGTGGGGAAGCGCTCCGCGGGATCCTTGGAGAGGGCGCGCTGGATCGGATCGGTCAGGAAGCGAGGGATGTCCTTGCGCAGCGCGGAGACGCGCGGGGCCTCCTCGAAGATGTGCTTGTAGAGGATGGTGTGCACCGAGTCGCCGCTGAACGGCAGCGAGCCCGCCAGCAGGCGGTAGGCCACGACCCCCAGGGAATACTGGTCGGCGCGGCCGTCCACCGGCTGCCCCTTGGCCTGCTCGGGCGCCATGTAATGCGGTGTGCCGATGATCATGCCGGTGCCGGTGAGCCCGCTGGCCGACTGCAGCGCCTTGGAGATGCCGAAGTCCGTGAGCATCACGCGCCCGTCGTGGTCGAACATGATGTTGGCCGGCTTCACGTCGCGGTGCACCACGCCGCGCGAATGGGCGTGGCCCAGCGCGCACGCGGCTTCCCACAGGATGCGCTGCACGTAGTCGTAGGTGAGCGGCTGCTTCGATTCCAGCACATCCTCGAGCGAGGTGCCGGAGATGTACTTCATGACGAAGTAGTTGACCCCCTCCTCGCTCTCCACCCGGTAGATCGGGATGATGTTGTTGTGGTCGAGCTTGGCGGCCGTCTTGGCTTCCTGCTGGAACCGCTTGATGACCTGCGGATCGGTCGAGAAGTCCGGGGGCAGGACCTTGATCGCGACCTCGCGCTCGAGCGTCAGGTCGTGGGCCAGGAACACCGCCCCCATGCCCCCCTTGCCGAGCAGTCTGAGGATTTCGTACTTCCCCTTCACCAGCCGCTGCAGCCGGGCTTGCAGCGCCTCCACGGGTCCGGACGCCTGCGCGTCCACCCCGCCGCCCGTCTGGTCGGCTCCGCAGGCGAAGCAGAACCGGCTGTTATCGGGGAGCGGGGTGTGGCACTTGACGCACTGCGTCACGGACGCGGCGATGATGTCCTCCCGTTCGACAGGGGCAGCGACAGCCCGGCGGGCGGCACGGTCGGATCGCGATGCGGATCGCGCCGCGGCAGGCGGGTCACCGAGGGCGCCAGCGCGAGCTGCGGCGGAGCGCCGGGCGGCACGCAGCCCAACCCCTTGACGATACAGACGCTGTAGCGCGTCGGCTGCATCGCCACGTCCACGACCGCGAGGTAGTAGTCACCGGCCGGGAGGTTGAGCGTCACCGCCTCGTCGGAGCCGACGGACACCGAGCCCCCCATGAAGGCGAAGTCGCTGGCCCGGATCACGTACATGTCCACGTCCGACGGATCGAGTACCCCGAACGGCCGGGATTTGACATGGATCGTGACGAAGGTGTCCGGAGCGGCGACGGGCGGCTGCACGCGGAACCGGATGAAGTCGGCGTCCCCCGGGTTGTCCATGGTCAGCAACGAGTCGAACCAGAACCCGTTCTGGCCCGCGGCCGCGCGGCCGATCACGATGTGCTTCGCGGCAGGGGACGTCGGGTTCGAGTCCCGGGATTGCGCGAAGGTGCTGTCCGCGTCCATGCACCACAGATCGTTCTCCTCGAAGCGATCCGGCGGCAGGCGCGACACGTAGCCGCGCACGACGGCCAGCTCGTAGCGCCCCGGAGTGGAGTAGAACTGGATGAACTGCGGATGCGACGAGAAGGAATGGGTGAACGCGGCGGTCACCTGCGGCAGGCGGACGCCGTCGGAGAAGAAGCCGTTAGGGCTGCAGATCCATTGCGTCCCCGGGAAGATGATCCGCGAGGTCGGCCCGACGCAATAGAGGCCGGAGCACGTGTTGTACTCCACCGAGTCCGCGAAGTAAGTGAACGCGGCCGACGTGTCGTTGAAGACGGTGGACGTCACCACGAACGAGATCGGCTGCGTCGAATCCGAGATCGCGAAGCTGAGCCAATCGACCGGGAGGTTGGTGCGCGGCACCGAGAAATCGACCGGCTCGAAATACAGCGCGGGGTTGAAGTACAGGGCCGGCAGGCCGGCGATCGTGCGTGGACCGCCGGGTCCCGTCGCGACGACGGGAGCCGCGGCCGCCGAGTCGGGCTCGAACAGATCGGTGTCCACCACGGCCACGGGAACAGCGACCTGGTTGGCGCCATTGGGGGCAAAATAAAAAGGCTTCCCGGTCGAAGCGGGATATGGCACCCACCACTCTTCGGAGCTGAGGCCGTCCGGGTTGCCCTGCAGGGAGAAGCGATCGGGAAAGAGGTCGGCACCGAGTGTGAGAGCGAACAGCTGGTTCACGCCCACGCCGTACACGGTGACCTTGTCGCCGTAGTGCACGACGTTGGGCCGGACGCTGTCGATGGCGAACCGCCCCGCCACACGCACGGTCGCCGAGCCGCTCGACGCCTGCTCGTACGCCATCGGCGCAGCGATGAACTGCACGAACCCGGGCTTCAGTCCGGTGACGATGGCCCACCCGTTGGGTTTGCCCTCTACTGTGGCGATCGACGAATCGCTCGGCGACCACTGGAATCCGGCGTTCGCGACCGGCTGGGTATCCCCGCTGGCGGCGACCCTGAACGCGAATGCGTGCACCGAGTCGCGCAGCCCCTGCCCGAGAATGCCGCGCGACTGCAGGGAATCCGAGAGCCGAACCACGACCTGGATGTCCTTGGCTTCTTCGGTGGGGACAGAACAGGAGGCGAGCACGACCGCCCACGCTGCGCCGAGCCCGAGGGCGCGAACGGGAAAACCCATGAGCGAGAGATCCGTGGGAATTGGTGCATCAACATATAGACCAACGGGTTCTGTCGCCAGCGGGCGACTACAGACGGCCCCGTCGCTTGAGCTCCAGATACTTGTCCACAACCGCTTCGGCGGCACGGGCCGGAGGCACGTCCAGCACCACCACACCGGCCCGCCGCATGTGCGACAGCGCCTCCTCGCGCGAGCGCAACAGCTCCTCCGCGGCCGCCTTGCGCCAGGCGTCCCGTGACTGCTCCGGCCGCAGCGCCGCCAACCCGTCGAGCTCCGGGTTGCGCAGCGTCACGGCCAGCGGCAGATGCCGCGGGCGCAGCGTGCCGAGATTCGCCACCAGCGCTTCGGACGCGAACCGGTCGATCACGTCCGTGAACACAACGGTGAGTGCGCGCTTGCGATTGCGCGCCGCGAGATAGCGGAAGGCTCCCGGATAGTCGGGCTCCACGAGCGTGGGCGTCACCTCGGCCAGCACGTCGAGCACCTGTTTCAGACCGCGCCGCCCGCGCTGCGGCGTCACGAAGTGCTTCACGCCGTCGGCGAACACCATCACGCCGACGTTGTCGTCGTGCTGCGCCGCCGCGTACGCCAGCTCGAGCGCCGCCTGCACCACGTAGTCCATGCGCGCCACTCCCGCGACGTCCGCGGTGAGCAGCCGCCCGGCGTCGAGGACCAGCAGCACCTGCTGGCGCCGCTCGGCCTCGAACTGGCGCGTGATCAGCTTGCGGCGCCGCGCCGTGGCCTTCCAGTCGATCAACCGGGGGTCGTCACCCGGGACGAAGTCCCGCAGCGACTCGAACAGCCGCCCTTCGCCGAGCCGCCGCAACGGCTGGCGGCCCTGCTCGCGGCGCCGCAGCGCCTGCGCCACCGCGGCGCGCCGGCGCACGGCCGTGAGCGCGGGATACACCCGGACGTCCCACGGCAGCGAGAGGCGGCTGCGCCGCACGCCCAGCCCCAACGGTCCCCCGCTGTCCACCGCGAAGCCGCCGCCGGTTTCGTGGCCACGACGCAGCGGAACGACGGGCAGAACCTCCCGCATGTCGCCGCGCGCCGGCACCTGGACTTCCCGCGGCGCGAGCGTGCCCCCCAGCACATCGGGCCGGACCTCCCGCACACGCAACCGCCCGCGGCGCGACGCCGCGTTGCGCCAGCGGTAAGCCACCTCGCCCGAGCGGCCGAGGGAAAAGGCCGGAGGCGCCTCGCGGGAGACGGTGATCTCACGCGCCGTGATGCGCGGCGCGAGCAGCGCGTCGAGCCACACCCCGGCCACCAAAATCGCGTCGGCGAGGAGCAGCAGGTCGAGGGCACCGGGAACCCGGAACCCGAGCAGGGCGATCCCGGCGCTGCACGCGAGCAAAACGAGCGCGCGCCGGCTCCAGAGCACGCCGGCGTAGGCGCCGATCACATACCACAGCCCGACGAATCCGCCCGCGACCACGGTGAACAGGAGCAGATCGACCAGATCGCCCCGGCTCACGTGGTCGGCACCTCGGTCTTGTCGAGGATCGCCTTGAGCGCGGCATCGGGCGTGACCCCCTCCAGCTCCAGCTCGGGCGCGACGCTCACGCGGTGACGCAGCACCGACGGCGCGAGGGTCTTCACGTCGTCGGGGACGACGTAATCGCGGTCGTCGAGCAGGGCGACGGCGCGCGCCGCCTTGAGCAGCGACACGCCCGCCCGCGGGCTGGCGCCGAGGGTGAGCGACGCGGCTTCGCGCGTCGCGCGCACCACCGCGGTGATGTAGGCCGTGATCTTGGGCTCCACCCGCACCGATTCCACGGCCGCGCGCACCTCTTCCAGCCCCCGCGCGTCGGCCACCTGCGAGACGCCGTACGTCGCGGGACGGTCCGCCTCGAACCCCTGGACATAGCGCGTCAGAATCCCCTGCTCCACCTCCGCGGCCGGGTAGCCGAACTGCGCCTTCACCATGAACCGGTCCAGCTCCGCTTCGGGAAGCGGATACGTGCCCTCGAATTCGATCGGGTTCTGGGTCGCGAACACCGTGAACACGGGCGACAGGGAGTGGCTCACGCCGTCCACCGTCACGGTACGCTCCTGCATCGCCTCGAGCAGCGCGGCCTGGGTCTTGGCGGGAGCCCGGTTGATCTCGTCCGCCAGCACGAGGTCGGCGAAGATCGGCCCCGGACGGAAGGTGAACTCGTGCGACCCCGTGAGCATCGACACGCCGGTGATGTCGGCCGGCATCAGGTCGGGGGTGAACTGGATCCGCTGGAACCGCACGTCGAGCGCCAGCGCGAGGGTGCGCGCGAGCAAGGTCTTCGCCGTGCCGGGCACACCTTCCAGCAGCACATGGCCGCGGGCGAGCAGGGCGACGAGCACTTCGCGCGTCGCTTTCTCCTGGCCCAACACCACCCGATTCAGCGCTTCCAGGATGCGGCGGGCGACGCCCGCGGACGCAATTCCTCCCACACGTCCTCCACGGCCTGGGCGGCGGCGAGCACCCGCTCGTCGCCACCGGGTTTGGTCAACGTTTCCTGCAACCGGCGCGCGGCCCTGCGGCCGCGCGCCCCGGGAAGTGCCAGCTCCAGCGAAGCGAGCCACTGCTTGGTGTCGCCGTGCGGAGGCTGGCCGGTGCGCGACAGCCGGCGCCGCAGCCCCGATACCGTGAGGGCCACCGCCGTGTCGAAGCCGCCCGCGCCCTCGAGCCCGGCCGCCAGCGCCTCCACGTGCTCCAGCGGCGAGCGGCGGCGCCGCTCGACCACGGCGCGCGCCGGTCCGAAGCGCACCGCGCGGACGGCGAGCCAGAGCAGGACGACCGCCACCAGCTGGAACAGCACCCAACCCACCGGTGAGCGCGCCATCCAGCCGAGCAGCGCGCTGCCACGCGAAATCTGCTCGCCGTAGCCGTGATGGTATTCGTCCCAGCTGATGCGGCCGCGCGTCGCGGGCAGCATCAGGGGGACCAGCAGGTCGGGAACGTCGGTGGACCGCCAGGCGGCGTTGCGGAAGTAGTCGTCTTCGGCCACCAGCACCACGCTCCCGCCGCCGCGAAAGCGCAGGCGGAGCACGACCGGCGCGTGATGCGACGTCGCGAGCAGCGTATCCACGCCCTCCCGCTCGGCGGCGCGACAGTCGTCGTCGTCGTGGGAGGGCCGGCCGAGCCTGCCGCGCTTGGCCAGCTCGGCCGTCCGCTTGGTCTGGCCCTCGAGGCTGTCCTGCCCGAACGGCCGCAGCACCCAGCCGACCCGCGGCAGCGTCGTGAGTCCCTCGGGCGGCACGACCGCCGCGCTGTCGTCCCCCGCGAGGTCCGCCGAGTCCGGCTCGAACGTGTCCCAGCCGAAGCACCGCGTGAGCCCACCCGCATCCGCGACTGCGACGACCATCCCTCCGGCCCCGACATAGCGTGCCACCGCCTCCCGTTCCGCCGATTCGAGCCAGAGCTCGGGCGACACGACGGCGAGCACGGCGGGGCGGCCGCGGACCTGGCGGGCGAGATCGAACAGCGGCGTACGGCGCCGTTCCACCGGCACCCCGAGCCGCGCGAGCACGTCATACGGCCCCCGTCCACCGGTCGGACCCGTCTTGTACGTGGAGACGGGCTCCCAGCGGGAGACGGCGCGGCGCTGGCGCTGGCCGGCCAGCAGGGCCACGATCAGCGCCACGCCGAGCAGCGCCGCGAGGGCGACTTCAGTGCGATTCGACATGGTGCAGCAGAGTCCCGGCCGCGGCGCCGAATTCGCGATACCCCCGCTCGTCGAGCGGCTCCGCTCCGAAGACGTGGTGGTACAGACGGGAGACGAGCCCCGCCAGGGTCGCGCGACCCGTGGCGCCCAGCCGGGCTTCGCGCACGTACTCGGCGGGGGTCTTCGACGAGTGGAAGGTGAGGGCGTCCGCCCGGTCGAGCTCGAGCAGCACCGCGATGAAGCGGTGCGCCAGCGCCTCCGTGTAGCGGCCGGCGCGCGCGAGGGACTCGGCACGCGCCAGGTGCCCGCGGCTGTCCAGCAGGTCCGCGGCCGGTGCGGCGCCCGTTCCCCCCGGCTGCTGCACGGTCACCCGGTAGATGCGCCACACCGTGAGGCCGATGTGGACGAGCAGCGCGATCAGCGCGAGGAGCGCGGCCCAGAACAGCAGTTTGGCGCCGAGCGGGTGCTGGGTCGTGAAGTCGTCGAGCCAGGCGCGGAAGCGCATCCAGAGATCGCGCAGCCAGTGAAGCGGGCGGGCCGTCTGCACCCAATCGTACTCGGGGCGCGCGAACACCTCCCGCACGGCGCGCCGCACGGAATCGGCGGGCACCGTCGCCTGCGGGAGGTCGAACCGGATCAGGTGGCCCCCAGCTGCTCGCTCAGAAGCTGGAGGTCGAACCCCTCACGTCGCACGCGCAAGTCGTAGTAGGCGAGCGTGAGGATGCAGGGGAGAATCGGCGCCAGCATGATCGGCAGCACCGACCCCACGATGGTCCAGTACAGCTGGGCCCCCGGGATCAGCTCCACCACGAGGGCCCCGACCGCCTGCACGACGATCGTGGGCAGCAGGCTGCTGATGAGCCACCCGACCAGCGCCAGGCCCAGCATCCGGAGCTTGGCGCCGCGGGTGAGCTCCCAGGACCGCCCGAACGAGTCGAACGCGCTCGAGAGGCGCTCGAGCACGACCGCCGGCGTGGTGACCATGTACCCGCAGGCGATGAACAAGACCGCCCAGATCGACCCGACGACGAGTCCCAGGACCGCCAGGGCCACGATCGCCGGGCCCAGCCCTTTCGCGGCGGCGACGACGATGGCGGACACGAACACGCACACGATGCCCACCAGCATGAGCAGCAGGCCCTTGCCGAGCCCGACGAGAAACAGGGGGACGATCTTCCCGAAGCCGAACCTCCACACCTCGCCGAACGCCGGCTCACGGCCCAGATAGGAGTCGGAGATGATGCGAATCGATCCCGCGGTCAACAGCAGCATGGCGCACAGGTAGAACAGCCCGAAGACCAGGCTCCACAGCATGAGGGGAACGATCTGCTCCTGGAGGACGGCGACCGTCTCTTCGGGCGTCGTGGCCTGCACGCCAAAGAACCGTACCCGCCAATAGAGACCCAGCACGACCGGCACCCACAGCACCGCCAGGCTCAGCTTCAGGAACAGCGGGAAGTGCCGCCGGAACAGCGAGAGGGCGCCGTCGAGAATCTCGCCAAACTCCATCTGCTCAATGGGGGGCAGGTCGGCCATCGGTCTCGCCCTCACAAGGGGAATGGCGGTAAGATGAGGACGTGAGCGCCCGTACGCGAGCCCCGCTGCAGCTGTCCAGTCTGCGCCAGCATCACGGCGTCGAGACGCCGGAGCACATCATCCTCTCCTTCGAGCTCGCCGGGCTGGGCTCGCGAGCCGCGGCCGCCTTCGCGGACCTGACGGTGCTCGGCATCGCCTACTTCGTCATCTTCGTGTTCTACGCGGCCGCCGGGGTGTCCGAATCGTGGGCGTCCGGACTCGGCAGCTGGGGCACGGCGCTCGTCGTGCTCGTGGCCAGTCTGGGCTTCTTCCTTTACTTCGCCCTGTTCGAGGCGCTGTGGGAGGGGCGCACGCCCGGCAAGCGCGCCCTCGGCCTCCGCGTGGTCCTGGACACTGGCCGCCCGGTGACGGCGAACGCGGCCACGGTGCGCAACCTCCTGCGGATCGTGGACTTCCTCTTTCCGCTGGGGCCACTCCCGGGTCTGGCGTTCGTCTTCTTTCATCCCGCCAACAAGCGGCTTGGTGATCTCGCGGCCGGCACGATCGTGGTGCGCGACCGCGTGGCAGCCTGGCGGCTGGCGCCGGCGCCCCCGGCCCCGGCCAACGAGGCACTCGAGCTCGGGCCGCCCGAGTTGTCCGACCCCGAGTTCGCGCTGCTCGATCGCTTCCTCGCCCGGGTCGACCAGCTGCTGCCCGCGGTCCGCGATCGCATGGCCGCCGAGCTGTCGCGGCGCATCGAGGCGAGGATCCCGCGACGCGCCAGCGATCCCCTGGCCTACCTGGCGCTGGTGTTCGCCGACGAGCAGCAGAAACGCCGGGGCCGGTTCGCCACCCGCGCGACCGGAGCCGCGGGCCGCATCACCGTCACCGCCGAGCGGTTCTTCGCCCGCAAGCGGGACACCTGGGAAGCGTTCCGCGAGGCCGCCCAGCGCTACGAGCGCGGGGGCCTCTCCCAGGTCCCGGCCGCGCAGATCCCGGCGTTCGCCGCCCGCTACCGCGAGGTGTCGGCCGACCTGGCCCGGGCGCGCACCTACGGGGTGGATCCGCAGGTCGTGGCGTACCTCGAGCGGCTGGTCGGGGCGGGTCACAGCGTGCTGTACCAGGCCCGCGCCACCCGCCGGCCGCCGTTCCTCCGCACCGTCCTGGCCGATTTCCCGGCGGCCGTCGTGCAGTCGTGGCCCTACGTGCTCGCGAGCTTCCTTCTGTTCATGATCCCGGCGGTGATCGGCTACGTGATGCTGCGCGAGCGGCCGCGGCTCGCCGACGAGATCGTCTCGCCCGTCATGGTGAGCCGGGCCGAGCAAGCGGCGGAGCGGGCGGAAGAAGGCATCGGCTACGCGCAGGCCGAGAGCGGCGAGCGGCCCGTGATCGCGGCGGCGATCATTTCGAACAACGTCCGGGTGTGCATCATGGCGTTCGCGGGGGGCATGCTGGCGGGCGTCCTCACGCTCTGGGCGCTGGTCTTCAATGGACTCGCCATCGGCACCGGATTTGGCGTGTTCGCCAATTACCACGCGGCGGGATACCTCGCCACCTTCGTGGCCGGCCACGGCGTGCTCGAGCTCACCGCGATCTTCATCTCCGGCGGCGCCGGATTCCGCCTGGCGCACGCGTTGATCGCCCCGGGGGACCGCACCCGGCTCGACGCGCTGGTCGTGGACGGCCGGGTCGCCATGCGCATGGTCGGCGCCGTCGTGTTCCTGCTCGCCATCGCCGGGACGATCGAGGGACTGCTCTCCACGAGCGACGCTCCCGCGGCGCTGAAGTTCGCCGTCAGCGGGGCCAGCGCGGTGCTCCTGGGACTCTACTTCACCAACGGATATCGGTACTTGAGGGCTGAGCAGGGAGCACAGAGCAGTACGGGGCGGTGAACGTGGATGTGCACCGGCGCGTACTGCTCCCTGCTCCGTGCTCTGGTGGTGTGTCGGACCGCCCACCACCAGGCCGGATGACAGAACCGCGCACGGTGCCGCCGGCTCACGCGGGAAGATGGTGGAGGTTTGACGTCCACCAACCTCCACCGACCTCCACCAACCTCCATAGCCTACAGAAGGGAACGATATAGATCACGCAAATGGTGGTCTCTCAGATCGCGCACGGAGAGCCAGAGGTCCTGCTCGGAGAGCGCGCAGAAGATCTCCGCCGTGGTCCGCTCATGCTCGGTGTCTTCCAGCCCGAACAGGATGCGACCGCGCCAGGCCCCGTCCTCCGCATGACGGAGTACGAGACGAACGGGGACACTCTGACCTTCAAAACGGATGGGGGGGAGATCGTGAACGACTGCTTCGTGAGGCGCCGGGACTGCTTGACGTGCCGGTTGAGCGGACATGCCATCCCAAGGGCTGGTTTGGAGAAACATTATACGGACCTTCGACTTACGCAATACTGAGGTGGCAGGTGTCGGGTGTCGGGTGCCAGAATTGGATCGGTCACACCCGGCACCTGACACCTGGCCCCTGGCACCTAGATGTGGAATGGCACCGGCATGAACGTGAGGAGGAACAGCGCCAACGCCGCCCACGCCAGCAGGCGCCGCGATCGCGGCAACGGCCGGCTCGCCTCCAGCACCGTCGGATGATCGAGCCGCCCGCGCGACACCGCCAGCACGAGACCGGCCCAGATGTACCACCCGGACCACCAGGATCCCAGCAGCAGCACCACGATCCAGAAGCCCAGGGCCGCGCGCCGGTGCCAGCGGGGCACCGCGGCGTAGAGGATGTGCCCGCCGTCGAGCTGCGCCATCGGCATGAGATTGATCATCGTCACGAACATCCCGAGCACTCCCGCGAAGGCCAGCGGGTGCACCAGCACCGGCCCGAGATCGCCCTGCACGGCCCAGCGCGCCAGCAGCGTGACGAACGAATCGCCCATGCGCAGCAATTCCGGTCCGGACCCGACCATCAGCAGCATCCCGCTCATGCCGCTGTCGCGCGGCAGCGGATGCGACAGGTGCATGCCGACGAGCAGCGCCGGGAGCGCGAGCGCAAATCCGGCCAGCGGTCCCGCCACCCCCACGTCGAACAACTGCCGCCGGTCCGACAGCAACGTGCGCAGTCTGATGAAGGCGCCCATGGTGCCGATGAAGGAAGGCCACAAGGGGATCGGGAGGAAGTAGGGGGGCGAGACGTCGAGCAGATACCGGCGGGCCGTGACGTAGTGTCCCAGCTCGTGCGCCAGCAGGATCGCCATCAGTGGAATCGAGAACGCCAGTCCGCTGAGCACCGCGGACCCCGGATCGCCCGTGAATGCGAGGTGGCCGCGCAGCAATCCCCAGGTATCGTCGACTTCCGCTCGTCCCTGCAGCACCGCACCGGCGATCGTCGTCGTGACGACCGTGAGGGCGAACAGCGCGACGTGCAACCACCAGCGTTCCGGCGGCAGGCGCAAGCGGCGCGTCAGCACCAGCCAGCGACCCCCGGCCTCATCCGACCAGTAGTAGTCGCCCGGCCACGCGGCGAGCGCGTCGGCGAGGGCGGCAGAGGGCGCGGCGTGAGCCGGATGTACAAGCGCATCAACGACTTCCCTGTCGCGCAGGGGCGTCGTGCGCCAGGCGAGGAGGTAGGGCGTGAGGCCGGCCGGGCCGCCCTGATCTTGACTAGAGGGCACTGGAACCCCTATGATAGCGCCTGCACACCGGTTACGACCCTTACGCTTCCATAGATCAACGCGTTCACCACCCTGCCAGGGGTAAACCCTGCCCGCTGTAGCCCAACGGAGTCTCCGCCCACGTGGATATCGCTGAGCTGAAACGGAAGTCCGTCGCGGAACTGCACGCGATGGCCGAGAGCCTCAACATTCAAAACTACTCGGGGCTCCGCAAGCAAGACCTGATCTTCCGCATCGAGCAATCGCTGCTGGACACCGACACGGTGCTGCGCGGCGAAGGCGTGCTCGAGATCCTGCCGGAAGGCTACGGCTTCCTCCGCAGCCCCGACTGGAACTACCTCTACGGGCCCGACGACATCTACGTGAGCCCGAGCCAGATCAAGCGATTCGATCTGCGCACGGGCGACACGATTCTCGGTCAGGTCCGACCGCCGAAAGAAGGGGAGCGCTATCTGGCGCTCCTCAAGGTCGAGACGGTCAACGGCGAGGAGCCCGAGAAGGCGAAGCACCGGGTCGCGTTCGACAACCTGCGCCCGCGCTACCCCGAAGAGCGGATCCGGCTGGAGCGCAGGGATGGCGATCTGTCGATGCGGGTGATGGACATCCTTTGCCCCATCGGGAAGGGCCAGCGAGGACTCATCGTCTCGCCCCCCAAGGCCGGCAAGACGATCCTCATGCAGAAGCTCGCCAATTCGATCATCGAAAACCATCCCGAGATCTACCTCATCGTGCTGCTCATCGACGAGCGGCCCGAGGAGGTGACCGACATGGAGGAGAACGTCAAGAGTGCCGAGGTGATCTCCTCCACGTTCGACGAGCCGGCCGACCGCCACGTGCAGGTCGCCGACATGGTGATCGAGAAGGCGAAGCGCATGGTCGAGCACGGCAAGGACGTGGTCATCCTGCTCGACTCGATCACCCGCCTGGGCCGCGCCCACAACGTAGTGGTGCCGCACTCGGGCAAGATCCTCTCGGGCGGGGTGGACGCAAACGCACTGCAGAAGCCCAAGCGGTTCTTCGGCGCGGCGCGGAACATCGAAGGCGGCGGGTCGCTGACCATTCTGGCGACCGCGCTCATCGACACCGGTTCGCGGATGGACGAGGTCATTTTCGAGGAGTTCAAGGGCACCGGCAACATGGAGGTGATCCTCGACCGGCGCATCGCGGACCGCCGCGTCTATCCGGCCATCGACGTGCAGCGCACCTCGACCCGCAAAGAAGAACTCCTGCTCGCCAAGGAAGAGCTCAACAAGGTCTACCTGCTGCGCAATTTCCTCGCCGACATGCCGCCGGTGGAGGCGATCGAGTTCCTGCTCGAGCGTATGAAGCGCACCAAGTCGAACCAGGAGTTCTTCGCCACGATGTCGCAGGGGTAGGCGTGTTGGGTCGGCTGTTGGCGGTTGACTGGGGCGAGCGCCGCATCGGCCTGGCCCTGTCCGACGAGACGCAAACCCTCGCCCAGCCGCTCGCGACACTCACGCGGCGCACCGGCAAGCGCTTCCCCATGAAGGATCTCCTGGCCCGGCTCGAGCAGCATCAGGTCACCGGGATCGTGGTCGGCCTCCCCCTCGACGCCTCGGGCGCGGAAGGCGAGCCGGCCCGCGCCGCCCGCGCGCTGGCGGAGGACATCGCCCGGCGCTCCAACCGCCCGGTGGCGCTGGTGGACGAGCGGTTCACGACCGCGCGCGTGCGCCGGGCCGTACACGAAATGGGCGGCAGGACCGAGGGCCGAGCCGGTGACGTGGATGCCCTCGCCGCCACGCTGCTGCTGCAGCACTACCTGGACACCCGCCGCGGGAGCTCGGTGTGAGACGCTCCGGGCGCAGCCTGCTCGTGGCGGCCCTGCTCTGCCTCGCCTGCCGCGTGCAACCCTCGGCCCCCTGCGATGCCGCGGGGCCGGAATGCATCGTTCTCACGATTCCCCGCGGGGCGACGCTGTCGGCCGCCGTGGATTCGCTCACGGCGCACCAGATCGTCGCTCCTCGCGTGCTGTTCAAGCTGTACGCCCGCATGCGGGGCCTGGGCAGCTCCCTGAAGAGCGGCATCTACGCATTCCGCCGGGACACCCGCTGGACCGACATCGTCGCCGCCCTGGAGCTCGGCCGGGGGATTCTGGTTCGCTTCACGGTCCGCGAGGGCCTGCAGGCCGGCGAGATCGCCGACATCGCCGCGCGGCAACTGCAGGTACCGCGCGACTCGTTCCTGGCGGCCACCCGCGATGCCGAGCTGCTCGCCCTGCTCGGCGGGAGCGCCAATGCCGAGACCGCCGAGGGCTATCTCTACCCCACGACCTACACCGTCCGGCCCGATCTCACCGGTCGGGAGCTGGTCCGGCTGATGATCGGGGAGTTCCTCCGCCACTGGTCCCCGGCCTGGGACGCGCGGCTCGACAGCATGCAGATGTCGCTGCACGACCTGGTGACGCTGGCGTCGATCATCGAATCGGAGGTGCGCTACGCGCCGGACCGCGAGTACGTCTCCGCCGTGTATCACAATCGCCTGCGCATCGGCATGCTGCTGCAGGCCGATCCGACCGTGGTGTACGCGATGGGGCGGCGCCCGCGCCGGGTCTACGAGAAGAACCTGCTGATCCAGTCGCCGTACAACACGTACCTGCACCCCGGGTTGCCGCCGGGGCCGATCAGCCAGCCCGACAGCTCCTCCCTCGCCGCGGCGTTGTATCCCGCCCGGGTCCCGTTCCTGTACTTCGTGGCGCAGCCGGACGGCAAGCACATCTTCTCGGTCAGCTACCAGGAGCACCTGGCCGCGATCCGCCGGGTGAAGGAACAGGTCCAGGAAATACGAGAGCGCGCGCGGCGGACTCGGGATCCGCAACCCCGAACACAGCGGCGATGACCGCGACGCCGGCCGCGCCCGCTCGAAGGATGAGCGACGCATTGCCGGGTCCGATGCCACCGATGCCGATCAGCGGCATGGCGGGAGGCGCGAGACGCGCGAGCGCGGCGAAGCCCGCGGGCCCGAGCGGAGGACCGGCATCGGGCTTGGTGGCGGTCGCGAAGCAGGGGCCGATGCTCCAGTAGTCCGCAGGCTCCGCGCGGGCCCGGTCGGCCTCCCGGGCGGAGCCGACGGAGGTGCCGAGGATGAATCCCGCCGGCACATGGGGCCGCACCGCGGCGATCGGCACATCGTCCTGTCCCAGGTGCGCGCCGGCCGCGCCGGCCGCGAGCGCGACGTCCACGCGGTCGTTGACCAGCACGGGGACGGCCAGCGCGCCGACCAGGGACCGGACGAGGGCGAGCAGGTCGCGCGGCGGCGCCTCCTTGTCCCGCACCTGGATCATCGTGGCGCCGCCCCGAACCGCCGCGCGACACACGGCGACCGGATCGCGCCCCTGGAGCAACGTCCGGTCGGTGATGACCATCAGGCGGAGCCGGTCGGCGAGGGAGGTGGCCATGGACTCGGATAAAGCTATCGCGACGGTCACCGCCAAGGGCGCCGCGCGCTGGGCCGCCGGCCATCCCTGGATCTATCGCAGCGACGTCGTCTCGGCGCCGCGCGGCCCGGCCGCCCCCGGCATCGTTCGCGTACACGACCGGCGCGGCGCGCCACTGGGCCAGGCCCTCTACTCCCCACGCAGCGAGATCCGGTTGCGGCTGCTCACTCCCGGCGACGAGCCGATCGACGCCGCCTGGTGGCGCTTCCGGATCGCGGCGTGCGCCGCCCGTCGTGAGGGGATTCCGGCCACCGCTTACCGCGTGGTGCACGCGGAGGGCGACGGTCTCCCGTCCCTCGTCGTCGATCGCTACGGCCCCTTCATCGTGGCCCAGCTGCTCTCCGCCGGCCTGGAGGCGGTCCGCAGCGACGTGCTCACCGGCCTGCGGCAGGCGCTCGAGCCCCAGGGGATCCTGCTGCGCCACGACACGGCCGTGCGCCGCCACGAAGGCCTGCCGCTCGAGGTGGAGCCGGCGTACGGCGACGTGCCCGAGGCGGTGGAAGTGCGTGAAGGCGCCGTGCGCTATCTCGCCGCCCCGCGGCACGGGCAGAAGACCGGAGCGTTTCTCGACCAGCGGGACAATCGTGTTCTCGTGGGGGAGGTGACGCGAACGGGGGGACGGGCGCTCGACGTCTTCACCTACCATGGCTCCTTCGCCCTGCACCTCGCGCGGCAGGCCGCGACGGTGCTGGCCGTGGACCAGAGCACCGAGGCCCTGGCCCGCGGCGCACAGAACGCGTCGCTCAACGGCCTCACCAACATTTCCTGGCGCGAGGCCAACGCGTTCGACCTGCTGCGGGCACTGGAGCGCGCCGCCGAGCGGTTCGACACCATCGTGCTCGATCCGCCCGCGTTCGCCAAGACCCGCGCCTCCCTGCCCCGCGCCCTCGCCGGCTACAAGGAGATCAACCTCCGGGCCATGCGCCTGCTCACGCCTGGCGGCGTGCTCTTCACGTGCTCCTGCTCCTACCACGTCCACCGGGCCGATTTCCTGGGGATGCTGGGGGCCGCCGCGGGGGACAGCGGCCGCCGCCTCGAGCTGGTGCGCCTGACCGGCGCGGCAGCGGACCATCCGGAGATTCTGAACGTTCCGGAGACGGGCTACCTGAAGGGGGCCTTGCTGAGGGCGGTCGATTGAAAAGAGCGCACGGAGCACAGAGCAGGCTGTCTCGTGGCACATCCTGCGCCCTGCTCTGTGCTCCCTGCTCCGTGCTCCCTCCCCGTTGACTCTCCGCGCCCGCCTTACAAGCTTGCATCCATGCCAGCCGCCCGGCCCCCGCGGCCCCGCCCCGCCCGGCACGCCCGGCGTGAGGGGGCGGCGCACGACCGGACAGCCCTGGTTCGGCGTGTGCTCATCGGCCTGTTCTTCGCCAACCTGGCCGTCGTCGCCGCCAAGGTTGCGGTCGGACTGTCGGCGCGCTCGCTCGCCGTCCTGGGCGACGCCCTGCACTCCTCCGTCGACGCCCTCAACAACATCCTCGCCCTGGTCGTGGTGCGCGTGGCGGCACAGGCGCCCGACGAGGATCATCCCTACGGACACGAGAAGTTCGAGACGCTGGGAGCGCTGGCGATCGTCGGCTTCCTGTCGATCACCTGTTTCGAGCTGGCGCGGGACGCCGTGACGCGCCTGCTGGGCCCCCACACGGTGCCACGGGTGACCGGTGCCCAGCTGCTGATTCTGGTCGGCGGTCTCGGCATCAATGCCCTGGTGGCGTGGTACGAGCATCGCCGGGGAGAGGAGCTGCAGAGCGAGCTGCTGGTGTCCGACGCTGCGCACACCCGTAGCGACGTCTACATCACCGCCGGCGTCATCGTGGGACTGCTGCTGGCGCGCCGTGGCTGGTGGTGGGCCGACCCCGCGCTCGCTCTCATGATCGCCGCCCTCATCGTGCGTGTGGCGTACCGGATCATCCAGCGCACGGTGCCGATCCTGGTCGATGAGCGCGCCCTTCCCCGCGGCGAGATCCAATCCGTGGCGGAAGGCGTGGACGGCGTGCGCGGCGCCTACGACATTCGGTCCCGCGGCGGCGGGCAGGCGCGGTACGCGGAGCTGACCATCGCGGTAGATCCGACGACCAACGTCGCCGCCGCGCACGCGATCGCCGACGAAGTGGAACACCGGTTGAAGCGCGACCTGCGGCTCGGCGCCGTCACGGTGCACGTCGAGCCATGCTGAGCGCACTCGAGCGGGGGCCGCGCGCCCGCCGGGTTCCGCGTCCGGCCCGGTCGCTCCGCCAGGAGTACGAGGAGTTCCTGTTCCAGCGCATCGAGGAGTACAAGAACGCCCTGTCCCGCGCCGAGCTCCTCGAGATCGGCGACGAGGCGGTGCGCGAGCTCGACGTCGCCGCGGCCGATCAGTACCTGCTCACGGAGGTGCTGCTGCTCGAGCACGTCGACCGCATCATCGCCCGGCGGCTGCGGCTCCCGAGCTTCCAGCGCTGGTCCCGCACGCATCGCGCCCTGCGTGCCGCACAACGCGAGCCGACGCACTGGGAGATCGAAATCACGAGTCCCCTGGTCCCCTGGGCGCGCCGGCTCGAGCCGGGCGACGCGGCCGTCGTCATCGGCGCCGCCGCCCTGTCGGCCGCCCTGTTCATGGCAGCGCACGACGTCGAGGTGCTCCTCCTCGATCAGGACCTCTCGGCGGTGGAGGGGGCCGAAGCGCGCGCGGTCACCGAGCAGCTGGCCGGCCGCTTCCACGCGCTCGTCGTCCGGTTCGGCAGCTGGATGCCCGACGTGCCGGTGAGCGTCGCCGTGCTGCACCCGAGCACGCTGGCGGACCTCGAACCCGAGCCGCGCCTGCGGCTCATCGAGGATCTGCAGGGGCGGACGTCTCCGGGAGGAGTGCACATCGTCCTGCCCCCGCGCGCGCACGGCCTGGCCACGGACGAGCTGCTCCCACTCTACGCGGCCTGGGAGATCGAGCGCCGACGCCGCGGACGGCGCGGAGGGTTCGCCGCCGCGAAGCCAACGGGTCAATCGGACACGCCGGCAAACGTGTCAGAGTAGCGAATCCCCGGTTCGGCCCAAATCCGTAAGTCATTCCAGATAAATGCCTTAACTGCTCGCGCCGCATGGCCCCGCGATTGCCTTACCTCGGTACAGAAGCACCACCTGCATCGGGGCCACATGACGAGCTTACCACTGATTCTCGACGACGAACCACTCGGCATCATCCTGCGCGCCGGCCAGCGGCGGCTTCGCCCGACCCGGATCTGGGCCTACTGCTGGTGCGCTGACGATACGGATTCAGGCGACCACGTTCACCGGCGGCTGCCGGTGGATCCGCACCCCGCGGGGGCCTAGGCGGGTCGCGATTCTCAGGACGATGTCGCGCGGGGCCGGTCAGTGGACCGGCCCCGTCGTGTTTCCAGCCCGGCCGCTCGCGAGGGTCCCGCCTACGGGGTGGCGACTTCCAGCTCGCCCTCGGCATGAAATTCGTCCGCCCCACACAGCGCGGCGCGAATGGAGTACCGACCCGGCCAGGCCGCCGTGGAGTCGGGAAGGGCAACGATCTGCCGGAAGATCGTACCCATCCGCAGGACGATGAGCGTCTGCGCGCCGAGCACGCGCCAGGCCGTTTCCTTTCCGCTCCCCCCGTACGCCGGCTTCACCGACACGCAGACGACCTCGTTGGTCGGAAACGAGAATTGTAGCGGCGTCTGCGAGTGGTTCACGATCGAGAACAGCACCGTGGGGGTCGTGCCCGTGGCTGCGCCGGCGGTATCGCGCCATACCACGCGTCGCGGCACGACCGACAGGACAACGCTGGCGTGCTGCGACATGCTGAGGTCCACCGCGCGCTCGACGGTGCCCTCCGGCCGTACTTCCCGCAGCCGCGGCGCCGCCATTACGGCGCGCAGCACGCCGCGATCGTCGCGCCCGAGGGTGACCCGTCCCCGTGCCTCGACGAAGCGGTCGAGGTAGCGCTCGCCGTCGCGCCGGCCGCCGGCCAGCTCGATCGCATTGGTCCGTAGCGGGCCCACCTGCATCGGCGAGGGCAGAAACACGATCCAGACGCTCGCGGAGTCGGGCCGATCCGTGCGGAGCTGCACGATGCCACGGACCGAGAGCACGGTGTCCAGCGTCGCGGCGTCCTGCCCGATCGCTGGAACCGACGCGGCCGTCACCAACGCCGCCACGAGGATTCCTGACACGCGAATCACCGTCGGCCCCTCCACCGGGAAGAGGTGACGGGCTAAATGATCGCGCTGGTGGCCTCGACGCACAACTCTCCGACCGCGAAGATCCCCCGTGCCGGGATTCGGAAGTCTCCCAGTCGCTCCGGGCGGCCCCCATCCCGAACCAGGCCGAGATCTCGACCGCGCACCGCGGCTCGCGTCGTGCGGGCGCGCCGAATCGTGCGCGGACTCAACCGCACGCTCAGCCCGCCCAATGTCCGGCCGTGCAGCCGCACCCTGCCCAGGCCGAGCGTCCACCCCGCGAGCGGACCGACCCAGCGCAGCGCTCGGCGCTCGCTCCACCCCTGGCCTGGCAGGCGACCAGTCAGGGCACTCAGGACCCGCGTCGCCACTGTGGTCGCGAGCGCCACGCTCCACACGAGTCCCGCCTCCCGCACCGTAACGACCAGATGACTGGGGCCGGTCCAGCTGACCGCGATCGAGTCCATCACGACAGGGCCGAGGCGGTGCGCGAACAGCGGGGGAACGCCGCGCTCCGGCCCGACGTCGGCGAAGAGCGTCCACACTCCGGCGGCATCTCGGTGCCACACCGCGGTATAGGGAGGTCCGGCCGATGAGGCAGAACAGCGCCACAAGGCGAGGGAATCACCGCTCGCGAACGACTGACCGATGACGCCATAGCCGACCGAGCGTTCTTCCGGCATCCGACCGGTTTTCACATCAGGGGGATGACGCACGCGGTCCGGCACCGGGCTCGAGGGCCCGTTGGGGAGCGGAGGCAAACAGCGTCCGCTCGGGCGAGGAAACCGGGATGTCGACGACCAGCGTGCCGTCCTCGCCGGCGCTCGAACGCCCGCCCGCACTCCGGAACAGCCGCAGGGCGGCTTCGTCTTCGCGGAGCACGATGGCGCGGAGCCGCTCGATCCCGTTCATCATCGCACTCACGAGGAGCGTCTCGAGCAGCAGCCTGCCCAGGCCGACGCCCTGGTAGTCGTCGACGATCGTGATCGCAACTTCAGCCGCGCGACGGTCGGCGGCGTCGCGCACGTAGCGGATCACGCCGATCCCCGGCTGGCCCGGCTCGTCGAGCGAGACCGCCACCCAGGCGAAGTGGTTCCGCATGTCGAGCTCGGTCAGGTACCGGAGCTCGTCGTCCGACAGCCGCTCGACCACCCGGTGAAACCGCAGGTAGCGCGACCGCGGACTCAACCGCGTCAGCCCGGCAATCAGGCCGCTCTTGTCCGCCGGCGAGATGAGACGAATCCGGACGCGGCGGCCATCGCGCAGCTCGGCTTCGAACCCCCTGGTGCCCGGCCGGGAAGACCGGCTCGTACTCGTATGCGTCCTCATGACACCCCCCTTTCTCCTTCGATAGGCGCAGGGCGCGGCCGATGCGGCTCATCCGGCCTGCGGGACAGCACTCGGGGCGGGTGGCGTCGCGCGGTCCGGGCGGCTTTATTAGGGCGCGTCAGCCGTATGGCTCCAGGCCCCGACGTTACGCAGGCGCTCATCGAGCTTTCCGGGGGGGACCCGGGCGCTTTCGAACGCCTGCTTCCGATGGTCTACGACCACCTGCGCGGGCTCGCGCGCCGCGAGCTACGACACGAGCGCCCTGACCACACGCTGACGCCCACCGCGCTGGTGCACGAGGCGTATCTCAAGCTGGTACAGCTCGACCGGATCACCTGGCGCGGCCGCGCGCATTTCTTCGCGGCCTGCGCCCAGGAGATGCGCCGCATCCTCATCAGCTACGCGCGGAAGCAGAAGGCGGATAAACGGGGCGGCACGGCGGTCGCCGTCCCGCTCGAGAACGCCGTCCTCGCGGCGCAGGCGCGACCGGCCGAGCTCGTCGCGCTGGACGAGGCGCTACAGCGTCTCAGCGCCCTCGATCCCCGTCAGGGCCGGATCGTGGAGTGCCGCTTCTTCGCCGGTATGAGCGTGGAGGAAACCGCGGAGGCTCTGGAGATTTCCCCGGCGACCGTGAAGCGGGAGTGGACCGCCGCGCGCGCCTGGCTCAACCGGGAGCTGCGGCGGTGAGCGCGTCGCCCGAATCCGGCCACTGGGCGCGCGTCCAGGAGCTGTTCCAGGCCGCGCTCGAACGGGCGCCCGACGCCCGCGCCGCCTACCTCCAGCAGGTGCGCACCACGGATCCCGGGCTCCACGACGAAGTCGTGTCGCTCCTCGACGCGCACGACGGCCCCGGACCCATCGCGCGGCTCCCGGAGTCTTCGGCGAATCTCCTGTCGTATCGGATCGGCCCCTACCGCATCCTCGCCCCGCTCGGCGAAGGGGGCATGGCCACCGTCTATCTGGCGGAGCGAGAGGGCCCGGACTACACCCAGCTGGTCGCGTTGAAGATCAGCCGTACGAGCGGGGCGGACGCCCGATTGGCCGATCGCCTGCGCGGCGAGCGCCGGATTCTCGCCGGGCTCGAGCATCCGAACATCGCACGGCTGGTCGACGGCGGCGCGACGTCCGCGGGGCAGCCGTTCTGCGCCATGGAATTCGTGGACGGGCCCAATCTGCTCGACTACGCCGACCGGCAGCGGCTCACCGTGGCGCAGCGGCTGGAGCTCTTCCTGGAAGTGTGCGAGGCGGTCCATTACGCACATCAGCAGCTCGTCGTGCACCGGGATCTCAAGCCGAGCAACATCCTGGTCTCTCCCGAGGGCCGGGCCAAGCTGCTGGATTTCGGCATCGCCAAGTTGCTCGATGCGGCCCAGGAGGTGGACCCATCGATCGGCCCGCACACCGCGGCCTGGTTCACGCCCGCCTATGCGAGTCCGGAGCAGGTCCGCGGCGAGCCGGTCACGACCCTCACCGACGTCTACGCGCTGGGCGTCGTGCTCTACGAGCTGCTGGCGGGCGCGCGGCCGTACGAGGTCGACGTGCACTCTCCGGCCGAGGTCGAGCGCATAGTCTGCGAGCGCATCCCCGACCCACCCAGCGGGGTCGCCGGCCGGGCCACGCCGGAGACCGCCCAGGCCCGCCGCGGCAGCGCCGAGCGCCTGCGCCGGCAGATCGCCGGCGACCTCGACACGATCGTGCTCAAGGCCATCGCGAAAGAACCGGCGCGCCGGTATGCCTCGGTGGAGCAGCTGGCCGAGGACCTGCGCCGCTACCTGCATGGCCACCCGGTCCACGCCCGGCCCGACCGATTCAGCTACCGCGCCGGCAAGTTCGTCCGCCGGCACCGGACGGCGGTGGCCGCCGCGGCCCTGGCGGCGCTGTCCCTCATCGGCGGCACCACGGCAGTCGCGTGGCAGGCCGCGCGCGCACGCCGCGAACGCGACCGGGCCGCCCGGGCCCTGGTCGAGACGCGGCAGGCGCTGTCCCAATCGGAGGACGTCACCGATTTCCTGCTGGGGTTGTTTCGCAGCAACGACCCAACGGTCACCACCGGGAATCTCGCGGCTGCCCGCGAGCTGTTGCGCCGTGGGGTGACGCAGGCCGACGGCCTCGCGGGCCAGCCGGCGGTGCAGGCGCGGATGCTGGACGCCCTGGGCGAGGTCTACGCCAACCTCGGCGAGTACGACGAAGCCCGCCGGCTGTTGGAGCGGGCACTGCAGCTGCGCCGCACGACGCTCGGTGAACAGCACGTCGATGTGGCCCAGAGCCTCAACCACCTCGGCACGCTGTCCCGCCGCCTGGCCGACTACACGGCCGCGGAGTCCCTGCATCTCTCGGCGTTGGCCATCGAGCGCCGCGCCCTCGGTGACAGCGACCTCGCCGTAGCGCGCACGCTGTCCAATCTCGGCTTCCTCATGCCCTATGTGGCCAGGCTCGCGGAGGGCGAAGCGTACTACCGCAGCGCCCTCGCGATCACGCGTCGAGCTAAGCCGGCCGGCGACCCCGACGTGGCCTACGCGGTGGGACGGCTCTCCCAGACCCTGGCGCGCCGCGGCAAGCTGGTGGAGGCCGAGAACCTGCTCCGGGAGGTGGTGACGGCGCGCCGACGCATACCGCTGCAGCAGGATCCCACCCTTGCCGGGACGCTCCTTTCACTGGCCGATCTCATCGCCGCCGATTCCGGGCGCGTCACGGAGGCCGAATCCCTCTATCGCGAGGCGCTCGCCATCCAGCGCCGGACGTTCGGTGACCGCAGCCCGGTGCTGAGTCACGCGCTCGACGGATTGTCGGACGTGATGGTCATGCGGGGCGCGTTTGCCGAGGCGGAGCGCCTGGAGCGCGAGGTGCTCGCCATCCGGCAGGAGGCGCTCGGGCCGGAGCATCCGAGCGTGGCGGAAGCTGTGGGACACATCGCCGCCGTGATGGAGCGCCAGGGCCGCTATCGGGAAGCCCTCACGCTCCGCCGCCGTGCGCTGGCGCTCTGGCGGCGCTCGTTGGGTCCCGAACACCCCGTGGTCGCGGGCACCATCACGGACATCGCAGTGGTGTTGACGGAGCTGGACGAGTTCGACGAGGCGGAGCAGCTGTTCCGAACCTCCACAGCGATGCGGCTGCGGACGTCGCCCCCGGACCACCCGCAGCTGGCCTACACGCTGCGCCGCCATGCAGAGCTGCGCATCAAGCTCGCCGACTACCCGGGCGCGGAGGCGCTACTGCGCCGGGCGCTCGACATCCTGCGGCGGCAGCTGCCGCCCGAACATCCTCAGGTGCGCGAAGTAAACCAAAGCATGGCTGTGTTGTACGACGCCTGGGGCCGGCCGGACGACGCGCGCCGCCACCGCGCGGCCAGCTCGCTTGCCCCACCCCGAGAGACTCCGTAGTCTAAGGAATCATGACGGCGATCACGATCAACGGACGCCGGCTGTCCGCCGCCCCCGAGCAGACCATCCTCGACGCCGCCCGGGCGGCCGGGATCGACATCCCCACGCTGTGCTGGTATCCGACGCTGCCGATCGTCGGCAACTGCCGTATCTGCCTCGTCTCGGTGGAAGGCCAGCCCAAGCTCGTCCCCGCCTGCGCCACTACAGTGGCCGACGGCATGGTCGTCACCACCGAATCGCATGCGGCCGTGGAGAACCGCAAGGGCGTGCTGCGCTTCCTGCTGGAGCGCTACCCCGGCGACCATTTGCTCGACGGGGGACGGGCCGATCCGCGCAACGAGTTCGAGCAGGTCGTC
>DATICZ010000237.1:0-2313 GCA_035456525.1 Gemmatimonadales bacterium
GGCGCGTGGATCATGGATTCGAGCATCTGCGTCGCGGTGATCACGGGCCGGCCGGCGCGGTTCGCTTCGCGGATCAGCCTCTTCTGCACCAGCGGTACGGTCTCGAACGGCAGCTCCACGCCGAGATCGCCGCGCGCCACCATCACCGCGTCGGCGGCGACGAGGATGCGCGGGAGATCGTCGAGGGCCGCGGCCTTCTCGATCTTGGCCACGAGCTTCGTCGCGGGCGGCACCAGCGCCCGCAGCGCCTGCAGGTCCTCGGCGCGGCGCACGAACGAGAGCGCGAGGTAGTCGGCCCCGCCCGCCACCGCCGCCACTACGTCTTCCTTGTCCTTGTCGGTCAGGGGCGGCGCGCTCACCGTCAGCCCCGGCAGGTTCAACCCTTTATGCGAGGTCAGCTCGCCCCCGTCGATCACGCGCGTCACGACGCGCGGCGGCGCGATGCGCGTCACCTCGAGCGCGAGCAGTCCGTCGTTGAGCAGGATCTTCGCCCCCACACGGGCGTCGCGCGCCAGGTCGTCGTAGGTCGTCGGCAGCTCGCCTCCCTTGGCCACCTCCTCGGGAGACAGCACCACTTCCTGGCCGGGCTCGAGCATCCGCGGCGCCGGCAGGTCGCCCACACGAATGCGAGGCCCCTGCAGGTCCACCAGGATCGCCACCGGCTGCTCCCGGTCCGCCGCCACCTCGCGTACCATGGCGAGCCAGCTGGCCCGCAGCTCGGGGGTGCCGTGTGAGGCGTTGATGCGGATGACGTTGGCGCCGGCATCGAGCAGCTCCGTGAGCCTGGAGGGCTGTGCCGTCGCCGGTCCCAGCGTGGCGACGATCTTGGTACGGCGGATCAAACCCGGCCTCCCCTATCGAGTGTCGAAGTTATCCACACAGTTTCAAGGAGGGCGCGATGTGGATAACTCACGCACTCGTGGAGCCCGCGTGCTCATTGGTCGAGCGGGGATTGGGCCGCTCTTCCTCCACACTTAAGTGCCTGTGGAAAGCGTGCGTACAACTCTCGGCCTCAAGTCGATTCTCCTACTTATCCACTTACTAAAGATACGCAGGCGAGCCCCACTCGTCCCCCGTCCCTCCTCCCTCGTCCCCTTCTATCGGAGGACCTCCAGATGCCTGCCCTGGAGACGGCGCCGGTAGTCCTCGAGGAGATGCACGGCGCGCTGGATCGTGCTCGCCGGGATCCCCTCGATCGTCCGGGCGGCGAGGCGGCGCTCCAGCTGCCCTACCCGCAGCAGCACATCCAGCCCGCGCCGCGTGAGCGTCACCCGCACTCCGCGGTCGTCGTCGGGATCGGGCGTGGTCTCCACCAGCCCCTTGGACTCGAGCCGCTGGATGAAGGTAGTGGCCGCGGGGCGGGAGACGCCGAGCTGCGCCGCGATGTCGCGCGGGCGCGCCCCGTCGGGTCCGGCCTGGTCCACCGCCGCCAGGGCCACGTGCGCCCGGTGCCCCAGCCCGTAGCTCCGGAATGCCCGGTCCCCGGCGCGCTGCAGCTCGGCGTACGCCGCGGCCAGGGCGTCGGCCAGCTGCAAGGCAAGCTCGGAGCGGTCGCTCAAGTGCGGGGGGTGGGGAGCGGGGAGCGGTACGACTCGGCGAGCACCTGAGGGACGGCTAGGCCGGGAGAGGACCACTCCCCACTCCCCACTGCCTGGTGTTTAGTTAGCATATTCACAGTTAACATACTAATTTGATACAGCCCGCCGCAAGAGGCGTCGCGCACCGTCCCCGACCGCTCCCCGCTCCCCGCTCCCCACTCCCCCGTATCTTGTCCCCCCATGATCCAGGTCGAAAACCTCACCAAGCTCTACGGCGAGCTCGTGGCCGTGGACGACCTCTCGTTCTCCGTCTCCCCGAGGGAGGTCCTGGGACTGGTCGGCCCCAACGGCGCCGGCAAGACCACTACGCTGCGCAGTCTGGTCGGCATCGTCCGGCCCACCCGGGGCACCATCCGGATCGGGAACCACGACCTGGAGCAGGACCCGGTCGCCGCCAAGCGCCAGCTCGCCTTCATGCCCGACGAGCCCCACCTGTTCGACTACCTCACGGTCGAAGAGCACCTGCGCTTCACCGCCCGGTTGTACGGCGTCCCCGACGTGGACCGCCGCCTCCCCGCCCTGCTCGCCGAGCTCGAGCTGTCGGACAAGGCGCGGGTGCTGCCCGCCGAACTGTCGCGCGGCATGCGCCAGAAGCTCGCTTTCTGCTGCGCCTGGCTGCCGCGCCCGCGCCTGGTCTTGCTCGACGAGCCGCTCTCGGGGCTCGACCCGCGCGGCATCCGCTCGGCGAAGGGCGCGATCCGCGAGCTGGCGGCCG
>DATICZ010000238.1:0-8894 GCA_035456525.1 Gemmatimonadales bacterium
GGGATCGCCGTGTCGTCCGACCTCCCGACGACGGGCACCTTCGAGACTTCCGATTCGCTCCTCGACCGGCTGCAGCAGAACATCGTCTGGGGGCAGCGGAGCAACTTCCTCGATGTGCCGACCGACTGCCCGCAGCGCGACGAGCGGCTGGGCTGGACGGGTGACGCGCAGGTGTTCGCGCGGACGGCCGCGTTCAACATGGATGTCGCCGGATTCTTCTCGAAATGGCTCGCGGATCTGGCGGCAGACCAGGATGCGAGCGGCAGCCTCCCGTGGGTGATTCCCAACCCGCTGGGCGGCGACTCGATGCAGTTCGCGGGCACCGCGGGTTGGGGCGACGCCACCGTGATCGTGCCGTGGACCGTGTATCTCGCGTACGGCGACCGGCGCCTGCTCGAGCGACAGTACCCGAGCATGCGCGCCTGGGTCGAATACGAGCGCCGCCGGGCCGGGGCCGGGTTGATCTGGCGGCCCGGCTGGCAGTTCGGCGATTGGCTCGCGTTTCACAGCGACGATCCGTCGTATCCCGGGGCCACCACCGGGACCGACCTGATCGCCACCGCCTTCCTCGCCCACTCGGCCGATCTCCTGGGCCGGGCGGCGGCAGCCCTGGGACGCGACGACGAAGCGGCCCGCTATAGGGCGCTGTTTCGCGACGTGCGCACGGCCTTCGATCGAGAGTTCGTCACCGGCAGCGGCCGGGTGGGCGAGAACACGCAGACGGCCTACGCACTGGCGCTCGCATTCGACCTGCTGCCCGATTCCCTGGTGCCTGCGGCCGCCGCACGCCTCGCCGCGGACATTCGCGCACGGGACGTGCACCTCACCACCGGGTTCCTGGGCACCCCGCACCTCCTCCCCGTGCTGAGCGCCACCGGCCACCTCGACCTCGCGTACGAGTTGCTCACCCAGCGGTCCTATCCCTCGTGGCTCTATCCGATCACCCGCGGAGCGACGACGATGTGGGAGCGGTGGGACGGCATCCGGCCGGACAGCACGTTCGAGGATCCGGGGATGAACTCCTTCAATCATTACGCGTTCGGCGCGGTGGGCGACTGGATGTACCGCACCATCGGCGGGATCGACGCCGATCCGGCGGCGCCCGGATACCGAAAGGCGCGCATCGCGCCGCACCCGGGTGCGGGCCTCACGCACGCGCGAGCGTCGCTCGAGACCCCCTACGGCACACTCGCCTCCGCGTGGCGGCGGGACGGGCGGCAGTTCGTGCTCGAGGTGACCGTCCCGCCGAACACGTCCGCCGAGGTCACCCTGTGGGAGACGGATGTCGGCCGCATCCGGGAAGGGGGGCGTCCGGTGAGCGACGCAGCGGGCGTGCACGCCGTTCGCCGGCAGGGCGGTGACGTCACGGTGACCATCGGCTCGGGCAGCTACGAGTTCACGGTCACCCGCACGCCGTGAGTCTTCGCCGCGGCGACGGACGCGACGGCCCAGTGGCGGCGGAGACTCCTAGCGGTTGATCCAGTACGAGAGCTTCAGCAGGAACGTGTTGTCCGGCCATAGGTCGAACAACTCGTTCAAGTCGCCCGTGAAACCGGCGGTGCCTTCCTGGTCCGCAAGACCCTGGCGGCCCTGCGTCCACACGACGAACAGAATCGAATTCGGCTTGTACTCCCAGCGGAACACCACGCTCGAGCGGAACTGCATGTACCGGAACCCACCCGGAGCGGCCGCTACGCCCGCGTCGAAGTACGGCTGGAACCGGTCGTCGTAGCGCGCCGCGCGCGGCGTGGCCGACAGCTCGCGCAGGTCGCTGAAGGTCCCCTTCGAGACGAACGGCTGCGCGTACACCTGGAGCGTCATGACGGGCGAGATCGTGTAGTTGACCCGCGTCGTGACGGCCTCCGTCGTCTGGCGCAGCCGCGCGAAGCCGAAATGGGTCTCCCCGAGGGTGTCGGTCACGTTGCCGTACCACTGGTACCCGTTGTCGTTCTTCGACCAGTCGAGGGAGGCCGTCGCCAGGAGGCGGGTGGACAGCTTGACGCTCACCCCGGGGCTCACCGAGAGCGAGCGGCCATGCCCGTCGCCGCCCCGGAAGACGTTGACCGAGAGGGACGGCACCATCTGCTGGCGGTCGTCGCCGTTGATGAAGAGCCACGGCGCGAGATAGGGGTCCTGCCGCATCGCGGGTCCGCTGCGCGCGGCGCGGTCGTCGTAGGTGGCGCCGAGTTGCCCCCACGTCCCGCCGAAATGGATGCCCCAGTTGTTCCGCAGGTTGACATGCAGGTTGGTGTTGGCCGCCCGCTCGAGCGGCAGCCCTTCCGTGGTCCAGATCTGCCACCAGTTCCAGTTCCACTGGAAGCTCTGATACAGCCGGCGCACGTTGCGGTCGAAGTACCCGGCCCAGGTGGACCAGTTGTGCGCGCCGGCCCGCTGCAGGTATCCCAGGTCGTTGATCTCGAAGCCGGGCGAGCGGCGCTGCCAGGAGGTCTCGAACTGGGTGTGCCGGCCCGCCACCTTGGCGAACTTCAGCTCCTCGGCGTCGCCCGCGAGGACCGTCCGCGTCGTGTCGTAGGGCAGGCCGGCATCGGGCCGCTGGTAGTAGTGCACCGAACTCTGCTGGATGCCCGCGATGACCGGAGCACTCCCCGACACCCGGCTCCCGGACAGCAGTGCCGAGATCTGGTAGGTCTGTTTGAAGAGCCGCTGGCGGAAGCCCACCGCACCGGCGTACGAGCTGGCCGGCACGGATGGCCGGCTCCAGACGTCGAGGCCGTGATTGACCGCAGTGGCGATGACCCCGACGGTCCCCTCCCCCGCGTCGAAATCCTGGTCGAGGCGGACGACGCCGTAGTTGGCCGCCGGCTCCAGCGTCTCGCCTCCCGCTGCCGTCGTCCTTCGGGTGACCGCATCGAGCACCCCGATCCGGAGCCCGTTCGCGAGGCGGCCGGTGAGTTTCGCGGCGCCGAGGATCGTGGCGGAGGATCGACCGATACGACGCGTGTAGAACAGCCGCTCGCTGTTGCAGTTGACGTTGTTGCAGTTGATGGAGACGTCGAACAGACCGCGCCCTGAGACGAAGAACGGGCGCTTCTCCGGAAAAAACGTCTCATAGGCCGTGAGGTTGAGCACGCCGGGATCGGCTTCGACCTGGCCGAAGTCGGGATTGACCGTGGCGTCGAGAGTCAGGTTCGAGGCCACGCGATACTTCAGATCGGCGCCGAGCGAGACCTCCTGCTCGCGGCCGAAGCCCGCCGCCTCGACGCGCGACACGTTCTTGGTGACGACGTACGGCGCCGCCTCGAGCCGCCGCGGGGCTTCCAGATCGTCCAGGCCCGTCAGCTCGGCGAACTGCGAGACCATCCCCGCCGCTGACTGGCGGAACAGCGGCCAGGCGAGCCGCTCGTTGTAGCGGTACACGTCGCGGTCGATGGCGAGTCCGAAGGTGTGCTGTCTTTCCGACCCGTACCGCAGCTGCGACAGGGGGATGCGGAACTCCGCCGTCCAGCCGGCCGAGTCGATGCTCGTGGCCACGTCCCATACCCCGTCCCAGGCGGAGTCCTCGTTGTTGTCGTCATAGATCGCGGCGTCGTAGCGTCCGCCGGCCGCGGTGACGCCGAATTCGAAACCCGTACGGCGATCGTGGTAGGAGTCGATGAGCAGGATGACCCGGTCGGACTGAGGAAACTCGTCGCGGCGCCCGATCAGCCGGATGATGCTGTCCGGGTGCGGGTCGAAGCAGCGGATGAGGATGTAGAGATTCGAGCGATCATAGGCGATCGTGGCTTCGGTGGGGAAGCGCGGCGGCTTCCCTTCCGTCGGGGACCACTCCTGGAAATCCGTGATGGTCGGGGGAACCTGCCAAGTCGCGTCGTTGGCGCGGCCGTCGATCACCGGGGGCTGCGCGGCCCGGGTCGCTCGGGCGGCCATGCGCGGGGGCGGCGCGACGCTCGTGCTGTCGATCGCGCGGGTCGCGTTTTGGCTCTGCGGACTCAGCAGCAGGACGGCAAGGGCCGGCAGCTCGAGCATTCACCCCCCGGGACGGCGGAGACTCGGCCCTACGGCGGCGGGGTTACGTGGGTTTCGGCTCACGCTCCGGCGTGCGCCGCCTCGCCTCCACTGACAGCCTGAAATCAGGGCGCCGGCCGGATCCGCACCGCCTGCCCGCCCCCCGGCGCCAGCACGACGCGGAGCCGCGACAGCGCGGTCACGGGCCGCCGCGAGATCGCCACCGGGAATGGATTCGTCAGCCAGTTCGCCCCCGGTCCATCCGCGTAGACCTCGGCCACATACCCGCGGCCACGCTCGAGGAACGAGAGCGGAATGTCGAACGTGCGGCCCTGCTCGTCCGTGATGGCGCCGAGGTACCAGGTCTTGCCCCCCCGCTCCCGGCGGGCGACCACCACGTAGTCGCCGATCCGGCCGTCGATCACCCGGGTCGTGTCCCAGTCCACCGCAACGTCGCGGATGAACTGGAACGCGGGCTGGTTCGCATAGTTCTCCGGAAGGTCGGCCGCCATCTGCAGCGGCGAGTAGAGCACGACGTAGAGCGCCAGCTGCTTCGCCAGCGTCGTCCGCACCCGCGGCTCCTCCGGCCCGTGCGCGTGCCCGCTCGAGCGCTCGAGCAGGTCGAAGATCCCCGGCGTGAAATCCATCGGCCCGTCGAGCAAGCGCGTGAAGAAGAGAATGGTCTCGTGCTCCGGCGGATTGCCGCCGTCGCCGCTCCAGGCGTTGTACTCCTGCCCCCGCGCCCCCTCACGGGTCATCATGTTCGGGTAGGTGCGCCGCTCCCCGGTGTCGTGCATCGGCTCGTGGACGTCGAGCATGATGCCGTACTTCGCGGCCTCCTCGATCACGCGGCGGTAGTGCCGCACCATGTACTGGGAGTAATGCGAGTGGCCCTCGCTCGTCAGGTCTGTGACGTACCCGCTCTTGATGGCGTCGAGGCCCAGCGAGCGGTACAGCACGTACGCGCTGTCCAGCTGGCGCTCGTAGTTGTCGATTCCTCCCGACGTTTCGTTGTGCACGATGAGGCGCACGCCCTTCGACTTGGCGTAGCGGGCCACCTCCGCGAGGTCGTAGTCGGGATAGGACTTGGTGAACGAAAACGCGTCGCGGTTCGCGATCCAGTCGCCGTCCCAGCCGGTGTTCCAGCCCTCGACCAGCACCCCCCCAAACCCGTTCGCCGCCGCGAAATCAATGTACCGCTTTGCATTGGCCGTGGTCGCCCCGTGCTTCGGCCCCGAGCTCCAGGTCATCGCGCCGATGTGCATTCCCCACCAGATGCCCACGTACTTCATCGGATGAATCCAGTCCGTGCTCGCGAGGACGTTGGGCGGATTGAGGTTGAGGCCGAGCAGCGAGGGCGCGAGCTCCGTGACGCGATCGGCCACCTGGATCGTGCGCCACGGCGTCACGAGCGGCGTACGGCCGCGCACCTTGACGCCGTCGGCCCACGGCGCCAGCGCCGCGCGGAGGGTACGGCCCTCCATGCGCGGCCCCGCGAGGAACATGCGCGCGTAGTCCACGAGGTTCGCCTCGTGGATGACCATCACCGTATGGCCGTCGCGCAGCTCCAGCGTGAGCGGCGTCTGCACGCTGTCGAGGGTGCTCACGGGTCCCGAGGAGAACAGCTCTTCGGAGCGGTCCTTGCGCGGCCAGTTGGACGCGATCCACCAGGCGCGCGGGTTGTCCGCCATGGCGAACTCGGTCAGCTCGTCCGAGATCTCGAAGGCCCCCAGGCCGGGCTGCTCGGGGATCTCGTAGCGGAACCCCAGCCCATCGTCGAAGACGCGCACCCGCAGAGTGAATCGCCGGCTCGGCGCCGCGGTCTCCCGCACCGTGACCGCCAGCTCGTTGTGATGGTCGCGCACCCGCGCCACCTCGCCCCAGGGCTGCGTCCACCATTCGTCGTGCGAAGCCCGCGTCGTGTCGGTGATGCGCAGGCTGTCGCGCAGCGGCGGGGCGCCCCGGAAGGTGAAGCCGAGCAGCGAGGGGAGGATCAACGCGCGCCCGTCGCGCGCAAGGCTATAGTACAGCCTGCCTCCCCGGATTTCGACCGTGACCCGGTTGCGACCGCCGGGCGAGGCGACGCTGACCTGGGACCGGAGCGGAGCGGCGGCGCAAAGCGCCGCGGCGAGGCTGAGTGCGAGGAGGCAAGGGGTGCGTACCATGGACCTAATGTCGCTCCCATCCGCGACGCGGCGGAAGGCCGCCCGGGGGTTCGCATCCGGGTGATCCGGGCGCCGTTCGGCACCACGCCCACGGGGGACCGGGTGGAGATCTTCACCCTCGCGAATTCCCACGGACTCGAGGTGCGCGTCATGACCTACGGCGGCACGATCGTGTCGCTCCTGGTTCCGGACCGGAAGGGACGTGGGGCCAACGTTGTCCTGGGCCACGATTCGCTCGATGGGTACCTGCAAGATTCCAGGTACCTCGGCGCCATCGTCGGGCGCTACGCGAACCGGATCGCCCACGCCCGGTTCACACTCGACGGCGTGACCTACCGGCTGGCCGCCAACAACGGGCCCCACCACCTCCACGGCGGGCTCAAGGGGTTCGACAAGGTCGTTTGGCGGGCCACCCCGGTTCAGGAGGACGATCGCGCCGGCATCGTGCTGCGCTACACGAGCCCCGATGGCGAGGAAGGATACCCGGGCACGCTCGACGCCCAAGTCACGTATACGCTCACCGGCCAGGGCCAGCTGGTAGTCGACTACCGGGCGACGAGCGACAAGGCGACGCCGGTCAATCTCACGCAGCACAGCTACTTCAATCTCGCCGGCACCGGCGACATCTTCGGCCACCTGCTCCAGATCCATGCGGACGCGATGACCCCGGTCGACGAGACGTTGATTCCGACCGGTGCGATCGTTCCGGTGGCGGACAGCCGTTTCGACTTCCGCTCGCCCATCGCCGTCGGATCGCGGGGGATCGACTACGATCAAAACTTCGTCGTGAACCGGAGCGGGTCAGGCCCGGTCCACGCGGTTCGGCTCGTGGAGCCGGTTTCGGGGCGCACGCTCGACGTGCACACCACGGAGCCGGGCCTGCAGCTGTACACCGGGGCCCGGCAGGCGCTGTGCCTCGAGACCCAGCATTTCCCCGATTCCCCCAATAAGCCGGAGTTCCCCTCCACCATCCTCCGTCCGGGATCGGCGTACCGCTCGCGCACGGTATTCGCCTTCGGCGTGAGCGACTGACAGCCCTTGACGGACGGCGAATTGCGACCGAGCCTTGAACAGGCAGCCCGCCAAGGAGCCACCATGCCCTCCTACACCCTCACCGTGAACGGCCGGCGCCGCACGGTGAACGTCCCCGCCGACACACCCCTGCTGTGGGTGATCCGCGACCAGCTCGGCCTCACGGGCACCAAGTTCGGCTGCGGCATCGGACAGTGCCGCGCCTGCACGCTGCACCTCGACGGCTCCGCCACGTTCTCCTGCCTGGTCCCGATCTCGGCGGCCGCCGGCCACCGCGTCACGACGATCGAGGGACTCTCGCCCGCGCGGTTGCACGCGGTGCAGCAAGCCTGGATCGACGAGGACGTGCCGCAATGTGGGTACTGCCAACCGGGGCAGATCATGAGCGCGGTAGCGCTGCTGGCGCAGCATCCCAAGCCGACGGACGCGCAGATCGACGAGGCGATGATGGGCAACATCTGCCGCTGTGGCACGTACAACCGCATCCGGCGCGCGATTCACCGCGCGGCCGGAGAAAGCGCAGGTGCGCCATGACCACCCGCCGCGACTTCCTCACGACCGTCTCGGCAACCGGCGCCGGCCTGTTGCTCGGGTTCCGTCTGCCGCGGCGGCTCTCGGGGACGCCGCGGGGACTGGTCGGAGACAGCGAACTCAACGCCTGGATTCGCATCGGCACCGACGACCAGGTCACGCTGATCGTGAACGAATCGGAGATGGGGCAGGGCGTGCTCACCTCGCTGCCCATGATCCTGGCTGAGGAGCTGGACGTGGATTGGACCAAGGTGCGCTCCGAGCACGCGCTCGCCGATCCCCGCTACGGCAACCAGGGAACGGGCGGCAGCTCGAGTGTGCGCGGCGACTATGCGACGCTGCGCAAGGCCGGGGCTGCGGCGCGGCAGATGCTGATCGCCGCGGCGGCGGCCGAGTGGAGCGTGGCGGCGGAGGAGTGCGCCACCGAGCCCGGTGTCGTCGTCCACGCCAAGAGCCGGCGCCGTGCGACCTACGGCCGCCTCGCCGTACGCGCGGCCACACTGACGCCGCCCGCGGACCCGCCGCTCAAAGATCCGAAGAGCTTCCGCATCATCGGCAAGGCCACCAAGCGGCTCGACACGCCCGCCAAGGTGACGGGACGGGCCGTCTTCGGCATCGACGTACAGGTCCCCGGCATGCTCGTCGCCCAGGTGGAGCATTGCCCCGTGTTCGGCGGCAGGGTCACCCGCTTCGACGGGACTCCGGCGCTGCGTGTTCCTGGAGTGCGCCGTGTGGTCGAGATCCCGAGCGGGGTGGCGGTCGTGGCCGAGGACTTCTGGTCGGCCAAGAAGGGCCGCGACGCGCTCGACGTGCACTGGGATGCCGGCGCGGGGGGCGGGCTGTCGAGCGCGACGATCGCCGCGCGGCTGCGCGAGCTCGCGCCGGGGGGGGCCACGGCGATCCGCCGCGGCGATCCCGACGCGGCGCTCGGTGCGGCGGCACGCCGCGTGGACGCGGAGTACGAGGTTCCCTACCTCGCGCACGCGACCATGGAGCCGATGAACTGCACGGCGGACGTCCGCGCCGACGCGTGCGAGATCTGGGCCCCCACGCAGTTCCAGACCTCGTCGCGGCAGCTCGCCTCCCAGATCACCGGGTTGCCGCTGGAGCACGTCACGCTGCACACGACGTTCATGGGCGGCGGCTTCGGCCGCCGGGCCCAGACCGATTTCCTGGCCGATGCCGTTCACACCTCGAAGG
>DATICZ010000239.1:0-9587 GCA_035456525.1 Gemmatimonadales bacterium
AGGCCGTAGGCCCAGCGGCGCCACTTGATGAAATCGTAGTTCGCGTAGGCGAAGAATCGGATCATCAGACGCTCAGGGTTTGCATGTCGGGCCGCCGGCGCAGCCAGACGAGGTAGAATGTGCGGACCACGAAGATGGAGGTCACCATCGACGCCGCGATGCCGATGATCAGGGTGATGGCGAAGCCCTGCACGGGGCCCGTCCCCACGAGGTAGAGAATGAACGCCGTCAGGGCGGTCGACACGTTGGAGTCGATGATGGCGCTCATGGCATGTTTGAAGCCTTCGTCGACCGCCAACCGCACGGTCTTGCCGTGCTGCAGCTCCTCCCGGATACGCTCGAAAATCAGCACGTTGGCGTCCACCGCGATCCCCACCGAGAGCACGAGCCCGGCGAGCCCCGGCAGGGTGAGGGTGAAACCGAAGACGGACAGGCCGGCGAGCGTCAACAGCACGTAGAGCCCCAGCGCCGATACGGCGAGCACGCCGGACAGGCGGTAGTACACGATCATGATCAGGACGACGAGGACCACGCCCACGATGCCGGCCCGGATCCCGGCGTCGATGGAATCGCTGCCGAGGCTCGGACCGATGGTGCGCTCCTCGACAATCTGGAGCGGCGCCGGCAACGCGCCCGCCCGGAGCACCAGCGCGAGATCCTGGGCTTCGGTGAGCGGCTTGTTCTGCAGGTCGATCTGGCCGGTGCCGCAGATCTGATCGTTGATGATCGGCGGCTGCCCCTGCACCCGGTTGTCGAGCATGATGGCCATGTAATCGTGGACGTGGCGGCCGGTCTCCTCGCAGAACTTGCGGCTCCCCCGTCGGCTCAGGTCGAACACGACCACCGAGTGATTGTTGAGCTGATCGCGCCGGGCGCTCGCCTTGGTCAGCTCCTCACCGGTGATGATCGGCCGGTTCTCGACCGCGTAGAGCGCGCGATAGGGCCGGGCGCCGCGCGACTCGGTAGAGGTGCCCCACCGCAGGTCGAGGTTGCGCGGCACGGCGGCCTGCACCTCCGGCCGCGCCAGCAGGCTCTCGGCACGCGGTACCTGCTCCTCGGGCACCAGGAATTCGCCGGGCAGCTGCCCCTGGAACAGCAGCGCCGACAGCGCACCCGGCGCGTTCGCGTCGGACGTCGTGTCCTTGGTCTCGCCCTTCTTGGTCGTGTCCGCGCCGAAGAGCTGGCTCACCGCGCTCACCTGCGCCCCGGTTGGGCCCTTGACCCCGGCCTGGCGCAGGGCGTTGTCGATCGCCGGCAGCGCGTCGCGGAACAGGTTCTTCATGTCGGTGATGCGGAATTCGAGGAAGGCGGTCTGCATCACGATCTGCTTGGCACGCGTGGGGTCCTTCTCCCCGGCGAGCTCGACCACCAGGCGGCAATTCCCGACCACCTGCACCACCGGCTCGGTGGTGCCGAACTCGTCCACTCGCGTGCGGACCACGCGCTCGGCGCGGCGGATCGCGTCGGCGCAATCGGACACGGGGCCCTTCGACTGGTCCACCTCCAGCGCCAGGTGGATCCCGCCCTGGAGATCGAGGCCGAGGTTGATCGGCACCCGCCGGATCGTCGTGTCCTTCATCCGGCCCGTCTGCTTGTCCGGAACGCGGATCTTGGCGTCCTTGGGCAGCAGAAACCAGACCGACACGAGGAGCAACGCGACAATCGTGATGATCCGACCACGTATCCCGCTCATCTGACACTCACTCGCTGAAGAGTCTCGCGCGCCGCCGCCGAGTCCCGGCCCAACTGCTCCACCAGCGCCTCGCGCGAGGCGAACGTCTGGACGTCGCGCAGGCGGCGCACCCACTCCACCAATACCGTTTCACCGTAGAGGTCGCCGGTGAAGTCGAACAGATGGACCTCCAAGCCCCGCTCGGCCACGCCGAACGTCGGCCGCGACCCCTGGTTCATCATACCGCCGTGACGGCCTCGCTCCACCCGTCCCTCGTCCCCCGTCCCCCGTCCCTCGACCGTCACCCACACGGCGTATACCCCATCGGGCGGCAGGAGCTTGCGCCCGTCCGGCACCGGGAGGTTGATCGTCGGGACCCCAATCGTCCGACCGCGCCCCGCCCCCCGGGTGACTTCCCCCAGCGCCGAATACGGCCGCCCCAGCCAGCGGGCGGCGAGCGCCAGGTCCCCATGGGCCACCGCCGCGCGAATCAGCGTCGACGAGATCGGCTGCCCATCCTCCCGCACCGCGTCCACCACGTCGACGCGAAACCCGTCCGCGGCCCCGATGCGGCGCACCACGTCCACATCCCCCGCGCGACCGCGGCCGAACGCATGATCGTGTCCCAGCACCAGCTCGTCCATCCCGACTTGCCCGCGCAGCACGTCGCGCACGAACTCCTCGGGTCCCAGCCGGGACAGCTCGGGCGTGAACGGCAGCGTCACCACCCGGTCCACGCCGCTCGCGCTCAGCAGCCGTTGCCGCTCCGCCGGCAGCGTGAGCAGCCGCGGCGCCGCGGCGGGATTCACGACGGCAAGCGGATGCGGGTCGAACGTGACCACCACGCTTTCGACCCCGCGCCGCCGCGCCCGCGCCACGATTTCGACGAGCACCGCCTGATGACCGCGGTGCACCCCGTCGAATGTCCCGACCGTGACGACCGCGCTCACTCGGCTACCACGATCCGTGGCTTGAGCACACCGCCCTCGACCTCCGCCACCGCCACGAGCCGGCCCGCGTGCAGCAGGGCCACATGCGGGCCCTCCTCCCCCTGCGCTGGGATCGAGCGCCCGTGCACCACCGCCTCATGCGCGGCTTCGTCCAGCTCCCGGCTCGGCAGCGACGCGACGAGCTGCGTCGCCGGGCGCAGATCCGCCGCCGTCACCGCCTCCGCCGCGCGCGCGTCCTCCAGGCGGTACGGCCCGACTGCCGTGCGGGTCAGCGCCGCCAAATGCGCGCCGCAGCCGAGCGCTTCCCCCACGTCACGCGCGATGCTGCGCACGTACGTCCCCGCGCTCACCGTGGCCCGGAACCGCAGGTCGGGCGGCGTCCAGTCCTCGAGCACCAGCGCCTCGATCTCGACCGGCCGGGCCGCCAGCTCGACGGCCTCGCCGCGTCGCGCGCGCCGATACGCGCGCTCACCGGCGACCTTCACCGCGGAATGCGCCGGCGGGCGCTGCCACATCGATCCCGTCCGGCCGGCCAACGCCGCATCGACCGCCGAGCGGTCCAGCGCCCGCCAGGCATCGCTCGTGGCCACCGGCGCACCGGTGAGGTCGTCGGTGGTCGTGGCGACGCCCAGCCGCATCGTCCCGCGATACTCCTTGCGCCAGCCACTTGCGAACCGGGCGAGCCGGGTCGCCCGTCCCACGACCAGTACCAGCAGTCCATCGGCGAAGGGGTCGAGCGTGCCCAGGTGCCCCACGCGGCGCACCCCCAGCGCACGCCGGACGACGTCCACCACATCGTGCGAAGTCGGACCGGCGGTCTTGGCGACGAGCAGCACGCCCCCCCCGTCGATCAGTCGTCCGACTCCTTCAGCTCCTTCAGCACCCGGTCGATGTGCTGCGCGTGCTCCAGCCCGCGGTCCAGCCGGAAGTGCAGCTCGGGACTCGTGCGGAGCCGCAGATCCTTCGACACCGCCGCGCGCAGGAACCGGGCGGCGCTCGCGAGCCCCTCCAGGCTCCGCGCCTTCTCCTCTTCCGTGCCCATCACACTCACCGACACGGTGGCGTGGGACAGGTCCGCCGTCACCACCACTCCGGTGACCGTCACGAAGCCGATGCGCGGATCGCGCACGTCGCCGGTGAGAAACTCGGCCACGATGTGGCGGACCAGCTCCGCTACGCGCTCGGGACGATGGCTTGGCGTGCGCATCTCAGAGGTAGCTCGTGCTCGAATCGACGATCCGGGCCCCGTTCGCCCCTTCGACCAACCGGTCGGCCTCCCGCAGCACCTGCTCGGCGTGGTGGCGGTCGGTGCTCACGACGACCGCCGACAGCTCCGCCCGCTGCCACAGATCATGGTGATCCGTCTCGGCCGCCGACACGTTGAACCGCTGATGCAGGCGGTCCTTCAGGCTCTTCAGGATGTGCCGTTTCTCCTTGAGGGAGTGACAGGCGTCCAAGTGCAGCTCCCAGGTGATGAGTCCGACGATCACGGCTCACGCGCCCCGGGCCGCGCCTCCCGCGCCGGCCCCGGCGTCGAGCGAGCGGGCGATTTCTTCGATGCGGTACGCCTCGATCAGATCCCCGACCTTGATGTCATTGAAATTCTCGACGCCGATGCCGCACTCGAAACCCTCCCGGACCTCGCGGACGTCGTCCTTGAACCGCTTGAGCGACGCCAGCGTGCCGTCGTACACCTCGACCCCGCTGCGGATGACCCGAACGCGTCCGGTGCGCGGAATGATCCCGCTGCGCACGAAACTGCCGGCGATGGTGCCGACCTTGGCCACCTTGAACAACTGGCGGACCTCGGCCTCGCCCAGCACGACTTCCTTCTTCTCGGGGGCGAGCAGCCCTTCCATCGCCGCCCGCACCTCGTCCACCGCCTCGTAGATGATGCGGTAAGTGCGGATCTCCACGCGCTCGCGCTCCGCCGACGCGCGCGCGTTGGAGTCGGGCCGCACGTGGAAGCCGATGATGATCGCCCCCGACGCTTTGGCGAGCAGCACGTCGGAATCGGTGATGGAGCCGACGCCGCGGTGCACGACATCCACCTTCACCTCGGGCGTCGAGAGCTGCCCGAGGGCGTCCGCCAGCGCTTCCGCCGGCCCGCCCTGGTCGGCCTTGATGATGACGCGCAGCGACGCCGCCCCGCCGGCGACGCGCTCGGCCATGAAATCCTCGAGCGTCTTCACCCGGCTGGTACGCCGGTGCTGCGCCTCACGCTCGAGACGCTGGCGCTTCTGCGCGATGTCGCGCGCCACGCTCGCGTCCTTCACCGCCTGGAAGGTGTCCCCGGCCTCCGGCACGCCCTCGAACCCGAGGATCTGCACCGGCGTCGACGGACCGGCCGCGGGCACGTTCTGGCCGCGCTCGTCGAACATGGCCCGCACGCGGCCCGAGAACTGGCCGCAGATGAAGTCGTCGCCGACCTTGAGCGTCCCGGTCCGCACCAGGATGGTGGCGACGGGACCCTTCCCCGGATCCAGCGTCGCCTCGAGCACGGTCCCCTCGGCATTGCGCTCGGGGTTCGCCTTGAGGTCGAGCAGCTCGGCCTGCAGCAGGATCTGATCGAGCAAGGCGTCGATGCCGGTGCCCTTCTTCGCCGAGATCGCGGTGGACAGGGTGGTGCCGCCGAACTCCTCGAGCACGACGCCGTGGGCCAGCAGATCCTGCTTCACTTTCTGCACGTTGGCGGTCGGCAGGTCGATCTTGTTGATGGCGACGACCAGCGGCACGCCGGCGTTCTTGGCGTGCGAGATCGCCTCGATCGTCTGCGGCATGATGGCGTCGTCGGCGGCAACCACGAGCACCACCAGGTCGGTGACCTGCGCCCCGCGGGCGCGCATCGCGGTGAACGCTTCGTGGCCGGGCGTGTCGAGGAAGGTGAGGGACCGCCCGTCCTTGAGCTTGACGTTGTACGCGCCGATGTGCTGCGTGATGCCCCCGGCTTCGCCCGCGACGACGTTCGTCTTGCGGACGTAGTCGAGCAGCGAGGTTTTCCCGTGGTCCACGTGCCCCATCACGGTGACGACCGGCGGTCGCGGCCGGAGCGTCTCGGCCAGATCGGCCGGCTGCTCAGGCGCCGCGATCGCGTACTCCTCCTCCTTCACCGCCTGGAACCCGAACGCCGACGCGATCAGCTCGATCAGGTCGAAGTCGAGCCGCTGATTGATGGTCACCATCTGCCCCAGCTCCTTGAAGGCGAAGGTGACGATCTGGGTCGGGGGCACCTTGAGCACGTTGGCGAGCTCGCTGACGGTGATGAACTCCGTCACGCGGACCAGCGTCTTCTCGCGCTCCTTCTCCGCGGCGCGCCGCTCCTCCTGGATGTCGCGGAAGCTCGGGCCTTCGTCGCGCGGCCGCGCGCCTTTGCGGGCCACCGGTCCCTTGATGGACGCGAGGGTGCGCGAGATGTTCTGCGCCACTGCTTCCTGGTCGACCGAGGACTTGCGGCCCTTCTTGCGCTTCTTCCCGGCCTTGTCGCGACGCCGCTCCTCGAGCGCGCCGGCTCCGGGCGCGGCGGACGCGACGGGACGCGGCGGGACCGCGCTCCCCGGCATGCCGCTCGCGACCGGCCTAGGGCGGACCGGCGTCGGAATGACCGGCCGCGGTGCCCCGGGCACGGGCGTCGGGAGCGGCGCAACCGGTGGCGGGGCCGCGGGCGCCAGGCCTGTCGGCAGCGCGGTGGGCGCCTGGGCAGCGGGCGCCGCTTCGGCCGCGGGCTCGGCCGCGGGGAGGTCGCGGAACAACGCGGCCGCGCGCTCTTCGAGCGAGATCGCGGCGGCCTTTTCTTCCTCCAGCGCGCGGGACGCCTCGAGGGCCGCGCGGGAACGCAGCTCCTGCTCCGCCGCCACACGGTCCGCCTCGGCCTGCGCTTCGGCCTCCGCCTGGGCGACCTCGGCGGCCGTCCGGCGTCGCCGCTTGGGCCGCGCTTCTTCGACGACCGGCGCCGGCTCGGGCGCCTTGGCAGCCCGCCGGCGCTTCCCCGTCGCCTGGGCCGGCTCCTTCTGGCGCCGTTTCTCGCGCTCCCAGCGCGCGCGCATCATCGCCACCTGCTCATCCTTGAGCGGGGTGAGATGACTGCGCACGAAGATGTCCATCTCCTTGAGCATGGACATCACCTGCTCACTGGAGATCCCGAACTCCGCCGCCAGATCATGAATCCGTGTCGCCACTCACTCCTCCGAAAGCCGCATCAATCCACGCGCCAACGCGCGATCCTCCGTCCCCACCGCCTGCACCGCGGGACGCCCGAGCCGCGCGCCCAGCCGCTGTGCCTCCGGGCCCCGCAGCACGGGAATCCCGCGCGCCACGGCGAGCCGTTCCACCTTCTCGCGCGTCCGCGGACTGGCATCCGCCGCCAGCACCACCACCGCGAGCCGTCCCTGCTGCAGCCGGGCGCGCACGCCCGCCACGCCGATCACGACCTGCCCACTACGGACGCCGAGTCCGAGCAGCCCGGTCAGTCGTTCACTCACGCGGGCGCGGGAGTGCTGTCTGCCCCGGCGCCCGGCTCCTCCCCGCCTTCCTCGGTGAGCTCGTTCAGGAACGCCATCAAGCGTTCGGCGAGCTCCGGCGTCATGCCCTGCAGCTTGTCCACGTCCTCACGCTCCAGGTCGATCACATCCTGCAGCGTCTTCTTCCCGTTCTGCTCGAGCACCGTCATCAGCTCCGGCGGGAAGCCCTGCAGCTCGGCGAGCGGGACCTTCACCGCCTGCTCTTCCTCGGGGGGGAGCGGCGCGAACAGCGGACCTTCGCCGCCGCGCTCCAGCCATTCACGGCTCGAGTAGAGATCGATCTTCCATCCGGTCAGCTCGGAGGCGAGCCGGACGTTCTGCCCGTTGCGGCCGATGGCGAGGGACAGCTGGTCCTCGTCCACGATCGCCTGAATCGTGCGGTTTTCGGGATCGGAGAACACACGCGCCACCCGCGCCGGCGCCAGGGCGAGCTTGGCGAACCGCTCCGGATCCGGAGACCAGGGCACGATGTCGATGCGCTCGCCGCCCAGCTCGTTGACCACGGCCTGCACGCGCGAGCCCTTCAGTCCCACGCAGGCGCCCACCGGATCGATGGCGTCGTCGCGGGAGATCACGGCGATTTTGGTACGGCTCCCCGCTTCTCGCGCGGTCGCCCGGATCTCGACGATCTGCTGCTGGATCTCGGGGACCTCGATCCGGAACAACGCCTTCACGAACAACGGATCGGCGCGCGACAGGATCAGGCGCGGACCCTTGGGCGTCTCCTCGATCCGCTTCAGCACGGCACGGATGGTGTCGCCCTGATGGAAGTGCTCGCGGTGGTTCTGCTCGCGGTAGGGGATGATCGCTTCCGCTTCGCGGAACTTGGCCAGCATCACCACGATCTTGCCGCGCTCGATCTGCTGCACCTCACCCGGGAGCAGGTCGCCCACCTTGCCGGAGAACTCCTCCCGGATGCGCGTGCGCTCCCCTTCCCGCACGCGCTGGATGATCCGTTGCTTGGCCGCCTGCACCGCGGTCCGCCCGAACTCGCCGAAAGGCACTTCCTCTTCGAGCACGTCCCCGACCTGGAAGTCGGGATCCTCGAAGCGCGCCTCCTCGAGCGTCACCTGCGTGCCCGGATCCTCGATCGTCTCGACGACGGTCTTCAACACGACGATGCGGATGGTGCCCTTGAGCTCGTCGATCGCGATCTCGGCGCGCACGTTGGGCCCGTACCGCTTCACGAGGGCGGCGTGCAGGCCGTCCTTCAACAAGTCGATCATCTCGCCGCGCTCGAGCTGCTTGCTGCTCGTCAGCTCGCGAATCGCGGAGACTACGTCGGTGGTATTCGCCATCAGTGTATTCCAGTCATCGGTCGTCAGTCATCTGTCATCGGCCGTCAGCCATCAGCCATCAGCCATCAGCTACCAATCCACAGCCAGGCGGGCCTCCCGAATCGCGGCGATGGGCACCGGCCGAGGGACTCCGCCCTCAGGGGTGAGGACGACCGTCTGCTCGTCGGGGACGGCCTCGATGCGCGCCCGCACTCGCCCCAGGCCCGCCAGTTTCGCCGTGACCTCGCGTCCCACGAACCGGACCCAGTGACGGTGCCAGCGGAGCGGCCGGTCCATGCCCGGACTCGAGACTTCGAGCTGATACCGGGGGCCCAGGGGCCCACCGGCATCGAGCCAGGCCTCCAGGGCCCGGCTGGCCCGCGCGCAGTCCTCCACCGTCACGCGTCGCTCGGGGTCCGCCGCGGGCCAATCAATGCGCACTTGGACGAGCGGCCGATTCGGCGTGCCGCCCAGACGAATGTCGGCCAGATCGAGCCCCAGTTCCTCGAGGCGGGCCCGAAATGCTTCCACCAAGCTGTCGGTGAGCATAAAAAAAAGCGCGGGCCGAACTTCGCCCGCTTCGAAGGTGAATGTAGCCCCCCCTCCGGGGGTGTCAAGCCAAAGGCCGCCCCACGTACGCCACCATGCGCCCGTCCCTTCCCCCTGAGGCACGGTGCGAGAAGAACCGGTCCTGGTGATGCGCGGTACAGAAGGTCGAGATGGTGACCTCGCGAATCCCGAGATTCGCGGCGCGAGCGGCGAGGATGGATCGCAGGTCCACGAAGCTCTGGCCCGCCGCTCCAGGGCGACCGTTGAGCTTCTCCGCGACTTCATAACCTACTTCATAGCAGTTGCCACAAATGCCTATACCGCAATGCATTACGATATTCCTCCTGGCGGTCCCAGAACGCTCCGCCAGGATTTCCACACCCTGCTCCAGCACACCTCCGGCCACGCCCCGCCACCCGGCGTGCAGCAAGGCGATCGCGCCTCGCTCGGGGGCCGCCAGGTAGACCGGGATGCAGTCTGCCACCGTGATCGCGAGCAGGACCCCCGACTGCCCGGTGGCATGGCCGTCCACCCCTTCGAGCACCAGCCATCCCGCCGGCAGTGCTTGGTGCCAGCGCACGTCGGTGCCGTGGACCTGGTGCCCCAGCACGAGGGTCGGGAA
>DATICZ010000240.1:0-2337 GCA_035456525.1 Gemmatimonadales bacterium
ACCTCGAACTCTCCGGTCGCGACGTAGGCGTTGCCCGGGTCGGAGAGGCTGTCGCCGAAGACGACGAACCGGTCGATCGGCGGCGGTCCGTTCTGCGCGGCGAGCGACGCTCCGAGCGGCAGGACAGCGAACAGCAGAGCAGCAGAAACACCAGGAATTAGTCTTGCAGACATTGTCACCTCCCGAAACCGATCTTCGACAGTTGGGGGCAGTGCGAGGGTCTGAAAGCCGCAGATTTCCTGGGATCGGAGGTGGTCCGAGGCCAAAATGTAGTGCCACGTGTGGAACAGATTATTGTTGATTCGTGCGATTGTATGGGCGATGATGTAGGCCCCTCTGTGCGGGAGGGCCGATGTACTTCCGCAAGAAGACCTCAGGCGGGCGGGTCTATCTCCAGATCGCTGCGAGCCGGCGAGAGGGCAGCCAGGTCCGCCAGCGCGTGATCGCCACCCTCGGCCGCCTGGACGTGCTCGCGGCGAGCGGCCAGCTGGAGCGGCTGGTGCGCTCGGGTGCGCGGTTTGCGAGCCAGGCGATGGTGCTGAGCGCGGCGCAGGACGACCCGACGGCAGTGGTGCGGCGGATCGGGCCGGCCCTGGTGTTCGAGCGCCTGTGGGCCGAGACCGGCTGCCGGGCGGTGATCGAGGACGTGGCTGAGGAACGCAAGCACGGCTTCGCGCTCGAGCGTGCGGTCTTCCTCACCGTGCTGCACCGGCTGATGGGCGGCGGCTCGGACCTGGCGGCCGACCGCTGGCGCGAGGACTACCGGATCGCCGGCGCCGAGGCGCTGGACCTGCAGCATCTCTACCGGGCGATGGCCTGGCTCGGCGAGGAGCTGCCGGAGCCGGAGCAGGACGACCGCACGCCGTTCGCGCCGCGCTGCACCAAGGACCTGGTCGAGGAGCGGCTGTTTGCTCATCGGCGCGATCTGTTCAGCCGGCTCGACCTGGTGTTCATGGACACCACCAGCCTGTATTTTGAGGGTGCGGGTGGGCAGACCCTTGGCCGCCACGGCCATAGCAAGGACCATCGCCCGGACCTGCCCCAGATGATCCTGGCGGTGCTGATCGACGGCGAAGGACGGCCGGTATGCTCCGAGCTGTGGCCGGGCAATACCGCCGACGTCACCGGTCTGATCCCGGTGATCGACCGGCTGCGCCGGCGCTTTGCGATCGGCCGGATCTGCGTGGTCGCCGACCGCGGCATGATCAGCGCGGAGACCGTGGCGGCGTTGGAGGAGCGCAAGCTGCTCTATCTGCTCGGCACGCGCGAGCGCACCGACAAGGTGGTGCGCACGGTCGTGCTCGCCGACAGCGCGCCGTGCGTGCCGCTGACGATCACCAGGCGCGGTCACGAGATCGACTACGAGGCCAAGGCGGTGACCGTGGGCGGGCGCCGCTACATCCTCTGCCGCAACCATCAGGAGGCCACGCAAGACGCCGCCGCGCGCGACGCCATCCTCGCAAGCCTCGAACGTCAGCTCGCCAAAGGCGACAAGGCGCTGGTCGGCAACGCCGGCTATCGCCGCTTCCTCAAGGCGCCCCAGCAGGGCTTTGCGATCGACGAGGCGCGGGTCGCCGAGGATGCCCGCTTCGATGGCGTCTTCGTGCTGCGCACCAACACCGATCTCGACCCCCTCGCCGCCATGCTGCGCTACAAGCAGCTGTGGACCGTGGAGGCGGCCTTCCGCACGGCCAAGCACCTGCTCGCGACCCGGCCGATCTTCCACAAGCTCGACGCGACCATCCGCGGCCACGTGTTCTGCTCGTTCCTCGCCTTGGTGCTCAAGGCCGAGCTCGAGCAGCGCATCGCAGCACTCGGCCGCGACGGCTCGTGGCCGGCGATCCTCGCCGACCTCGATTCGCTGAGCGAGACCGAGATCGCCCACGACGGCCGCCGCTTCCTCCTGCGCGCCGCACCACGCCCCGCCGCCAGCCTCGCGCTGCGCGCCGCCGGCGTCGCCCTGCCGCCGACCGTGCAGGCCCTCGCCGCCGACTGATCCGCCATCCCAAATGTAGTGCCACGCCGCCTCCGCGGCGCCGATTCTCGCGCGCCTTCAGTCACTTAGCAAAGCGCACTGTCGAAGATGGGCCTCACGATGGTCCGCAAGCGCGGCAAACTCCCGGGATCGGTCGTCGGGCATGCCTACAACCTCGAATACGGTAGCGACACGATCGAGATATCCGCCGACCTGATCCCGGTGGGCAGCCGCGTCGTCGTCGTCGACGACCTGATTGCCACCGGTGGCACGGCGGCGGCGGCGGTGGAGCTGCTTGCCAAGATCCAAGCGGAAGTAGCCGCAGCGGTGTTCCTGATCGAGCTCACGGGTCTCAATGGCCG
>DATICZ010000241.1:0-32180 GCA_035456525.1 Gemmatimonadales bacterium
CAGACGCTCGCTTCCGCGCTCGCGAGCGCCGTGAACGGCAATCCGGACACGACCGCCATGTTTCTCCCGACCGCGGGATCCGACGCGGGGCGCAGCCTCAGCGCCATCGTATCGGGTCTGAGTCGAGCGCTGGCCGACACGTTCAACATCGCCGCGTTTTCCAGTGGGTCTTTCCCGCTCCCCGAGGTGCCCGTTCCGGGTTCCGCCGCCGGCGGCATCCTCGACGCCCGGTTGAGTGCAATGGGCCTCACGCCGTTTGGAGGTAGTACGCCGCGACACCTGCGGTACTTCACGGGCGACGCCGAGGTCGCCGCCAAGTACCGGCTGTTCAACGCCGACGCCTATGCCGCCGCCGTGGCCCTGGTCGTGCGACTCCCCACGGGACACCAGGATTCGCCCAACGACGCGTTCGATCTCTCGACCGGGGACCATCAGACCGACGTGGAGGGCCGCTTCACCGGAGAACTGACCGTGTGGCGCCGACTGTGGCTCAATGTGGCGGTGCGCGGCGGGCGGCAATTACCAGGAGAGCGCGAACGCCGCATCGGACCTGTGGACCAGCCGTTCCTTCCCACCACCACGCTCGCCCGGCTGCGCTGGGATCCGGGGGACTACGTGTCGGTGGACGTCGCGCCGCTGTACCGGTTCTCGCGGCTGTTCGCGGCCGGCGTGACGTTCGGCTACTTCGCGCAGCAGCAGGATCGCTATGCGTTTCTCTCGCCGCAGGATTCGCTCGACGTGGTGGGACGGACGGGAGGACCGATCGCTCCCGCGGTGCTCGAAGCGGGCACGGGTATCCGCCTGACGCGTTTGGGCGTGGCCGCGACTTTCTCCGGGCCCCGTCTCGAAGGCGGCTTTTCGGTGGAGCGGACGATCAGCGGCGCGGGCGGCCCGGTGCCGGTCGCGACGGTGTTTCGGATCGCGCTGCGGCAGACGATTCTGTTGTTCTGAGCAACTCTTCTGCGTGGCGGCGCGCGGTCGCCGAGTCGTGATCGCCCAGCATCCGGGCGATCTCCCGGATGCGATCCTCTCCGTCGACCAGGCGGACGTCGCTGGTCGCGATCCCCCCACGGTCGCGCTTGGCCACGGCGAGCTGTCGGTCGGCACGCGCGGCGATCTGCGGCAGGTGAGTGATTACCAGGACCTGGCGCTCGCGCTCGACCCCCTCCCGCACGACGTCGGCCAGCGACGCCCCCACCTGCACCGCCGCCTCGCCGCCGATCCCCTGATCCACCTCGTCGAACACCAGCGTAGGGACTGCGTCGTGATGGGCCAGTACGACTTTGAGGGCGAGCATGACCCGCGACAACTCGCCCCCGGACGCCACACGCGCCAGCGGGCGCGCCTCCATGCCCTCGTTCAAGCGCACGAGAAACGCGACGCCTTCCGCTCCGTCGGCCCGCGGGGCCGCATAGGATACGAGATCGACCGTGAACCGGCCCCCGGGCATGCCGAGCGGCGTCAGCCGGGCGGTGAGCGCGCGCGCCAGCCGCTGTGCGCCCTGGTGCCGCTTCTCGGACAGCGCCGCACAGGCCCGGGTGAACTCCTGCGCCGCCGCGTCCCGCTGCGCCGCGAGATCGCGCAGATCCAGGTCCGCGTTGTCGAGCAGATCGAGCTCACGCGCGGCCGCGTCGCGCGCAGCGAGCACGTCGGGAATGGCGGGGCCGTACTTCTGCAGCAGCTTGAAGAGCGCGTCGCGGCGCCGCTCGATCTCCTCCAGGCGTGCCGGATCGGCGTCGATCCCCGCCCCATATTCGCGCGCGGCCGCGGCCAGCTCGTTCACATTGGCGAACGCCGTATCGAGCAGCTCCCGCCAAGCGCCGGTGGAGGGATCGAGACGCTCCAGAGCGCCCAGCAGCTTCGCAGCCCGGGCCAGGCCGCCGGCGTCGAGCGCCTGCTCGAGGTCACGCGAGAGCCGGCCCAGCTCGTCGCCATGCGCCAGGCGACGGGCCTCCCCCTCGAGGGTTTCGTCCTCCCCGACCTTCGGGGCGGCGCGGGAGATCTCCTCCACGACGTGTCGCAGGTAGTCGGCTTTGCGGCGGATCTCGTCCTGCTTTCCGCGTAACTCGGCCTCCCGCTCCTCGAGCGCCTTGAGCCGCGCGTGGGCATCGCGTACCGCGACTCGCTCCACCTCGGCACCGGCGTACGCATCGAGCAGGTCGCGTTGCGTGTCGGCATGCAGCAGCGACTGCGTGTCGTGCTGGCCGTGCAGATCCACCAGCAATCCGCCGACCTGGGCGAGCACACCGACGGTGGCCGGGCTGCCGTTGATCCAGGCGCGCGAGCGCCCTTCCCCGCTCACCTCTCGCTTCAAGATGAGGCGTCCTTCTTCCACCTCGACGCCCAGCGCGCCGAGCGGCGCCGCCAGCCGGCGGGCGGTGCCGGCGGAGAGCTCGAAGGCGCCCTCGATGACCGTCCGGGCCGCACCCGGGCGCACAGCCTCGGCCGACGCACGCTCACCCAGCAGCAGCGCGAGCGCGTCCACCAACATGGATTTTCCGGCGCCGGTCTCACCGGTGAGCACATTGAGGCCCGGGCCGAGGCGCAACGTGACATCCGCAATGACGGCGAGGTCCCGCACGCGCAGCTCGGTCAGCACTCGCGGCGCTCGCGGTCGGAGAGGTCTCCCCAGTTGAGCTTGCGGCGCATGCGCGCAAAGAATCCTTCCGGTCCGAGCCGCCCGAGCAACACAGGGCGCTCGGCCCGGCGCACCAGCAACCGCTCGCCGGGCTGCAGCGCCCGGCTGAGCTGGCCGTCGAGTGACAGGAGAATCTCCTCGGTGTCGGACCAGGGGGGGATGGGCTCGATCATCACCGTCGCGGAGGAGGGCAACACCAGCGGCCGGACCGCCATCGTGTGCGGGCAGATGGCTGTGACGACGAGGGCGTCCACGCCGTGCACCACGATCGGCCCGCCGGCGGAGAGGGAGTAGGCGGTGGACCCCGTCGGCGTGGCGACGATGATGCCGTCCGCGCTGTAGGTCCCGACTTCCTCACCATCGACGGATACCCGGAAGCGCAGCACACGCGCGACGCCGCCCTTGTGCACGACGATGTCGTTCAGGGCCACGGGCTGGGGGCGCCGGGCCCCCTGCCGGTCCTCGACGGTCGCGACCAGCGCGAGCCGTCGCTCGATGGTGTAGGCCTTGCGCGCCGCCGCGTCGAGGACCCAGTCGAGATTGTGCGCCGGCGCGGTCGCGAGAAACCCGACGCGTCCCACGTTGACACCGAGGATCGGCGTCGAGGCCCCGTCCAGCAGCCGGGCGCCGCGCAGCAGCGTCCCGTCGCCGCCGAACGTGAGGAGGCAATCGAGTGGCGTGTCGGCGTCGAAGACCGGCGGCCGCTGGTCGGGCCAGTAGTCGAGCAGCCGCTCTTCGCTGAACAGCGTGAAGCCGAGCCGCGGGGCGGCTTCGGTCAGCCGGGCGAGGAGGCTGCGGAGGTCGTGGTAGCTGGGGTTGCCGACGACCCCGACGTTCATCGCGGGGCGAGGCTCTCTTCGGCGGCCAGCGCGCGGACGCGCGCGGCGATTCCCTTCGCGGAGAGCCCCACCGCCTCGAGCTGGCGCGCGCGGGGCGCATGCTCGTAGGTCCGGTCCGGTGCGCCAATCGGCACGACCCGAACATCGGAGGCGGAGCCCTGCAGCTGGCCGGCCAGCGTCGCGCCGAATCCGTTCACCACGGTGCCGTCTTCGATGGTGATGAGCAGCCGGTGATCGCGCGTCAACGTCTCGAGCATCGCGTGGTCCATCGGCTTCAGGAAGCGGCAGTTGACTACGCTGACGTCGAAGCCGTCGCGCGCCAGCAGCTCCGCCGCTTCGAGGGCCGGCCGGCACATCACGCCGACCGCGAGCAGGGCGCACTCGCGTCCACGACGCAGGACCTCCCACGTACCGTAGAGCACCGGCGTGACCTCCGCGGCGAGCGGCGCTTCTCCCGGCGCCTTGTCGCGCGGATAGCGCAGCGAGAATGGACCCGCCTGATGCCCCAGCGCGCACCGCAGCAACCCGATCAGCTCCGCCCCGTCCTTGGGCGCCGTGACCGTCATGTTGGGGAGCGCGAGCAGGTAGGGGATGTCGTACAGCCCCATGTGCGTCTGGCCGTCCTCGCCCACCATGCCGGCGCGGTCGAGACAGAAGATCACGGGCAGCGACTGGATCGCGACGTCGTGCACGATGCTGTCGTAGGCGCGCTGCAGGAAGGTCGAGTAGATGGCGACGACGGGGCGGATGCCCTGGGTCGCGAGGCCGGCGGCGAAGGTCACCGCATGACCTTCGGCGATGCCCACGTCGAAGAACCGCGCCGGCCACTTCTTCTGGAAGATGTTCGTGCCCGTGCCCGAAGGCATCGCCGCCGTGATCGCGACGAGCTGCGGGTACTCGCCGGCCAGCTGGGTGAGCGCCTCGCCGAAGATCTTGGTCCACTGCGGCGCCCCCGGGGCGACCGGCCTCAGGACGCCCGTCACCGGATCGTACGGCGCGCGCGCGTGGTACTTCTCCACGTCCGGTTCGGGCAGCGGGAAGCCCTTGCCCTTCTCGGTGAGCACGTGCACCAGGCGCGGCCCTTTGAGCCCGCGCACGATCTCGAAGGTGGACACGAGGTGCGGCAGGTCGTGTCCCGCGATGGGACCGAAGTAGCGGAATCCCATCTCTTCGAACAGCATGCCCGGCGACCAGAGGTTCTTGACGCTTTCCTCCAGCGTCTTGGCGAACTCCACGAGCCGCGGCCCGCCCACGAGGTGCGAGGCCTTCTCGATGGCGTGCTTGACGCGCTCCCGCCACCGGACGCCGACGGGGCTGGCGATGATCGAGCCCAGGTACTTGCTCATGGCGCCGACGTTGGGCGCGATCGACATCCCGTTGTCGTTGAGCACGACGATCAGGTCGCGGTCGGAATGCCCCGCGTTGTTCATCGCCTCGTAGGAGAGGCCGCACGTCATGGCGCCGTCGCCCACCACCGCGACGACCTTGTAGTCGGACCCGGCGAGATCGCGCGCGGTGGCCATGCCCAGCGCCGCCGACAGCGCGGTCCCGGCGTGCCCCGCCCCGAACTGATCGTGCGGGCTCTCATCGCGCCGCAGGAAACCCGAGAGGCCGCCTTCCTGCCGCAGCGTCGGCAGCCGGTCGTTCCTCCCGGTGAGGATCTTCCAGGGATAGCCCTGGTGCCCCACGTCCCACACGATCTTGTCGCGCGGGGAGTCGAACACATGACACAGGGCCACCGTGAGCTCGACCACGCCCAGTCCGGCCCCGATGTGTCCGCCCGTCTGCGACACGACGTCGATCAGGCGACGACGGACCTCGTCGGCCAGCGGCTGGAGCTGGTCCTTGGGGAGCCGCTTCACATCTCCGGGGTCGCGGATGGAATCGAGCAGGGTCACGGCGGTCAATTGGGTCGGGTCACGATATAGTGCGCCAGCGCAACGAGTGTAGGGGAAACTAACGCCGCGTGACGCAGCCGGTCTACGGCCTGCGCCGCCAGCCGCTCCGCCTCCGCCCGCGCCGCGCCCACACCCAGCACCGACACGAACGTCGATTTGGCAAGGGCGGCATCCCTCCCGGCCGTCTTCCCCAGCTGGGCCGATGTCGCCGTGGCGTCGAGCACGTCGTCGGCGATCTGGAACGCGAGTCCAATCGCTTCCCCGTAGGCGCGCAGCGCCGCCAGGTGCTCGCCCGCGGACACCCCGCCGGCCGCGAGGCCGCCGATCACGCACGCCGCGGCGATGAGCGCGCCGGTCTTGCGCTGATGCACCTCCCGCAGCGCCTCCAGCGAGATGTGCCGCCCCTCCGCCTCGAGATCGAGCACCTGCCCGCCGATCATGCCGCCGCCGCCGGCCGCCCGGAAGAGCTCGAGGGCGACGGCCCGCCGCCGGTCCGCCGGGAGATCGAGCGCGTCGAGCCCCGCGACGAGCACGCGGGCGGCGAGGCCGACCATGTGGAATCCGGCGCTCGTGGCCGTCGCAACGTCGAACGCCCGGTGCACCGTGGGCCGCCCACGGCGCAGATCGTCATTGTCCATGCAGGGGAGATCATCGTGGATCAGCGAGTAGGCGTGCACCACCTCGACCGCGGCGGCGAGGTCGGCGATGCCTTCGGTCCCCGCCGCTCCTCCCATGGCCTCGTGCGAGGCGAACACGAGCGTGGGACGCAACCGTTTGCCCTCGCTCAGCACGCTGTAGCGGACGGCGGCGGGCACCGGGGCGGGCCAGAACGATTCGGCCCGTGTGCACCACCGCTCGAGCACGGCGTCGACGCGTGTGCGGGTGTCGGTGAGGTAGGCCTCCAGCGCGCGATCAGCGATCGACGTCTTCAAGTCGCAGCTTCCCGGCCTGGTCGGCGATCACCTGCCGCACGCGCAGCTCGGCCGCGCCGAGGCGCTCACGGGCGGCGCGCAGCCGCTGCACGCCCTCCTCGAAGAGCCGCAGCGCCTCATCCAGATCCAGCTCCTCGCCTTCGAGTCGCCGCACGATCTGCTCCAGCCGATCGAGATCCTGGGAGAAGCCGCCGGGGGCAGCCGATTCCGCCATCACGCCTCGCCGACGCGCGCGGCGACTTCTCCGTCCTGCACCCGCAGGCGGAAGCGCAGCGCAGGCGTGAACTGGGACACCCGGCGCAGCACGCCGCCGGCGTCGTCCCGCGCCACCGCGTACCCCCGCTCCAGCACGCGGAGGGGGGACAGCGCATCGAGCCGGGCGCCGCACTCGGACAGGCGGGCGCGAGCGCGGTCCACCTGGCGTCCGATCCCCGCCGTCATCCGGTCACCGGCGCGCTCGAGCCGCTCGCCGGCATGCCGCGTCGGCGCGAGCAGGGCGCGCGCCAGCAGGCGCGACAGCCGGTCGAGCCGGTCTCCCAGCTCCTCCCGATCGGGTGTCGCAGCGGCCGCTGCGGCCGACGGCGTGGGCGCCCGCACATCGGCGACCAGATCGCACAGCGTGACGTCAGTTTCGTGACCCACGGCCGAGATCACCGGGACCGGGACGGCGGCGACGGCACGGGCGACGCGCTCGCTGTTGAAGGTCCAGAGATCCTCCTTGGACCCGCCGCCGCGGCCCACGATGGCGACATCGAGGCGAGGGATCTTCGCCAGCAGGGCCAGGGCGGCGCACACCTCGCGCTCCGCACCGTCGCCCTGCACGCGCGTGGGCACCAGCACCACGTCCGCCGGCCAGCGGCGCTCGAGCACCGCGACGATGTCGCGCAGGGCGGCGCCGTCGGCGCTCGTCACGACGGCGATGCGGCGCGGGAACGGCGGCACGGGTCGCTTGCGGGCGGGATCGAGCAGGCCGTCGTGCTGGAGCGCCGCCTTGGCCTTCTCGAAGGCCACTTGCCACAGCCCGCCGGCCTCGGTGGACAGGAGGTGGCGGACGGTGAGACGGAACTCCCCCCGCTCTTCCCAGACCGTGGCGGACCCGAACGCGAAAACCTGCATCCCGTCGGCGGGCGGAGCGGGCAGGCGCTGGTTGTCGCGCGACCACATCACGCAACGCAGTTGGGCCACGCGATCACGCAGCGTGAAGTACCAGTGCCCGCTGCCGTAGGCCTTGAAGCCCGACACCTCGCCCTTCACCCACAACGGCGGGAGCCCGCTCTCGACGACGGCGCGCGCCCGGCGCGTCACCTCGGCAACGGTCCAGGCGCCCTCTGGAGAGAGCGCCGCGAACTGGTCTAGGGACGTGGAGTAGCCCACTGGCGCGCGGCCTGGACGGTGTTGACGAGCAGCATGGTGATGGTCATGGGACCGACCCCGCCGGGGACGGGCGTGATGGCGGAGGCGACCTGGGCCACCTCGTCGAACTTCACGTCCCCCACGAGCCGGTACCCCCGCTTGGCCGCGGGGTCGTCGACGCGATTGACGCCCACGTCGATCACGACGGTGCCCGGCCGGACCATCTCGCCCGTGACGAATTGCGGCCTGCCCATCGCCACGATGAGGATGTCGGCCTGCCGCGTCACCGCCCCGATGTTCCGCGTGCGGGAGTGGCACACCGTCACGGTGGCATTGCCGCCGGGGCCGTCCTGCAGCAGCAACGCGGCCATCGGGCGGCCCACGATGTTGGACCGCCCCACGATCACCGCGTGCGCGCCGGTGGTCTCCACGCCGCTGCGCAGCAGCAGCTGCTGGACGCCGTAGGGTGTGGCGGGCCGGAACCCCGTTTGGTCCCCGGTCGAGACCTTGCCCACATTCGTCGGGTGAAAGCCGTCCACGTCTTTGCGCGGATCGATGCGCAGCAACACCCGGCCGGTGTTGATGTGCTTGGGCAACGGCAGCTGGACCAAGATGCCGTGGATCCTGGGGTCGGCGTTGAGCCGGTCCACGAGCGCCAACAGGTCCGCCTCGGTCATGTCGGCTGGCTGTTCGATGGTCTCGTGGTACAGGCCAGCCTCGTCGCAGGCCTTTCCCTTCATGCGCACATACGTGGCCGACGCGGGGTTCTCGCCCACGAGCACCGCCGCCAACCCGGGCGTCACGCCCTGGGCCTTGAGTGCGGCGATTTCCGCGGCCAGCTCGGTCCGCATCGCCTGGCCGATGGCATTTCCGTCGATGAGTTTCGCGCTAGCGTGCAAAGTCCACCGCCCGTGTCTCCCGGATGACGACGACCTTGATTTGCCCCGGATACTGCAGCTCCCGCTCGATCTTGCGGGAAATCTGCTCGGCCAATCCTGTGGCCTTGGCGTCGTCCACGGATCCCGGGGCGACGACGACGCGCACTTCCCTCCCCGCCTGAATCGCGTACACCTTCTCCACGCCCGAGAATTCCGCGGCGATCTGCTCGATGGCCGTCAGCCGCTTGACGTACGTCTCGAAGGCCTCGCGCCGCGCCCCGGGCCGCGAGCCCGAGACGGCATCGGCCGCCTGCACGATGACGCTGATCGCGGAGTCGTGGGGGACGTCGTCGTGATGGGCCGCGATGCAATTGATGACCACCGGATGCTCGCCGTACTTCGTGGCGACTTCCACGCCCAGCTGCACGTGCGTGCCGTCGTGCTCGTGGGTGAGCACCTTCCCGATGTCGTGCAACAGCCCCCCCCGCTTGGCGAGCGGGACGTCGAGCTTCAGCTCGGCCGCCATGATGCCCGCCATCCAGGCCACTTCCTTGGAGTGCTCCAGGATGTTCTGGCCGTAAGAGGTCCGGTAGCGCATCCGGCCGACGAGCTTCACCAGCTCCTGGTGCATGCCGCGCAGGCCGGTCTCGTAGACGGCCCGCTCCCCCGCCTCCACGATGCCGGCTTCGATCTCCTCCTGCGCCTTGCGGACGACCTCTTCGATGCGTCCCGGGTGGATCCGGCCGTCGCTGATGAGCCGCTCCAGCGACAGGCGCGCGACCTCCCGCCGGACCGGGTCGAAGCACGAAATCACCACGGTGTCGGGGGTGTCGTCGATGATGACGTCCGTGCCGGTGGCGGCCTCGAACGCGCGGATGTTCCGGCCCTCGCGCCCGATGATCCGGCCTTTCATTTCATCCGAGGGGAGCGCTACGGCCGACGCCGTCGTCTCCGCCGTGTGGTCGGCGGCAATGCGCTGAATGGCGAGCGCCACGATCTTCTTCGCTTCGCGATCGGCGCTCTTCTGGGCCTGCTCGCGGATGTCCCGCAGCAGGGCGGCCGCCTCACCGCGGGCTTCCTCTTCCAGACGCCGCTTGAGCTCCTCCTTCGCGTCCTGGGCCGAGAGCCCCGCGAGCCGCTCGAGCTGGGCACGTGCTTCCTGCTCGCGCCCCGCGAGGGCCCGGTCGCGCTCGGCGAAGGACTGCTCCCGCCGCACGATCTCCCGCTCCCGCTCGGCGGTCGCGGTCTGGGTCTTTTCGAGCGCGGTCAGGCGCCGGTCCACTTCCCGGCGACGCTCGGCCAGATCCTGCTCCAGCTGCTCGCGCGCCCGGATCAACTCCTCGCGCGCCTCGAGCTCGACCCGCGCGCGCGCGTCCGCCAGCTGACGCTCCCGCTCGCCGGCCGACAGTCGAGCGGTCGCTTCCGCCACGCGGCGCTCCACGCGCCGGCCCATCACATAGAAAACCGTTCCCGCGACGATCCCGCCGCCGAGAACGGACAGGACGACCTCGATCCACGTAGACATCGATCTATCTCCGGCAACGCCTCGACCCCTGCGGGCCGGGCGACAGTCACCCGCGCTCGACCGCCTTGCGCCGTCCGGGCGGCAGCATCTTCGCGAAATCGTCCGCGAGGGCCGCCAGCCGTCCGGCCACCTCGCGCTCTCCCTTCTTCGCCTGAAACAACTCGTTCGTAATGTCGAGTGCCGCCAGAATCGCCGCCTTGTGCGTCTCCACCAGACCGCCCTGGGCCAGCACCTTCCGTAACGCCTGATCGACGTAGCCCGCTACCTCACGCGTGTACTCCGGCGGGAGGTCGGAGCGCACCGTGTACTCCTCGCCTCCGATCACCACGCGCACCGCGTGCTTCTTGGCGCTCACCGCGCGGCACCCCGCCCACTGCCGCCCCCGCCCCCGTTCGCGCCACCGGCACCTGCACCCTCGCGCGACTGCTCCTCGAGAAACGCCAGCCGCGCCAACAGCTCCTGGACCCGGTTGCGGGCCGCATCTACCCGCGTGCGCAGCTGCCGGTTCTCCGCTTCCAGCTCGGCCGCCCGACCACGTCCGTCCCCATCCCCACGCCCGCCACCTCCGCCACCCCGGTGCCCCTCCGCCTTCAACGCACGAGCGCGCCACGTCGCCAGCTCCTCGGCGACCTCGCGCAGGACCGCCTCGAGCTGCTCCAACGCCAGGACGTCAGCCCGCTCTGCGTCGTACACCCAGTTCGCCCTCCAGTAGGACCAGCGCCCGCCGGATCACATCGTCCACTTCGCTGTCGCGTAAGGTGCGCGACGGATCCCGGAACACGCAGCGCCACGTCACCCCGCGCATGCCCGCCGGAACGTTGGGCCCGCGGTACTCGTCCAGCACCGCCAACCGCTCGAGCAGGACGCCGCCCGCCCGCCGCAACAACGCCTCCACCTGCTCGGCCGTGACGCCGCCCGGCAGCACCAGCGACAGGTCCTGCAGCGTCGGGGGCTGCTCCGGCGGTGGGGCGAAATGCACCGCCCGCTCCGCGGCCACGTCCACCTCGACCTCGAACCCGAACAGCGCACCGGCCCACCTGGGCGCATCGGCCGCCAGGCGGGCGGCCCGCCCAACCTGGCGTCCCTCGGTGCCCGCCACCGCCTGCCACAGGTCCTCACCGGCACCGGGGACCACGCGGGCGCCGGGGGTGGCCTCCAAAACCGCTAACTCAAAGTGGTGCTTGAGGTCCCAGATGTCCATATCAGGCTGTTTCGCATCCCCCCCATCGGACCAGTGGGGGGGCCGGCGGGACCCGGTCAGCACCCCCGCCAGGGCCAGCCGCTCCTCCGGAGGGGCCCCGGACCGGAACACCGTCCCCACCTCGAACAGCCGGATATCGCGCTCGCGCACGCTCCAGTTGTATTCCACGCGGCGTACCAGCCCGGGGAGCAGATGCGTGCGCAGATACCCCTCCGCAGCCGAGAGCGGATTCGTCAAGGCGACGGCATCCGCGGCTTCCGCGGGCCCGAGCGGCGAGGTGCGAGCCTCGAGGAAGCCGGCGCGCGCCAGCTGCTCGCGCAGGCGGCTCACCACCCGCTGCGAGGGCGCGTCGGGAACCGTTCCGGGACGATAGGGGCGCAGCTCGTCGGGGAACGCGTCGTATCCCTTGAGCCGAGCGATCTCTTCGATCAGGTCGACCTCGGCCGTGACGTCGGGCCGCCAGCCGGGAACCTGCACGGCGAAGCGGCCATCCTTCGGCGCCACCACGAAGCCCACGCTGGAGAGCAACCGCTCGAGCTCGGGGCGCGGTACCGCGACGCCGAGCAGGTGCTCCGCCCGCTCGGGTCGTAGGAAGACGCTGCGCGGCTGGTGCGGCTCGGGCCAGAGATCGAGCGGCGCCTCCCGCACCGTTCCCCCCGCGACCGCGACGATGAGCTCGATGGCGCGCCGCAACGCATCGGGCATTCCCAGCACGTCGATGCCCCGCTCGTAGCGGTAGCTCGATTCACTCGAGAGCCCGAGGGCTCGGCGGGTACGGCGAATGCGCGTCGGCCGGAAGCAGGCGCACTCGAGCACGAGATCGATGGTGGTCTCGGCGACCTCCGATTCGGCGCTCCCCATCACGCCGGCCACGATCGTCGGCCGCTCTGCGTCACAGATCGCGGTCATCTCGGGTGTCAGGGTCCGTTCCACACCGTCCAAGGTGACGATCTTCTCGTTCCGTTGTGCCCGGCGCACGACTACTGCCGGCCCGCGCAGCCGAGCGAGATCGAACGCGTGCATCGGCTGGTTCAGCTCGAACAGGATGTAGTTGGTCGCGTCCACGACGTTGTTGATGGAGCGCTGCCCGACCGCGATGAGCCGATCCGCCAGCCACGCGGGGCTCGGACCCACCCGGACGCCCCGGATGACCGCGATCATGTAGCGCGGGGCGCCCTCCGCGTCCTCCAGGCGGACCTCCACACCGTCAACCACACCCTTCTTGTCGGATCGACGGATGGGCGGATAGACGGGTGGCTCGGACTGCGCGCCGGGGAAGGCGGGGAGCTTCACTGCGCCACCCAGCACCGCCGCCAGCTCGCGCGCGACTCCCTTGTGGCACAGCAGATCGGGACGGTTGGCGTACACCTCGAGCAGGATCCGGTCGTCGCCGATGGGTACGGCATCGAGGAATCGTGTGCCCGGCGCCGCGTCGGTCTGGAGCTCGAGAATGCCCTCGTGATCCTGCCCCAATCCCAGCTCGCGCGCCGAGCAGAGCATGCCGTTCGACGCGATGCCGCGGATCTTGCGCCGCTCGAGCTTCATCCCACCCGGCAGCGTGGCGCCCACGGGGGCGAACGGGTAGCGCTTCCCCGCCTCCACGTTGGGCGCTCCGCACACGACTTCGAGCGGTCCATCCGTACCGCCCGCGTCCACGAGGCAGAGCCGCAACCGGTCGGCGTTGGGGTGGGCTTTGACCTCCATCACCCGGGCGATGAGCACCTCCGCCAGGTCGCCGTGAATCGGCTCGATTCCTTCCACCGGGCAGCAATGGGCGGTGAGGGTCTGCTCCACCAGCGCCGCGTCGAGCGACCGGCCGAGCAGCGCCTCCAACCAGCGGCGGGAGAGGTTCACCGGATCCCCCGGGCGAACTGCGCCAGGAACCGGACGTCGCTCTCGAAGAACAGGCGGATGTCGGCGATGCCGTAGCGGAGCATCGCGACACGCGCGGGTCCCATCCCGAAGGCGAATCCGGTGTAGCGCTCCGGATCGATGCCGCAGTTCTCGAGCACGGCGGGATGCACCATCCCGCTGCCCAGGATCTCCATCCACCCCGAGTGCTTGCAGGTCGGGCAGCCGGAGCCGCCGCAGACCGTGCAGCGGACGCTCATGTCCGCCGACGGCTCGGTGAACGGGAAATACGAGGGGTGGAACCGGACGACCGTGTCCGCGGCGAAGAACCGCCGCGCGAACAGGCTCAACGTCGCCTTCAGGTCCACGAACGAGATGCCCTCGTCCACCACGAGGCCCTCGATCTGCTCGAACACCGGCGCGTGGGACGCGTCGAACGCGTCCCGGCGATAGACCTGCCCCGGGATCACGACGCGGATCGGCGGGCGGTAGGCCTCCATGGTCCGGATCTGCACCGGCGAGGTATGCGTCCGCAACAGCAGGTCGTCGGTGACATAGAACGAATCCTGCGAATCGAGCGCCGGGTGGTCGTGCGGGAAGTTCAGCGCGTAGAAATTGTTGCGCTCGGTCTCGATTTCCGGACCCACGGCCCGCGTGAAGCCCAGCTCGCGAAAGGTGTCGCAGATCTCATCGACCACCTGCGTCACGACGTGCAGCCCGCCGCGCCACTGCGCGCGGGCCGGCATCGTGGGATCGACGTCGCCCAGCGCCCGGTCCGCCCGGGCCAGGACGCCCGCGCGCTCCTCGATCGCCGCTTCGAATTCGCGCTTGAGGGTGTTCGCGGCCCCGCCGACGCTCTTGCGGGTGTCCGCGTCGAGGGCCGGGAGGGCCTTGAGGATTTCGGTGAGGGCGCCGTTCTTGCGACCCAGGATCTCGTTGCGGAGATCCTGGAGCCGGCGCTCGTCGGCCTGAGGTATCTCGCGAAGACGCTCCCGCAGGCCGTCGAGGCGCGCGAGGAGGTCGCGCATGGTCAGAGGGCCTTCTTCGCGACCTCCGCCAGCTGCTCAAACGCCCCGGGATCTCGCACCGCGAGATCGGCGAGCACCTTGCGGTTGATCTCCACCCCGGCCTTGCGCAGGCCGTTCATGAGGCGGTTGTAGGACAGGTCGTGCAACCGGGCGGCCGCGTTGATGCGCGTGATCCAGAGCCGGCGGAACTCGCCCTTCTTACGGCGGCGGTCCCGGTACGCGTACTTCTGGGCCCGCTCGACGCTCTCCTTGGCGGCCTTCCACAGTTTGCTGCGCCCGCCGAAGTAGCCCTTGGCGAGCTTCATGACCTTGTTCTTGCGCTTCAACCGCGCGACGTTGCTCTTGACCCGAGGCATGGGCGGTCTCCTAGGCCGAGAGGAGCCGCTTCAGGCGGCGTTCGTCGGCATGCGCGACCAGCGTCCCCTTGCGCAGGTGACGCTTCCGCTTGGGGTGCTTCTTGGTGAGGATGTGACTCTTCATCGCCCGGTGGCGGCGCAACCGCCCTGTGCCCGTGAGTCGCACCCGTTTGCGCAGGGCCCGCTTGCTTTTCATTTTCGGCATGGTACGAACCTCTTCAGGTGTCAGGGTCCGGGTGTCAGGTGTCGGATCGCGCGAACGCTGGCACCCGATCCCTGGCACCTGATCCCGTTATTTCGGCGCCAGCACCATCGACATGTTGCGGCCTTCGAGCCGCGGCTCCGCCTCGATCTTCCCGATATCCTTGAGCTCGGTCGCGACCCGGTCGAGCACCTCACGTCCCAGCTCGATGTGGGCCATCTGCCGACCGCGGTACATCATGGTCACCTTGACCTTGTTGCCGGCCTCCAGAAATTCGCGCGCGTGCCGCGTCTTGAACGCGAAGTCGTGCTCGTCGATCCCAGGCCGGTATTTCACTTCCTTCAGATGAATCACGTGCTGTTTCTTCTTCGCCGCACGCGCCGCCTTCGCCTGCTCGAACTTGAACTTGCCGTAGTCCATGATCTTGACCACGGGCGGTCGGGCCATGGGAGCCACTTCCACCAGGTCCAATCCGCGTTCTTGCGCCGCCGCCAGCGCTTCGTCGATGGACAGCACGCCCAACTGCGCGCCGTCATCCGCGATCACCCGAACCGGGCTGATGCGGATCATCCGGTTGATCCGAGTCCGCGGCTGTTTGCTCGGAATGCTGCTTTCGAGTGCCAGGTGGTGGTTCTCCTCCTCAATAAATGAAAAACGCGGACCCCAGTCGCTCCGGGAATCCGCTTGGCGAGCAGTCAGCCATCAGCGTTCAGCCATCAGCGTACCAGCGCCGGATGGCTGACGGCCGATGGCTGAGGGCTGCATCGGTCGGAACCCTGAAGCGCTCTCCGATCACCCAGGAGAGGCCCGGAGGTGGGACGCCAACGGCGCCCGCTTGTCACAGCGCAACCAAGCTATGCCGCGGCTACGGCGTCCACAAGGCCGAACCCCTTCCCGTCGCGCACCAGCCGCCCCGAGGCCACCGCCGGGTCGTGCTCGAAGCAGAGGCGCCAGGCCTCCGCTTCGGCCCGCCGGTACAGCCACCGCCGGGTCTCCAGCGTGACCAAGGGCTCCAGGTCGTAACCCATGATCCAGGGGAGTGGCAGATGCGCCGAGGTCGGCACGAGATCGGCCAGGAAGCAGGCCCGCTCGCCGCCGCTCTCGATCAGCACGGACTGGTGGAACGGGACATGTCCTGGCGTGGGGAGGCAGCGGATCCCGGGCAGGACCTCGACCTCCCCATCCAGCAGCTGGAAATCGATCCCGGCGAAGTTCGCGGCCAGGTAGCTCCCAGCGGTGCGCTCATTGGTGTGCCGGGCGAATTCCAGGTCTCCCCGCTGGACGACGTAGCGCGCCCGCGCGAAGGTCGGCTGGACCTCGCCCGACGGGGCCCGGCGCGTGTCGCCGCCCGCATGGTCGAAATGCAGGTGCGTGTTGACGACCCAGCGGACGTCCTCGGAGCCGTACCCCAGGTCGCCCAGCGCGTGCTCCAGCAGCGTGCGGCCGTCCGGGGCGAGGTTGTCGACACCGTAGATCTCCCGGAACTTGGCGTCGTCCTTGTCGCCGATGCCGGTGTCCACGAGCACCAGGCCGTCATCGTGCTCCACGAGGAGGCAGCGCAGCGCCAGGGGGATCCGGTTCTTCGCATCGGGGGCGATGCGCCGCGCCCACAGCGCCTTCGGCACGACGCCGAACATCGCCCCGCCGTCCAGGTGCTGGAGGCCCGTTTCCAGCAGATGGCAACGCAGGCGGCCGACCGAAAACGTGTTGTGGGGCATGGCTCAGCTCAGAGGTCGTCTCTCCGCAGCGGCAACGTCATGCACCGCGGTCCGCCACCGCCCCGCACCAGCTCGCTGCCCTCGATCGTGATCACCCCCCGATCTCCTTCTTCCAGCCATTCCTCACCGGTCAGCAGGTTCACGGCGGTCATGATGCGATACCCCGCGTGCTCCAGCTCGCGCAGGGTGGCTTCGTTTCGGGCATAGGTGATGGCGACGCCGGGCCGAATGGTGAAGAAATTGCACGCGGAGGACCACTGCTCGCGCTCCTGGACCGACCGCCCATTGCCGCCGCAGAACACAGGCTCGAGCGGCAGGTCCACCGCCTGCATGGCCGCGAAGAAGTTGGGGATCTCCTTGACGCCCTTGGAGCGGCGACGCCGGTGCAGCACCGCCAGCCGCTCCGGGCCCACGAAGAACGGCGGGTAGACCACGCAGCTCTCGCGGTCGATCTGGGTGAAGATCATGTCGAGATGGATGGCCGTGCGCTCGTTGGGCAGCACGACCACGATCACGTCGGTCACGCCGCACTTCTCGAAGGCGAGCTCGCACAACTGATCCAGGGCGGCCGGACTGGAGCGCTCGCTGAACCCGAGCACCAGCAGGTCGGGGCGCAGCGGATGCACGTCCCCACCCTCGAGTGTGTAGGTGTGCCGCCGCTCCTCGGAGCCGTCGTAGAGGATGCCGGCGTTCTCCAGTTTCTCGTGATAGCGGAACAACGCCTTGATCAGCATCTCCTCGGTCCACCGGACGCCGTAGCGCATCGACCCGATCACGGCGTGCTCGCCGATGACGATCCCCACGTCGCGGGTGAAGAACAGGTTGGGGAGCGGCGGCAGCGCGTACCCGACTTCGTTGAGCGCCCGCGCGATGGGACCCGCATCCTCGTGGGTCCCCTCGATCATCAGGGTGACCAGGTCCTCGGCCGAGAGCGCGGCGAGCTGCTTGGCGAGCGCGTCGGACGGCACGACCTCCAACGCTCGCGTGACCAGAAAGTCGCGCACATCGGCACGCGCCACGATCTCGGTCAACAGATCCCGCACCTCGTAGACGTCGGCGAACCGCTCCAACACCGCCACCAGACGGCGGTGCTCGCGTTGGGCGAGCTCGAGGTCGATGATGTCGTCGTAGAGGTAATCTTCCCGGTTCCCGGGCGTGACCGCCGTCAACTCGTTCCCCGGCGTATGCACCAGCACATGGCGCAGCGGACCGATCTCGGTGGTGACGTGGACACGGGGCATAGGGCGGGGAAATCTAACCGCGATTGCGGGGAGCGGATTGAAGATCGCGGACTGACGGCACGACCCATTCCCCCGCCAAACCCCCAATCCGAAATCTGCAATCGACTAACGGTTCGCCAGGGCGTAGCTCAGCGTTTCCAGCTCCAGCGCCATGTTCACACTCTGGACCGCGACGTCCTCGGGGACCGCGAGCGACACCGGCGCGAAATTCAGGATCGCTTTCACTCCGGCGCGCACCAACCGGTCGGCGACCTCCTGCGCCGCCTCCGCCGGCGTCACGAGAATGACGATGTCGGTGGGCTCCTTCTTCAGATCCGCCTCGAGCTGGCGCACGTCGCGCACCATGAGCCCGTCGGAGCGCGTCCCGATCTTCTTGGGGTCCTTGTCGTAGATGGCGACCACGTCGAAGCCGTGCTGGCGGAACCCGCGGTAATGCAACAGCGCCCCCCCCATCTTCCCCGCCCCCACCAGCACCACCCGGTGCGTCCGCTTGAGCCCCAGGATCTCGCGAATCCGCGCCGCGAGCTCCGGCACCGAGTACCCCAACCCCCGCTTCCCGAACGACCCGAAGAACGAGAGGTCCTTCCGGACCTGCGCCGACGTAGTGCCGCCGCGGCGGGCGAGCTCGGCGGAGCTGATGGTGGTCACCTGCTGCGCCGCCGACTGCTCGAGGAAACGCAGGTACAGCGCCAGGCGCCGCACGGTCGAGTCCGAGATCTTCCGCATTGTGAATTATTTCACAATCGCCCCCCCCGACGCAAGGACCCAGCGCCACAGCCGCACGAACGCCTCAGGCGCGAGGGTCTCCGGACGAGCCGCCGGATCGATCCCGAGGGCCCGGAACCCCTCCTCGATCCCCTCCACGGACCCGTCCTCGCCCCGGATCGCCCGCACCACGTTGCGCAGCTGCTTGCGCCGCCGGCTGAAGCAGGCGGTCACGAAGGTCCGGAACGGCGCGATCTCGACGGGATCGACCAGCGGCGTGGGCCGTGGCCGCAGTCGGATCACGGCGCTGTGCACGCGGGGCGGCGGCGTGAACGCCCCGGCCCGCACCACGAACAGCTTCTCGACCACGCACAAGGATTGGATCCCGACCGACAGCCCGCCGTACGATTTCGACCCCGCCGCGGAGCCAAGGCGATCGGCCACCTCAGCCTGCACGAGAAAGACGACACACGCCGGACGAGGCGCCAGGGCCACGACGCGTTCGAGCAGCGGCGAGGTGAGGTTGTAGGGGATATTGCCGCACACTTTGAATGGCGGCGTGAACCGGCTCCAATCGATCCTGAGTGCGTCGCCTTCGACAACCTCCGTGTTGGTCACCCCGGCCTTCGCCAACCGGAAACGGCACTCGGCCGCGAGCCGCCCGTCCTTCTCGATCGCGATGACCTTGCCCACGCGCGCCGCCAGCACGCGCGTCAACGTTCCGGTTCCGGCGCCGATCTCGACCACCAGGTCGCCCGTCGCAGGATCGAGCGCCGCGGCGATACGGTCGAGAATGCGGGGATCGGTGAGGAAGTGCTGTCCGAGGGACTTCCGGGCGCGTGGCAGCGGCACGCCGTCAGACCTTCGCGATCAGGAGCGTCCGGTCGTCGCTGGGAGGGGCGCCGCCGGTGAATGCGGCGAGGTCGGCGAAGATGGCCTCGAGGATGTCCTGCGAGCGGTGCGTCCGCAGGGTCCGCAGGTGCGCGAGCACGCGATCCTCGCCGAAGCGCTGTCCCGATTCCCCCACCGCGTCCACGATTCCGTCAGTGAAGAGGCAGAGGACGTCCTCGCGCCGCTTCCATGGCTCCTTGTGGTCGGTGGCGGGCCGGGCGGGGCCCAGGCCGAGCGGCGTACGGGTGGCCTCGAGCCGCTGCGCCTCCCCGGTGGCGCCGCGTACCAGGAAGGCGTGGGGATGTCCGGCGTTGGCATAGGAGCAGACGCCCTCGGTGGGATCCACCACGGCGTAGAAGAGCGACAGATACATCTCTGTGCGTGCCAGCTCCGCGGCGAGCGACTGCTCGAGACTGCCCAGCACTTGGGCCGGGGCGGCCGAGGCCTCGGCGTGAATACCGGAGGCGGCCATCGCGAGCGCCATGATCAGGGCCGCCCCGAACCCGTGGTTCGAGACGTCGCCGATCATGATGCCCACGCGGTCGCCGTGCAGCCGGAGCAGATTGTAGAAATCGCCGCCCACCGAATCGGCCGGCCGGCAACGGGCCGCCAGATCGGCCTTGTCGCCGAGGACGGCCGGGGAGGGCAACAGCTTGAGCTGCAGGTCGTGTGCGAGCTCGAGCTCGCGGCGCACCCGCTGCTGCCCGAGATCGCGAGCTACCAGCCGGGCATTCTCGATGGCCGCCCCGACCTGGTTCGCGATCGCGGCGACCAGCTTGCGGTCGCCCGCGGAAAACAGGTCCGGCCCGTGACGGTCGGTGAGATTGATGACGCCGATGGGCCGCGCCTGGTCGCCCGGCGCTCCGTACATCACCGGCACGGCCAGGAACGCGCGCCCCCGATAGCTCCGGCCGGTTTGTCCCCGCGCCGCAGCCGGCTCGGGCTCGGCCGGGTCGTTGCTCTGGATGCGCATTTCGCGGAACGCCCGGGCCGTCACCGAGACGGGATCGTCGAGCTCGATCGGATCCACGTCCGGGGTGACCATGCCCTTGGAGGCGACGAGCCGCAGCACGTGACGGTCGAGGTCGAGCACGAACAGACTGGCGCGCCGCGCGCCGACGACGGTCGCCACCTCCTGCAGAATGCGCCGGGCGGCCTCGTCCAGGCGGATCGTGTGCCCGAGGATCTCACTGATGGTGTAGACGAGGTCGATCTCCTCGTAGCGATCCGACAGTTCCGCCGCCACCTGCCCCGCCTCACGCTCCGCTTCGGCGAGGCACGCAACGGCCTCGATCACTGACTCCCGCGACTCGGGTTTGATCTCCTTCCCGGAGCGGAGCTCGAGCCACAGCGTAGGCCCTCCCGGGCTCTGCGCCGGGGGCTGCAGTGGAGCGAACCAGGCGGGGCCATCGGGTGTGTCGAGGCGATCCGCGTTCTCCCCGAGCGACGGCGTCCACGCCGCCGGCGTGCCGGCGACCAGCCGCACGGCGACGCCGTCGGCACGCCACACCCGTAGCGCGAGGTTCCCGCCGCCCAGCTGCTCCAGCGCCGGCAGGAGGCGCTCGAGTTTGGTCAGCCCGCCCGCAGGACGAGACACACGCGATTCCCTCGTTCGTTGAATTCGACCTGGTCGACGAGGTGGCGGAGGACGAACAGTCCGCGGCCGGTCTCCCGCTCCAGATTCTCCGGGGTCGTGGGATCCGGCACGCCCTCCGGATCGAATCCAGCGCCGTCGTCCGCCACGTCGATCCGCACCGCCTCGCGGCCGCAGGCGATCTCCACTCGGACGCGCTTGGCGGGATCCCGCCGGTTGCCGTACTCGATGGCGTTGGCGAGCGCCTCGGCCAGGGCCGTGCGCAGGTTGAAATGCAGCCGGCGGGGGGAGAGCACGCCGGTGTCACAGTAGCGGGCGGCCAGCTCGACCGCGTCGCCGACGAACCCCAGGTCGCTGGGGACCGACAGCGACACCGCGACGTCGGCGCCGGGACTTGCCACACGTGCCGACCGGTGGACCACGACCTGCAGCTGGGGGTTCACGGGCGGGCGACGCTAGAAGGCAGCGAGCGCCTCCGCCGGCGTCTTGGCGATGGCGAACAGCGTGTCCAGCTTGGTGAGTTCGAAGAGCGTCTGGAGATCCTCGTTGAGGCCCGCGAGGCGCAACTCCCCACCCTGCTCCCGCACCTTCTTCGACAGGGAGACGAGCACCCCGAGGCCGGAGGAATCGATGTAGCCCGTCTTGGTGAAGTCGATCACGAAGCGGCGGGTCCCGCCCTCCAGCGCGTCGAGCACCTTCTGCTTGAGCTCCTGGCGGTTGCCGACGATGAGCTGCCCGTCGACGCCGACGATCACCACACCCCGCGGATCCTTGCTCAACGAGAACCCCATCTCACCCCTCCGCTTGGAGAACCGTGACCGCCGCCGTGTCCACAATATCCTCCACGCTCGCCCCGCGCGACAGGTCCGCGATCGGCCGGGCGATACCCTGGAGAATCGGGCCGAGCGCGTCCCAGCCGCCCAGCCGCTGCACCAGTTTGTAGGCGATGTTGCCGCTGTCAAGATCGGGAAACACCAGTACGTTGGCCTGTCCCGCCACCGGAGACTCCGGCGCCTTGCGGCGCGCGATGTCGGCCACGAGCGCCGCGTCTCCCTGCAACTCGCCGTCGCAGGCCACGTCCGGGGCGAACTCGCGAAATCGCGCCACGGCGCGCCGCACCTTCTCCACGCGCACGCCTTCCGCGCTGCCCTTGGTGCTGTAGGAGAGGAACGCGACCCGCGGCACGTCCCCGACGATCCGCCGCCGGTCGCGCGCCGCGGCGAGCGCGATCTCGGCCAGCTGCTCCGGTGTGGGGTCCGGAACGACGGCGCCGTCGGTGAAGGTGAGCACGGTGTCGTCCTTCACCATGTAGAACGCGCTGCTCACCGTGGTGATGCCGGGCGCGGGACCGACGGCCAGCAGAGCCGCGCGGATCACATCGCCCGTCGGGGCGTCCGCGCCACCGATCATCGCGTCCGCCAGTCCCGCGCCGACCATGCACGCCGCCACCATGATGGGCTGCCTCAGCGCGTCGAGGGCCGCGGCCTGCGACGGAAACCGGTCCGGCCGCCGCGACATGAGCAGCTGGGCCAGATCGGGCAGCGGCGGACCGGACGCGGCGCCCTCGAGCACCTGGACCCGGCCGAGGCGCAGGGCCTCGATCCGCTCGCCGGCGGCCCGCACGCGCGGGTCATGCCCTTCGGGGAACACGATCCGCCGATTCGCCCGCCGCGCCCGCTCGTAGACGCGGTCGCGGAAGCTCACCGGCCGAATTTCCTGCGCAGCGCCTGCTGAACCACCGGCTGGACCAGCTGGGAGACGTCGCCCCCGAAGCGAGCGACCTCGCGCACGAGACTGGAGCTGAGATAGGTGAGATCGAAGGCCGGCACGAGGAACACCGTCTCGAGCCGGGGCGCCAGGGTGCGATTCATGAGCGCCATCTGGAACTCGTACTCGAAATCGCTCACCGCCCGCAACCCGCGCACGATGACCGAGGCGCCGGCGCGCTGCGCGAACTCGACCAGCAGCCCCTCGAACGACTGCACCTCCACCTCGGGCAGCCGCACGGTCTCGCGCAGCAGCGCGACGCGCTCCTCCAGGGTGAACAGCGGCTGCTTCGCGACGTTCACGGCGACCGCGACGATCACCCGGTCCACGAAGGCGAGCGAGCGGCGAATCAGGTCCTCGTGCCCGCGCGTCACCGGATCGAACGACCCGGGATACACCCCGATCCGGGGCGGCCGGCGCTCCGCGGAGGGCGCCGCCGTCATGGGGCGTAGATGAACGTGATCGCGGTATCGCCGTAGCGGCGCGTGTCGTCGCCCGGGATGGGCGTGTCCGCGGGATGCTCGATCGAGAAGACGCGCGCAAACGGCACGAGGCGGAACATCGCGACGAGGCGCGCCGCCTGGTCGTTGACGTTCGCGTACGGAGGATCGGCGAACGCCACGTCGTACTGCCCGGCGTGCAGCTGCTCGGCGAACTTCAGGGCGTCCATCTTGTGGATGGTCGCCCGATCCTCGACCTTGAGCGTCTTCAGGTTCGCCTTGAGGGCGGCGATCGCGTTGCGGTGCACTTCGACGAAGTCGGCTTTCACCGCGCCGCGCGACAACGCTTCGAGTCCGAGCGCTCCGGAACCGGCGTAGAGATCCAGCACGCGCGCGCCCCGCAGGTTGCGCTGGATGATGCTGAACCAGGCCTCGCGCACCCGGCTGGCGGTGGGACGCACCTTGTCGCCCACCGGGGTCTTGAGACGCCGGTTCTTGAACTCGCCTGCGATGATGGTGATCACGCTCTCCCCTTCCCCTCGTCCCTGCCGATCATTCACTCGCTCGGAGCGATGGTCGCGACGCGCGCCTGCAGCGTCGACCGCCCCTGCCACTCGTCCCGTTCCAGCCGGAAGGCCACGTCGAGCGGCCGGGCGAGCCACTCCTCGGGAACCCGGTCGGCCACCTGGAACCCGATGGCCGGAATCGCGCCCGAACCGTCGTCCAACACGAAGCGCAGGTGATTCGATCCGACGCGCCGCGCGCGAACCGCCCGCGCCCCTCGAACCCCGAACACCGGCGCCGGGTTTCCAGCCCCGCACGGCTCGAGGTGACGGATGAGGCGTTCAAGCTCCTCGCTCAAGTCGCCGAGCGGCACCTCCAGATCCACACGCTGGGCGGGCGCCAGGTCGTCGGGGCTGAGAAGCTGTCCCGCCACCTCCAGAAAAGCAATACGGAACTCCTCGAAGCGGTCGCGGCGCACTGTCAGGCCTGCCGCCATCCGATGGCCGCCGTAGCGCTCGAGGCAATGGCCGACGCGATGCAGCGCCTCGTGCAGATCGAATCCGGGGATGCTGCGTCCCGAGCCGCGGCCGAGGTCGCCCGCTTCATCCCACGCGACGAGGAACGTCGGGCGGCCGTAGCGCTCCACCAGACGGCTCGCCACGATCCCGATCACCCCGGGGTGCCAGTCGTCGGCGGCCAGCACGATGGCACGATCGTCGGCGCCGAGGGCGCTGGCGAGCCGTGCCTCGGCGGCGGCGAGGATCTGCTGATCCATCTCCTGCCGCCGCGCATTCAGCGTCTCCAGCTCGCGCGCCACACGGGCCGCCTCGTCGGGGTCATCGGTGAGCAGCAGCCGGAGACCGTCGCCGGCGTCGCCGATGCGCCCGGCAGCGTTGAGCCGCGGCGCGAGGATGAAGCCGACGTGCGCGGCGCGCAGCGGCTTGCCCGAGAGCCCGGCGGCCTCCACGAGCGCGGCGAGCCCGGTCCAGCGGCTCGAGGCCAGCAGTTTCAGGCCGTGCCGCACGAGGATCCGGTTCTCCCCCGTGAGGGGTACTACGTCGGCCACGGTCGCCAGCGCGACGTAGTCGAGGAAATGCCAGGGGAGCTGCTCGGGAAGGCCGAGCACGGGCGCCAGGGCCTGCGCGAGCTTGAAGATGACGCCGGTGCCACACAGGTCTTTGTCCGGCGACGGACAGTCGGGACGGCGCGGATCGAGCACGGCGGCGGCGGGTGGCAGCGCGTCGCCGGGGAGGTGGTGATCGGTGACGATCACGTCGATCCCTTCCGCCCTCGCCGCCTGCACCGGCCCGACCGCGGTGATCCCGCAATCACAGGTGACGATCAATCGGGCGCCCAGCTCCCGCGCGCGCGCCAGCCCCGCCGGGCCGAAGTCGTATCCGTCCCGCAGCCGGTGGGGGACGAACGCGTGCGCCTGCGCACCAGCCTCCCGCAGGACCCGCGTCAGCAAGGCGGCGGCGCACTGGCCGTCCACGTCATAGTCGCCATGCACCAGGATCGGATCGCCGCGGCGAACGGTGGCGGCGATCAGTTCGGCCGCCCCGGCCATGTCCACCCAGGCCAGCGGGTCGGACAACCCGGCGAGCGTCGGCCGCAGGAACGCCTGGGCATCGCCCACGGAATCGTAGCCGCGCTGCACCAGCAGGGCGGCCAACGCGTCGGGGATGGTGAGCGCCCGGGCCAGCGCCCCGACCACCTCCGGGTTGGGTTGCCGCCGCACGGACCAGCGGGGAGCGGGGGTCGGCACCGGCAGCGTCATTCGGTTCCGTACAACAGCACGCCGCACGCCTCGCAGGCTTCGATCGAGGCACCGCGCTGGATCAGCACGCGTCGTTGCGTCGGCACAGCCGTGAAACAGTGCCCGCAGGCGTCTCCGTGCAGCGCATAGAGGGCGAGCGGCGCCTTGCCGCGCCGGATGCGCTCGTACCGCCCGAGCAGTGAGCCGTTCACCGCGTGCGACGCCCCGTTGCGGGCTTCCCGGGCCTGCTCGAGCTCCGCCAAAATCGATGCGCGGCGTCCGGCCAGCGCCTCCCGATCCTGTGCCTGCCCCTCGCGCACCGCGATCAGCGCCTTCTCAGCCTCGGCCGCCTTGCGCTCGGCTTCCTGCACCGCATCCCCCGACCGCATGAACTCCGCCTCCTCCTTCGCCAGCACGGAGCGGGCGAGGTCGAGCTCGGCCATGAGCGTGGACGCCTCCTTCGCGCCGCGCACCCACTCCAGTCGCTGACGCCGCTGCTCCTGCATCGTGCGGTAGCTCGTGATCTTGCCCTCGAGCTCGTCCCGCCGCCGCATCGCGTCCTCGATCGCCCGCTGGGCGGTCGCGACGACCCGCTCGGCCGCGGCCATGGCCTCGTCGAGCCGCCGCATCTCGGGCTCCAGCGCGGCGAGCGCCTGTTCGGACCGGGTGACTTCCTGATCCTTCGCCTGCAACGTCAACAACGATTCAAGATCCGGGTGCACCACTCCTCCTCGAAGCGATCTTGTAACGGGGGAACAGCTTGTTCCGTTCGGCCGACACGCGCTGAACGTCGCGCACCAGCCGGTCCTGCTCCGCTCCCGACGCGAGCGGAATCTCCCGCTCCAGGCGCTCCAGCTCGCGGTCGAGCCGTCGCGCCTCGATCCAGTTCACCGCCCGATCGAACAGCGCGTCGGGCTCGGTCGTCACACCGGCCTCGGCCCGGAGCGCTTCGTACACGCGCGCCTCCTGCCCCTCGAGCCCGTCGGCCTGTCCTTCGACCAGCGACTCGAACACCCGGCGGTAGACGGGATGCTCGATGTCCTCGGGGTCCACTTTCTCCAGGACCCGGGCGCGCCAGGCGTCCCCCGCCAGCATCACCAGGAGAACGGCGCGTTCGCCATTATTGGGGACGGGGGACGAGGGACGAGGGACGGGTGGTGATGCCGCCGTACTCGTCCCTCGTCCCCCGTCCCCCATCCCCGTCTCGCGCTCGAGAACATCCTTGCGAATGTGAGCAACCTCGGCCACGCGACTGATATACAGCTCGCGGGTGATCGGATCGCTCGTGGCGCGGATCGTCGGCAGCAACCGGTCGAGGGCGCGACGCCGCCCGGGCAGCGTCTCGAAGAACCGCTTGCGCTCGAGTATCTGGATCTTGCGCTCGAGCACGTCCACCGCGTCACGCAGTACAGCCTCGAGTCCGGCCGCGCCGTCGCGCTGCACCAGCGTATCGGGATCCTCCCCTTCGGGCAGCGTCGCCACGCTGACCCGCACACCCGCGCGCAGCAGCTCGTCGCCCGCCCGGAAGGTCGCACGCAACCCCGCGTCGTCCGAGTCGTAGCAGAGGACCACCTGGGGTGCATAACGCCGCAACAGCTCCGCCTGGTCGGGAGTGAGTCCGGTGCCCATCGGGGCCACGACCTCCTCGATTCCCGCGAGCGCCGGCCGGATCACGTCGAAGTAGCCCTCGACGAGGAGCGCACGCTCCGCCTTGCGCATGGCGTGGCGGGCGGCGTGGAGGTGGTAGAGCAGTTTGCCCTTGTGGAAGATCGGCGTCTCGGGAGAGTTGAGGTACTTCGGTTCCCCTTCTCCGAGGATGCGGCCGCCGAAGGCCACGACGCGGCCGCGCAGGTCGTGGATCGGAAACAGCAATCGGCCGCGGAAGCGCGGCACCACGACGCCGTCGTCCCGGCGGCGCAGGAGTCCCGCTTCGAGCAGCACGGGCTCCTCGATCCCCAGCGCCTGCATCGCGGCAGCGAACGCGGCGCCGCGCGGCGCGTAGCCCAATCCCAGCTCAGTGGCCTGCTCCAGCGTGATCTTCCGCGACAGGAGATAGGCGCGGGCCGGCTCGGCTTCCTCCCCCTCGTGCAGGGCCCGCGCAAACCAGTCGTGGGCCGCCGCCACCGCGGAGAACAGCGGCTCGCGCGGATCGGGACCGGCGGGCCCGCGCTCCGGGATGGTGATGCCGGTGCGGCGCGCCACCTCGCGCACCGCCGTCGGATAGTCCATGCCCAGACGTTTCATGAAGTAGGTGAAGACGTCTCCCGAGGCATGACACACGAAACAATGGAACATTCCCTTCCGGGGGATCACGGCGAAGTTGCGGTGCGTGCCGCCGTGGAACGGGCAGGGGCCACGGAAATCGGCGCCGGTCCGTTTCAGCTCGACCGACTCGCCGATGATCCCGACGAGATCCGCCGCTTCCCGGATCTGCTCGATCAGCTCGTCGGGGATGAGGCTCATCCCCGGAACTCCGCCACGGTGACCCCCGGGCCGCCCTGATTGCCCGGGGCGAAGCCGAATCGGGCCACGCGCGGGTCGGCCTCGAGCACGCGCTGCACCATTTCGCGCAGCGCGCCGGTTCCCTTGCCGTGGATGATCCGCAGGTACGGGAGGTCGGCCAGGATCGCGGCGTCCAGGGCCCGGGTCAGCTCGGCTTCCGCCTCGTCGGCACGCAGGCCGAGGAGCTTGATCTCGGAACCAACTTCGGCGGACGGGCGGACGGGCGGACGGGCGGTCGAACCCTCACGGTGCGATGCTCCGGCAGGCGCAGCAGCGGCCGTGAGCACTTCGATGATCTGCTCGGGTCGGACGATCACTCGGATGGCGCCAGACTCGATGACGACCTGGTCGTCGTCACGCAATCCGCGCACGCGACCGATCATGCCATCGGCAGTTCGCACGCGGTCCCCGATCTGCGCAGTTACCAGACCGCCCGACGGCCTGTCCGCCTGTCCGCCTTCGCTCGTCTCCGCAATCGCCTTCTCCAGCATCCTCCGCGCCTCTCGCGCCGTCGCTTCATCCACGGCCGCGCGTGCCTGCCCCAGCGCCGCCTCGACCGTCTTGCGGGCCTCGAGGAGGTAGCGGCGCGCCTGGTCGCGCGCGCGGGCGTCCGCCGTGCGTTCGCGCTGCGCGGCGTCCCGCTCCGCCTGGGCGAGTCCGGACACGCGGTCGTCGAGCCGGGCGCGATCTTCCGTGGCGGCGCGCTCCGCCTGCGCGAGCGCCGTTTCGCGCTCCGCCAGCGCATGGGCGCGCGCCTCGACGTCGGCCAGCAGTGCGTCGAGGTGCCGCTCGGCATCCGGCACGGCGCGCTCCGCGTCGCCCAGCACATCGGCCGAAAGCCCCAGGCGGCGGGCGATCGCGAGCCCGTAGGAGCGCCCCGGAATCCCCTTCAGCAGGCGGTAGGTCGGCGTCAGGGTGTCGGCGTCGAACTGCAGCGAGGCGTTGACGACGCCGACCGACTCCGCCGCGAGCCGTTTGAGGGCGCCGAGGTGCGTGGTGGCGAGGGTGACGGCGTGGCGGCGCGTGAGGCTGCGCAGCGCCGCCGCCGCGAGCGCCGCGCCTTCGGCCGGATCCGTGCCGCTGCCCACCTCGTCGAGCAGCACGAGGGCGGCGTCGTCCGAATGCTCGAGGATGTCGCGCAGCGCGGCGACGTGCGCCGAGAACGTGGACAGGCTGGCGGCGATCGACTGGCGGTCGCCGATGTCCGCGAACACGCGATCGAACACCGGCAGCCGCGAATGCGGGCCGAGCGGCGGAATGATGCCGCTCTGGACGAGCAGGCAGAGCAGGCCCACCGCCTTGATCAGCACCGTCTTCCCTCCGGTGTTGGGACCGGAGATCAGCACGGTGTACTCGTCAGGCGCGAGCTCGAGATCGAAGGGAACGACCACGATCTCCCCGCCAACCAGGAGCGGGTGACGCCCGCCGCGGATCTTCAGGGGGCCGCCCCCGACCTCGGGGGCGAAGCCGTTCGCTTCCCTTGCGTAGCGCGCCCGGGCGCAGAGATCGTCGAACGCAATGCACATCTCCCAGGCCCCGGCGATGGTTTCGACGTGGGGGCGCGCGGCGTCGGTCAGCTCGCGCAGCACCCGCAACACCTCGCGCTGCTCGTCCGCTTCGCGGTCACGCAGGTCGTTGCCCAGCTCGATGACCTCGGGCGGCTCGACGAACACCGTGGCGCGGGTGGCCGACGCATCGTGCACGATGCCGCCGACGCGGCTGCGCGCGGTAGCGCGGACGGGAATCACATAGCGACCCGCGCGCACCGTCACGGACGCGTCGGGGGCGCGATCCTGGGGATCGAGCCCATTGAGCAGGTGCTCGAGGCGCGTGACCAGCTTGGCGCGCGTCTCACGCACCGCCCGGCGCGCCCGCGCCAGCTCACGCGATGCCCCGTCGAGCACGGCGCCTTCGAGATCGAGCGACTCGCGCAGCCGCGTCTCGAGCTGCCGCGGCGGCAGCGGGACCCGCAATGACGCCGTCCGCGGCGCGTCCCGCTCGAGCCGGCCGAGCAGCGATCCGACGGCCTGCACCGCCGCGAGGGCCACGGCCAGACCGGCGAGCGCCGGCCCTTCCAACGCGCTCCCCGGCACCCGCAGCAGCGAGAGTGTCTCGCTGAGATCGGGCACGGGCTCGGCACGCAGCGTGTCGTCGGTGATGAGCAGCGCGGCGAGCTCGGCGACTTGCGCCAGTTGGGCGCGGATGGTCTCCGGGTCGGCGCCGGGGGTCCGCTCGCGTACGCGGGCCGCGCCGAGCGGGCCGGCGGCGAGGGCCGCCACCCGTTCCAGCGCGGCCGGGAATTCGAGGGTCTCCAACACGGCGGGGGGGATCCCGCCTCCACCAGTCATACGCTCGCCGACAGCTCCTCGCGCGCGATCTGGTTGATCACCTTGCCGTCCGCGCGCCCTTTGAAGCGTGGCATCACTGCTCCCATGACCTTGCCCAGGTCCTTCGCGCCGCCGTCGATCGCCTCGCGCACCGCGGCGCGGATTTCCTCCGGAGACGCCAGCGCGGGCAGGAACGCCTCGAGCGCCTTGACCTCGGCCAGTTCGACGGCGGCCCGGTCCGGCCGTCCGCCCGCGGCGAACTGCTCCGCCGCCTCGTGCCGCTTCTTGACGCCGCGACGCACCACCTCCACCGCTTCCTCGTCGGTCAGCGGGTGGCGCAGCTCGAATTCGCGGTTCTTGAGATCTGCCAGGATGGTGGAGAGGAGCAGCGTACGCGCCTGATCTCGGGCCTTGCGCGCCTCGTTGAGCGCGGCCGCCAGCCGCTCGCCGAGGCCCTGCATCTAGAAGGAGCGCGGCCGCCGGCTTTTCCGCCGCGCGGCGTTCATCTTGCGCTTGCGGCGCTCGCTCGGCTTCTCGTAGTGTCGGTGCTTCCGCAAGTCGGAGAGAATCCCCGCCTTTTCGCACTTCTTCTTGAAGCGCTTGAGGGCGCGCTCGAAGCTCTCGTCGTCGTGGATGATGACTTCGGGCATAGTCGTTAACTGTGGTAGACGTGCCAAGTTAGCGGCCCGGGCGGAGGCGCCGCAAGTCCTAGCCGGGAGGCCACCGCATGGCCCGCCCACCCAGCAGGTGCGCGTGGAGATGAAAGACGGTCTGGCCTCCATCGGCGTTGGTGTTCAGCACTACTCGGTAGCCCCGCTCAGCGAGGCCGGCCTCCCGGGCGACGTCCCGGGCGAAGAGCAGCAGCTCGCCCAGCAACGCCCCGTCCCGGGCCTCGTCGAGCGAGCCCACGTGCTCGGTGGGAATCACGAGCAGGTGCGTCGGCGCCTGTGGGTTGATGTCGCGAAATGCCAGCAGCCGCCCGGCACGCTTCACCACGCCCGCGGGGATCTCACCGCGCGCGACCTTGCAGAAAAGACAATCCGCCGTCGTCGTCAGGCGCCGCTCCCTCCGCTGCTCCCTCCGAACGCCTCACGCAGCTTGTTCCAGAATCCACGCCCGAGGCTCTCGGCGGAGGGCGGCTCGCCCTCCACCTTGGACAGGTCCTGAAAGGCGCGCTCCTGCTCGGGCGTGAGTCGCGTCGGGGTCCAGACCTGGATGCGCACGTGCAGGTCGCCGTGGCCACCCGCTCCGAGGCGCGGCAGACCCTTGCCGCGCAGCCGGTAAATCGTACCGGTCTGCGTGCCGGGCTGCACTTTGAGGGGCGCCGTGCCGTACGGTGTGGGGATTTCCGCCTCGGTGCCGAGCGCCGCCTGGCTGAACGAAACCGGCAGATCGTAGACCAGGTCGTCTCCGTGCCGCTCGAAACGCGGATCCTCGACGATCTCCAGCACCGCGATGAGATCACCCGGAGGACCGTTGCGGGGGCCCGGCACGCCCTGCCCGCGGACCGTCAGGTAGTGATGATCGGCGACGCCGGCCGGCACGTCGAGCTGCACCGTTTTCTCCGCCTTGACGCGTCCGTCGCCCCGGCAGGTGGGACACGGCTCCCGAATAACGGTGCCCTCACCGGCGCACGCGGGACAGGGCGACACCGACACGAACTGGCCGAACATGGATTGCGCCGCCCGGCGCACCTCCCCGCTGCCCCCGCAGGTCCCGCACGTCGTCGCCTTGGTCCCCGCCTTGGCTCCGGTCCCGTGACACGTCTTGCAGACGTCCAGCGAGCGCAGCTTCAGCGACTTGGTGGCGCCGGTGGCGACGTCGGAGAGCGTGAGCCGAATCGAGACTTTGAGATCGGGCCCACGCCGGCGGTCCCGGCGGCTTCGCTCCCCGCCGCCGAACAGGGCATCGAATCCTCCCAACCCGCCGAAGTCGCGCATGAAGATGTTGAGCGCCTCGGAGAGATCGAAGTGCGCGAAGCCGCCGAACGGGCCGCCCGCAGCGCCCCCGCGCAGGCCCGCCTCGCCGAAGCGG
>DATICZ010000242.1:0-2991 GCA_035456525.1 Gemmatimonadales bacterium
AACGCGTACTCCGCCGACGGCGACGTCACGGCGGAGCTCGTGTACGTGAACTACGGCCGGCCCGAGGACTACCGGGTGCTCGACAGCCTGGGCATCAGCGTGAAGGGGAAGATCGTCATCGCCCGCTACGGGCAGTCGTGGCGCGGCATCAAGCCAAAGGTGGCGGGGGAGCACGGAGCGATCGGCTGCATCATCTACTCGGATCCCCGGGACGACGGCTACTACGTGGACGACGTCTACCCGACGGGACCGATGCGCCCGCCGACGGGGGTGCAGCGCGGCAGCGTGATGGACATGCCGACCTACCCGGGCGATCCGCTGAGCCCCGGCTGGGCGGCGGTCGCGGGCGGGCGGCGGCTCACCCAGGCGGAGGCGCGGACGCTCGAGAAGATCCCCGTGCTCCCCATCGGCTACGGTGACGCCCTGCCGCTGCTGCGCACCCTGGCGGGACCCGTGGCGCCGGAGGCGTGGCGCGGTTCCCTTCCTTTGACCTACCACATCGGCCCCGGAACGACGAAGGTGCATCTCGCACTGACCTTCGAGTGGCGCAGCCGGCCGCTGTACGACGTCATCGCCACCATTCCCGGTTCGGTCTGGCCCGACCAGTGGGTCATCTACGGGAACCACCACGACGCCTGGGTGAACGGGGCCGAAGACCCGAGCTCGGGTCAGGCGGCGCTGGGGGAGACGGCCCGGGCGCTGGCGACGCTCCTGAAGACCGGTTGGCGGCCGGCCCGCACCATCGTGCTCGCCGCCTGGGACGGCGAGGAATGGGGATTGCTCGGCTCCACCGAATGGGCGGAGGCGCACGCCGACGAGCTGCGCACCAAGGCGGTCGTCTACTACAACTCCGACACCAACGGCGCCGGCTGGATCAGCGCCGCGGGATCCCACGCGCTGGAGCAGTTCATCACCGAGGTGGCCCGCGACATCCGCGACCCGCTGACCGGCAAGAGCGCGCTCCAGGCTTCGCTCGATCACCGGCGCGCGCAGCGGACGCCGCGCGACACGAGTCGCGACACGACCTTCACACTCGGTGCGCTCGGCTCGGGCTCGGACTATACCGCCTTCATCGACCACCTCGGTCTCCCGTCGGTGAACCTCAGCTACGGCGGGGCGGCGCGCAGCGGGATCTACCATTCGATTTACGACAGCTACACGTTCTACGAGCGGTTCCTCGACACAGGGTACGTGTACGGGGTGGTCGAGGCGCAGACCATGGCCACGGCGGTCCTCCGCATGTCGGACGCGCCGCTGCTGCCCTTCGAGTTCGGCGTTCCGGCGCGCACCTACCGTCGGTACGCCGACGAGATCGCCAGATTGGCGGCGCGGAATGACACCACCAAGGGACTCGACCTGTCGGCGCTGCGCACCGCCCTCGACCGCCTCGACACGGCGGCCGTCTCCTACGAGCGCGAGCGCGCGGTCTTCGATACCGTCCGGGGGAGAAACGCCGCCAGGCGCCGGACCGCGCTCGGGGCGGTGAACCGGTTGTTGGCCTCGAGCGAGCAGGCACTGACCGATTCGACCGGGCTGCCGCGGCGGCCGTGGTTCCGGCATCTGATTTACGCGCCGGGCTACTATACCGGGTACGGTGTGAAGACCATGCCGGGCATCCGCGAGGCGGTGGAGCAGGTGGACGCGGGCGAGGCACAGGCGGAAGCCGCGCGCGTGGCGGCGGCGCTCACACGTTACGCCGACCTCGTGCACCGCGCGGCGGACGCCCTCGCGGCGGCCTTACGGTGAACCCGGTGTGTATTGACACCCCCCGCCCGGTCGGGTACCGTGGGGCGACCCCAATCTCAGGCTCCAGCCGCCGTCCATGAGCGCCCCACTCCCGCCCCGCCCATCCATGCCGCGGTCGTCCTTCGCGATCGCGATGAAGGATTACACCCTCATCCGTCCGGGCATCGCCGTCACGATCAGTGCGGCGACGCTGCTGGCGGCGCTGATCATCGGCGTGCTGTTGATCCGGTCGCTTGCCAGCGCGTCGGCGACGGTGAACCGTGGCGCGACGGCCAGTGAGGCGCTGCACCGCCTGAATGCGAAGTACGAAGTGTGGCGGACCATGGCGACGAGCGGTGACTCGACCTATCGCACCCAGGCGGACAGTATCCGCAGCTCGCTGCAGACGGATCTGTCGAGCTTCAGCGCCTCGCTCGCCAACGAGCAGGAGCGGAGCTACGTGCAGCAGATCCTGGAAGGCTTGAACAACACCGACGCCCCGACCACGAAGAACGCCCGGGAGGCGATGATCGTCCTGCTCGCCCACCAGGATGCCGCGCTGTTCGACGCCGCCCGGACCTCGCAGCAGGGGGTGGTGTTCGCGGCCGTGCTGCTCGCCCTGACCATCCTCGCGGCCGGTATGCTGATCGTCCCCATGGCGTGGCTGTACGTCCGCTACAAGCGCGGGGCGACGATCGAAGTGAAGATGTAGATGGCCGACGGGCTGGAAGGCCCGCGGGACCGGGAACGGCTGCGTACCGTGGTCGTCGCCGATCCCGACGACCTGGCCGCCCTCCTGGCCGACCGGATCGTCGCGGCGATCCGCCGCGACACGGCCGCCAAGGGGCGCTGCGTCCTGGGCCTCGCCACGGGGAGCACGCCGCTCGGCGTCTACCGTGAGCTGATCCGCCGGCACGGCGCCGGCGCAGTGGAATTCTCCCGCGTCGTCACCTTCAATCTCGACGAGTACTACCCGATGTCGCCGGACAGCCCGCACAGCTACCGGCGCTACATGTGGGAGAACTTCTTCGCTCATGTCGGCATGCGGCCGGAGCAGGTGCACCTCCCCGCCGGGGACACGCCGCGCGACCGGATCGCCCAGGCCTGCGCCGACTACGAGCGATCCATCGAGGATGCCGGGGGCATCGATTTTCAGCTGCTCGGCATCGGCCAGAGCGGGCACGTCGGTTTCAACGAGCCGGGGTCGGCGCGCGAGTCGCGCACGCGGCTCGTCACGCTCGACGCCCTCACGCGCAAGAGCGCCGC
>DATICZ010000243.1:0-16937 GCA_035456525.1 Gemmatimonadales bacterium
GGCCTTCCGGCGACGCTGCTCGCGCTGGCGGGCGGCATCCTGCTGGCGGACTGGGTGTGGCATCGCAAGACGGTGTGGGCGGCGGCGGTCAACTTCGGACGGGAGGCCACCGCCCTGACCGCTTCCTACGGCATCTACGCCGGCATTCTCTCGATCTCGGGAGTCGCGGATCCCGGCCTCCACGTGGCCACCATTCCGGCCGGGTTCTTCTTCGTGCTCGCCTACTTCCTGTTCAGCCGGTTGCTGTTCTACCTCAGTCTGCTGGTGCGCGGGAAGCTCGAGGAGAGCGAGCGGCTGCTCATCATCCGCTACGAGGTGATCTGGTATTTCGCCACCATGGCCGCGTTGGCGACCGTGGTCGGCGCCGTGCTCAACTGGCCGCCCGTGACGTGGCTGTTCGTGGCCGCCGGGCTCGGGGCGTTGGGGCAGTTGCTGAAACAGATGCTCGAGGAGGCCATCTCGGCGGAAGAGCTGAACAAGATCCACGCGATCGAATCGGTGATCACGAGCAACATCAGCCTGCACGACTCGTTCCAGCGCATCGAGCGCCTGGCGCACCGTCTGGTGGATTGGGGCGATCTGCGCATCTACCGGCGCGCCGACGACGACTTGAAGCTCGCGTATCGCAGCGCGATCGGCCGATCGGAGCGGGGCGACCCTACGGCCGACGTGGCGGCGCTGCGCGGACAGGTCGTGGCGAACGGAGAGACGCAGGTGATCAACGACGTGCTGCGCGACCAGCGGGTGGCCGACCTGCCGGAGTACGTCCAGAGTCTAGTGCTGGTACCGCTCAAGTTCGGCGACGCGGTGATCGGCACGCTGGAGCTCGAGCACCACAAGCGGCACGCGTACCGGCGCAAGGACATCGTCACGATCGCCACGTTCGCCAACCAGCTGGCTACTGCGATCCACATCAACGACCTGCGGCGTCCGATCGTGGAAACGCTCGACCGCATGACGCAGCAGCTCGGCACCATCGGACGGGCCGCGGCCTCGCTGCGGGACGTCTCGCGCGCCGTGGTGGCGTCGACCGAGGCGATCCGGAGCGCGGCCAGCATCGAGGAGGCCGAAGTCACGGGCGGGCTCGAAGCCACCGATACGCTGGCACAGGTGTCCCGCCGGGTGGTCGAGGACGGGACGGAGGCGGCGCAGGCCTCGACCGCGGCGAGCGACGCCGCGAGCCGTAACCGGGAACGGGTCAAGGACGCGCTGGAGCGGCTGGTGGCCCTCAAGGCGTTCGTGGGGGAGAGCTCCGGGAAAGTGCAGCAGCTCGGCGCCATGAGCCGGCGCATCACGGGGTTCATCGCGTCGATCCGCGAGTTCTCCGACATGACCAACCTGCTGGCGCTGAACGCCGCCATTGAGGCGGCGCGCGCGGGCCGCCACGGCAAAGGGTTCGCCGTCGTGGCGGAGGAAGTCCGGCGCCTCGCCGAGCAGAGCGCCGAGGCGGCGGCCGAGGCGGGGGAGCTGGTAGCCGACATCCACCGCCAGGTGGGTGAGGTGGTCGAGCAGATGCGGCGCGGGCAGGTGAACGTGGCCGGCGTTGAGGATCTGTCGTCGGACGCGCTCGAGGCCCTCGAGGCGATCGTGCGGGCGACGGCTGCAGCGACGGCGCACGCGCAGCGGATCGCGGCCGCCGCCGGCGAGCAGGACGACGCGTTCGGCAAGCTGCGACAGCGCATCAGCGCGGTGGCGGCCATCTCGCTCCAGAACCGGGCGGAAGCCGAGGGCGTGACGGCGCGCGCGGGAGAGGCGGCGCAGGGGCTGGGAAACCTGGAGGCTGCGGCCCGCGACCTGGAGCAGGTGGCGTCCCGTCTGCGCGACCTCACCCGCGGCTTTGCCAGCCTCGACTAGCCCACTAGCATTCCCTGACCATGCGACAGCTCGAGCGGGTTTACGTGGCACTGGGCTCCAACATGGGCGCCCGCGAAGCCCACCTGGCGTACGCCCGTCTGCGATTGTCCACGCTGCCGCACACCCATCTCGTGGCCGCCTCACAGATCGAGGAGACCGCTCCCATCGGGCCGGCCGGGCAGGAGGCCTACCTCAATCAGATGGTCCTGCTCGTCACCGCGCTCGAGCCGCAGGAGCTGCTGGACCACTGTCGGGAGATCGAAAGCCAGCGTGGACGGGAGCGACGCGAACGGTGGAGTGCCCGCACGCTCGATCTGGACATCGTGCGCTTCGGCGAGCGCACGATCGAGACGCCCGAGCTCACCGTCCCCCATCCCGAGCTGCCCAACCGCGACTTCTGGCGCCGCGAGCTGGCCGAGCTCGACCTCCTCGCTCCGCAGCGCGCGTGACTGACGCCGCCCGATCCGTCACGACCCACGAGCTGCTGCGCCTGAAGGCGCAGCACGTCCCGATCGTCATGCTGACCTGCTACGACGCGCTGTTCGCCCGGCTGCTGGACGGCGCCGGGGTGGACATCCTCCTCGTGGGTGACTCGGTGAACCAGGTGCTCGCCGGCGCCGACACGACGCTCTCGGCCACGCTGGAGCAGATGATCTACCACACGCGCATCGTGCGGCGCGGCGCCCAGCGGGCCATGGTCGTGTGCGACATGCCGTTCCTGACCTATCAGGTCAGCAGGGAGGAGGCGATCCGGAACGCCGGCCGGGTCATGGCGGAAACGATGTGTCAGGCGGTGAAGCTCGAAGGCGGCGCGCATCTCGCTCCGACGGTGCGGGCGCTCGTCGAGGTCGGCATTCCCGTGATGGGACACATCGGGCTCACGCCCCAATCGGTGCACGCGCTGGGCGGTTACCGCGTGCAGGGCCGTGACGACGCGACGGCGCAGCGACTCAGGGATGACGCCAAGGTGCTGGAGGAGGCCGGGGCGTTCGCGGTCGTCCTCGAGCTCGTGCCCAGCCCGCTCGCCGGCGAGATCACGAAATCCCTCACGATCCCCACGATCGGCATCGGCGCGGGACCGTCGTGCGACGGGCAGGTGCTGGTGCTGCACGACATGCTCGGGTTGAACGACCGGTTCAGCGCCAAGTTCGTCAAGCGCTACGCGTCGCTGGCGGACGACGTGCGCGCCGCGGTGACCGCCTTCAGCGCCGAGGTCCGGGAAGGGCGCTACCCGGACGCCGCGCACGCGTTCGAGCGCTAGCGGGCGCTGAGCCCGCCGGCGGGGACCTACCGTTGCGGCGGGTCCCCGATTTCCTTTCTCCCGTGCACGAAGTCACCGGTCGGGCGGAGATGCGGGCGTGGTCGCGGCGGGAGCGGTCCCGGGGCCGCCGCATCGCATTCGTGCCGACCATGGGATTCCTGCACGAGGGGCACCTGCGGCTCATCGACCGCGCCCGCGAGCTCGGCGACGCGGTCGTCCTCAGCATCTTCGTCAACCCGCTGCAGTTCGGCCCCGCGGAGGATTTCGCGCGCTACCCGCGCGACCTCGAGCGGGATCGTGCGCTCGCCGAGGCGCGCGGGGTGGACTGCGTTTTCATCCCGGCGGCGCAGGAGATGTATCCGGCTGAGCCGCTGGTGCGCGTGGCGCCGGGACCCATGGCGGAATCGCTCGAAGGCGCGGCCCGGCCGGGACACTTTGCGGGCGTCCTCACCGTCGTCGCCAAACTGTTCCATCAGGTGGAGCCGGACGTCGCCGTGTTCGGCCGCAAGGATTTCCAGCAGGCGGTGCTGGTGCGCCAGCTGGTGCGCGATCTGGACTTCCCGCTGGCAATCGAAGTCGCGCCGACCGTGCGCGAGCTCGACGGCCTGGCGCTGTCCTCCCGCAATGCGTACCTGACCCCGGATCAGCGGCGCTCGGCCATCGTGCTGTTTCGCTCGCTGCGCGAAGCCGAGCGCGGCTGGCGGGTGGGCGAGGCGGACCCCGACGCGCTGCAGCGCAAGGGGCTGGAGACGTTGACCGCGCCGGATGTCCATCCCGAGTACTTCGCCCTGGTCGACGGCGGATTGACGCGGGTCGACCGGGTCACCCAGACGACGGTCGCGCTCGTCGCGGCGCGCGTCGGCACCACGCGGCTCATCGACAATGTGGTCCTCGGCGAGGGCGTCGGCGCCGACCCCACCGTACGCGCGTAGCGGTGCTGCCGGACTGGGCCGTCGTGACCGCCGAACGTCGTGCGCACATCGAGCGTGTCGCCGGCCTGCTCGCACAGTGGGCCGCCACCCTCGGCGTGCCCGCGGCCGAAGCCGAGCGCTGGCGCCGCGCGGCGTGGTTGCACGATGCCCTGCGGGACGCGCCGGCCGCCACCGAGCTCGAACACGGACCGCTGTGCGCCGACCGGCTCGTCCGGGACGGCGAGCGGGACCGGGGGCTGCTCGACGCCGTGCGCTACCACTCGCTGGGGTATGCCGGGTGGGACGACGTCGGACGCATGCTGTATCTCGCCGATTATCTCGAGCCGGGCCGCCGCTTCGACGCCCCACTCAGGACCGCTTTGCGGGAGCGGATGCCGGGGGAGCACGAAGCGGTCCTGCGCGAGGTGGCACGGCGCCGGATCGAGTGGATGCTGCGATCGTCGTGGGCACTGAAACCGGAAACGGTGGAATTCTGGAACGCGCTCGCCTCGGGCTGATCGTCGGGCTGCTCTTCGCGGCCTGCGGGCGCGACGACGCACGGCCCGCGTTCCCGGTGCCGGGTGGGGAGGGCCAGCGCATCGTCGTCGAGGTCCTCAACGTCACCAGGAGGAGCGGGCTCGCCCGGACCGGGACGCGCGTGCTGCGCCAGGCAGGGATCGATGTCGTCGGTTACGGCAACGCCGTGCCCCTGCCGGCGCGCTCCGATTCCACGCGCATCCTGGTGCGCCGCGGTGACCGGGCCGCGGGGGAGCGCGTCCGTCGCGCGCTGCAGGTGGGAACGGTGGTGATGCAGCCCGATTCGACCAGGCTAGTCGACGTGAGCGTGCTGCTGGGCGCGGACTTTGCCGCGCGGGCGCCCTTCGACTTCCACCCGTAGCTGGCCGCAGGCGGCGCTGATGTCCAGCCCGCGACTGCGGCGCAACACCGCTTCGATCCCGCGTTCGCGCAGCCGCCGCTCGAACGCCAGCATCTGCGCGTGCGGGCTGGGCGTGAGATCGGGTGCCCCGCCCGGATGCAGCGGCAGCAGGTTCACGTGCGCGGCGAGCGGGCCCGCGATTCTCGCGAGCGCATCCGCGGCTTCCAGCGAGTCGTTCTTCCCGCCGATCAGCACGTACTCCAGGGTCACCCGCCGCCGGAATTGCTTCAGCGCCTGGAGCACCTCGGGGAGCGGATACTTCTTCTCGATCGGCATCAACGCCAGCCGCGCCGGGTGGGTCGCGGCGTGCAACGACAGCGCCAGCCGGAACTGCTCCGGTCGCGCCGCGAAGCGGGCGAGGTTGGGCAGGATGCCGACCGTGGAGAGCGTGATGTGCCGGGCCCCGATCCCGCACCCGTCGAGCTGGTTCAGGATCGTGAGCGCCGTGTCCACCGCTTCCCAATTGAGCAGCGGTTCTCCCATGCCCATGAAAACGACGTTGGTGGGGCGCTTGTCCTCGCCCAGCAGCACTACCTCCCGCACTTGACCGGCGATCTCGCCCGCCGTGAGGTCACGGCGCCATCCCATGCGTCCCGTGGCGCAGAACACGCAGCCCAGCGCGCAGCCGACCTGCGAGGAGATGCAGAGCGTGCGGCGCTTCCCCTCCGGGATGAGCACCGATTCGATCGCCTCGCCATCGGCCAGCCGCCACAGGAACTTCTCGGTGCCGTCCTGAGACACCTGGTGCGCGGCGAGCGACAGCCGCGGCAGGGGAAACGCGTCTTCCAGCGCGGCGCGCAGCGGCGCCGGCAGGTCGCTGGCGTCGTGCCAGGAGGCGACCGGACGCTGCCATAACCGCGGCACGATCTGCCGCGCGCGGTAGGTGGGCTCGCCGCGTGCCTTCAGCCATTCCGCGAGCGTCTCCGCGGCGCGGGCGGGGGTGAGCGAGAACAGGTCGGTCACTTGCGCCGCGCCTCGAGGCCGACACGGAAGGTCGAGCCCAGATCGGAGACGCCCCCGTCCCGTGCCAGCGACAGGCGATACCGACCCACGGCGATGCGGATCCCGGCCGCACTGCGCCAGGCGGCGTTTCCATAGCTCGCCTCACGGGCGACGATCGCGTCACAGGAGACCGAGGTCCCCACATCGAGTCCGGCGCCGAGCTGGTGATCGGCCCCGCCGGGGTGACCGAACGCGAACCCGTACCGCGCCACGAGGGTGCCGCCGGTGGTGCCCCACAGCGTGCCGCGCCAGGCGCGAACCTGCAGTCCGACGTTCACATCCTGCGCGGGGTCGCTCCCCAGACGTCGCAACCCTCTCGTCCCCGCCGCGATGCGGATGCGGTCCTGCCACAGCGACCGGGAAACGCCGAGGTCCAGGGTCCAGCGATGCGTGTGGGTGTCGTCGAGGCGCGTATCGTGGTAGGTGATCGCCGCTCCCATGGTAGTGGCGGCGAGCAGTCGTGCCCAGGTAATCCCGGCGGTCTGCGTGTAGAAGGGAATCGCGGTCCCGGCAGGGTCGGGGCTGTCGATCGTCCGCACGAGGTTCCCCAACCCCATCCGTCCGTAGACGAATCCGAGCGTGCCAACGTGATACAGCGGCGCCCGGACGCCGCCGATCAGACCGGTCGCGCCGACGGCGACCGGGGTTTGGATCAGGTCCAGGCCGATCTGGCCGCGACCTGCGGGGTCCTGGGCGGGGTTCCAGTACGTGGCCACCACCCCCGTCGCGAGAGCGGCGGGGACGGGAATCGTGGCCGCCGCCAGGCGCCACAGCTCGCTCCCCGCGCCTGCCTGGCCCGCGAGCGTCCGGCCAGGGAGGAGGCAGGCCAGCGGCAGCAGGAAGCGGCAGAATGGCGGCATGGAGGCGTGCTCTATATGGCGTAGCGTTGTTCGCCCAACTTAACTACATTCAACAGTTTACACCACTTGCGGAACGCCGTGCGCCTGACCGACCTGCTGACTCCCGACCGGATCCGGATCCCCCTCCGGGCAAGCGACAAGGAGGGGGTATTGCGGGAGTTGGTGGGGTTGCTGCTTCCGGGAGACGGGGCACTGAGTGAGGAAGTGCTGGCGGCGATCCTGGAGCGGGAGCGGCAGTTCCCGACCGGGATCGGCCACGGCGTGGCGGTGCCGCACGGACGGACGCCGGCGATGGCGGCCCTGGCGATCGTGGCGGGAACGAGTCCGAACCCGGTGCGCTATGAAACCATCGACGGTCAGCCGGTCCGCGTGTTCTTCATGGTCGCGGGTCCGGAGGCGCTGGCGGGAGCGCACGTGAAGGCCCTGAGCCGTATCTCCCGCCTGGTGCGGCAGGAGGGCGTTCGGGCACGCTTGCTGGCCGCCCGCACGCCGCAGGAGTTCTACCACGCCATTCTCGAAGCGGAGGGAGCAAAAGGGTGAGCGGGACGATGTGGCGGACGCATCGGTGCGGTGCGCTGCGCCGGACGGAGGTCGGGCAGGCGGTGCGGTTGGGTGGGTGGGTGCACCGGCGCCGGGACCTGGGCGGGATCGTATTTCTCGATTTGCGGGACCGTGATGGCCTGGTGCAGGTGGCGATCGGGCCCGCGTGGGCGGCTGCCGAAGCGGTCGCGGCGGCGCAAGCCGTCGGCGTCGAGTCGGTGGTCGTGGTCGAGGGCGAAGTCGTGGTGCGACCGGCGAACATGCAGAACGCCGAGCTGGCGACCGGTGAAATCGAGGTGCACGCGCGGTCGCTGCAGGTCGTCGGACCGGCCGAGACGCCCGCCATTCCGGTGGCACGCGGCAAGGGTGAGGAGCTTCCGGCTGAGGAGCTGCGGCTCAAGTACCGCCATCTGGACCTGCGCCGGCCCGAGCTCCAGGCGAATCTCATGCTGCGGCACCGCCTGCTGCAGCGGGCACGGCGCACGCTCTCCGATCTCGGATTCCTCGAGATCGAAACCCCGATTCTCACCAAGCCGACGCCCGAAGGGGCCCGCGATTATCTCGTGCCCTCACGGGTGCATGCCGGGGAGTTCTACGCGCTGCCGCAATCCCCGCAGATCTACAAGCAGCTCCTCATGGTGTCGGGGTTCGACCGCTATTTCCAGCTGGCGCGCTGTTTCCGCGACGAGGATCTGCGCAACGACCGGCAGCCGGAGTTCACGCAGATCGACATCGAGGCGTCCTTCGTCGGTGAGGAGGACGTGATCGGCTTCGTGGAAGCGGTGCTGGTGGCGTTGTGGGAGGAATGCGGGCACGCCATCCCGCGTCCGTTCCCGCGCCTCAAATGGAAGGACGCGATGGAGCGCTACGGATCGGACAAGCCCGATCTGCGTTACGAGCTGGAGATCACGGACTGGACGGCGGCGGTGCAGCCGCTGGCGGTGCCGTTCTTCACATCCGCGCTGAGCGCGGGCGGGGAGAAGAACGGCGGACGCGTGCGTGGTCTCGCCGTGCGGGGTGGGGGCGCCCTGTCGCGCAAGGACGTGGACCAGCTCGCTGCGGTGGCCAAGCAGCTGGGTGGGGCGGGGCTCGCCTGGGTCAAACGCCAGGGCGAGGAGCTGTCGGGGTCGGTCGCGAAGCAGTTCACCGTCGAGGCCCTGGGTCGGCTGGGCGTCGGCGACGGCGATGCGGCATTGATGACGGTCGGTCCCGATCACGTGACGTCGCCGGTGCTCGACCGGGTGCGGCAGGACGTACTGCGGCGCCTCGGCGTCTCCCCCCGCACGGCGCATGCGTTCTGCTGGGTGGTGGACTTCCCGCTGTTCGAGCCCGATCCGCAGACGGGCGCCCCGGTGTTCGCGCACCATCCCTTCACGTCGCCGCACCCCGACGACGTGGCGAAACTCGACCACGAGCCGTTCGCGTGTCGCGCGCTGCACTACGACGCGGTCTACAACGGCAACGAGCTCGGCTCGGGCTCCATCCGCATCACCGATCCGGCGGTGCAGCGCAAGGTGTTCGATCACCTGGGACTCACCCGTGGCGACGCCGATGCGCGCTTCGGCTTCCTGCTCGGCGCCCTGGCGGCGGGAGCGCCGCCGCACGGCGGGTTCGCCATCGGGTTCGACCGGACCGCCATGCTCTTGGCCGGGGCGGGCAGCCTGCGGGACGTGATCGCCTTCCCCAAGACCACCGCGGCGCGCGCGCTGTTCGAGGGTGCGCCTTCGCCGGCGCGCGCCGAGGATCTCGCGACGCTTCACATCCGGACGGTTCCGTGAGCGACGACGCGGTGCGGCGGCTCTCGGTGGAGGGAGTCGACCTGCTGTCGCTGGCCGGGGTGAACGACGGCAATCTCGTCGAGCTCACCCGCCGGCTGGGCGTGCGGGTGTCGCTGCGGGGCGACGCGCTCACGGTGCAAGGCCCCGAGGCGGCGGTGGAGCGCGCCACCCCGGTGGCGCAGGCGATGGTGGACCTCGCCCGCATGGGCGAGACGCTCGACGTGCACGACGTGGAGCGCCTGGTACTCGAAGGGGAGGCGGGGACGCTGGTCGACGCGGGCGCGGGAACGGGGGAAACGAAGATCATTCTGCCCGGGTTGCGCCGCGTCATTCAGCCCAAGACGGCGGGCCAACGGGAGTACCTCCAGCTCATCGCGCAGCACGACATCGTGGTGGGGATCGGTCCCGCGGGTACGGGCAAGACCTACTTGGCGGTGGCGACGGCCGTCGACGCGCTGGCGCGCAAGCGGGTGCGGCGCATCGTGCTGGCGCGCCCGGCGGTGGAGGCGGGCGAGAGCCTCGGCTTCCTGCCCGGCGACCTGCAGGAGAAGGTGGATCCGTACCTCCGGCCGCTGTACGACGCGCTGGAGGACATGATGCCCCGCGACCGGGTGCAGAAGGCGCTCGAGACGCGCGCCATCGAGATCGCGCCGCTCGCCTACATGCGCGGGCGCACGCTGTCGGATGCCTTCGTCATCTTGGACGAAGCGCAGAACGCGACCGGCATGCAGATGAAGATGTTTCTCACGCGCCTGGGCGTGAACTCGCGTGCCGTGATCACGGGCGACAAGACGCAGATCGATCTCGCGAACCGCGAGGAATCGGGGCTGCTGCAGATCGAGCGAATCCTGCCCGGCATCGAAGGCATCGGCTTCTGCTACCTCACCGATACGGACGTGGTCCGGCACCGCCTGGTGCGGGACATCATCCGCGCCTACGCCGAGGATGCGCAGGGCTGATGGGCACCAAGCCGACGCGGGGGGCCATTGCGCGCTATCACTTCGTGCGCTGGGTGTGGGTCGCCGGACTCGCCGCCCTCGCCCTGTTCGCGTTTCCGTCGGGCGTCACGAATCTGGCCCGCCTGCTCACCATCGGCGTGCGCGCCGACCGGCAGGTCGTGGCCCCGTTCGATTTCGTCGTGACCAAGACGGACGAGGAGCTGCGCCGGGAGGCGGATGCGGTGGCGGCGTCCGTGCGGCCGATCTACGACTTCCGCGCGGAGGCCTACGACAGCGCGCAGGCGTCGGCGAGCAGGTTCTTCGCATCGCTGGACAGCGTCGCGAAGCGGGGCCGGGAGGCCGTGCTCCTCGCCGCCCAACGGGCGGGCGTGCCGTTGGCGGGTGCCGAAGCCGACTACCTGGTCCGGGGATCCAAGCGACAGACGATGGCGCGGGCGCTCGGCGACCTGCTCGAGCGCACGCTGGCACAAGGGGCCACCGTGACGCTGGAGCCCGATTCCGGTCCCGAGCTCATCGTACGGCGTGGCGCGTCGGAGACCCCGGTGGAGCGGGCCCGGGTCTTCACCTTCAACGCCTACATGGAAGCCGTACAGGACGCCCAGCCGGATCCCGGATCGAACGCCGCCGAGGCGGTCTTCCTGAAGCTGGCACGGCGCGTGTTCCGGCCGACGCTGATCCGCAACGACCTGGAAATTGCGCGTCGCCGCAGCGAGCTCGCCGCCGGGGTGGAGCGCGCCAAGTACGTGGTCCGGCAAGGCGACTTGATCGTCGAGGCGGGGCAGATCGTTACAGGCCCGGTGCAGGAGCGCCTCGCGGCGCTGCACGCCGAGCTGGTCCGGCGGGGCGCGACGACGAGCGCCACCCTGGGGGGCAAGCTCGGCGTGCTCCTGCGCAATCTCCTGATCCTTTCCGTCTTCTGGGTCTTGATGTTCTTCTACCGCCGCGAGACCTACGTCAAGGCGCGACAGGTGGGCACGGTCGCGGTGCTGTTCGCCTGCGCCATCGTTGCCGCGGCGGCCGTCGCCCGGACCGCGCCGGCCCACGGCGAGCTGATTCTGCTGCCGTTCACCGCGATGATGCTGACGGTGCTGTTCAACGGCCGGGTCTCGATGATCGCGGCCATGATCCTCGCGGCGCTCATCGGCACGCAGCCCGCGTTCCAGGACACCCCGGTGCTGTTTCTCTGCTTTACCGGGGGCGTGACCGCGGCGCTGTCGGTGAAGACCCTGCGCCGCCGTACGCACCTGTACCTCGCGGTGCTGGTGGTCGGACTGGGGTATCTCGTCGGCGCGCTGGCGCTGGGACTGGCGAGTGACTGGTCGCTGCGGGAGATCGGCACGCGCGCGCTGCTCGGGACGTCGAACGGACTCGTGTCGGCCTCCCTCACGATCCTGCTGCTGCCCGTGGCCGAGCGAGTCGCGGGGATCACGACGGACCTGACGTTGCTCGAGCTGTCGGATCCGTCGCGCCCGTTGTTGCGGCGCCTGTCGCTCGAAGCACCCGGCACCTACGCGCACAGCGTGGCCATGGCGAACCTGGTCGAGGCGGCGTGCAACCGCATCGGTGCGAATGGCCTGCTGGGTCGCGTGGGGTGCTACTACCACGACGTCGGCAAGCTCGCCAGCCCGCAGTACTTCGTCGAGAACCAGTCGCTGGGCGGGAACCCCCACGACCGCCTCCCCGCGGCCCAGTCAGCCGAGATCATCCGGCTCCACGTGACCGAAGGAATGCGTCTCGCCCGCGAGGCGGGGGTTCCCGAGATCGTGACCGCCTTCATCCCCGAGCACCACGGCACGAGCGAGATCGCCTACTTCTACGACCGCGCCAAGAAGCAGGGCGAGCCGGGGGTGCGGCGCGACGACTTTCGCTACCCGGGGCCGCGACCGCGCTCGGTCGAGACGGCCGTCACGATGCTGGCCGATTCGGTCGAAGCGTCGCTGCGGGTGCTCGAGGGGCTCACGCCCGCCAAGCTGGAGGCGGCGATCGATCAGATCGTGAAAGGACGCCTCACGACGGGCGAGCTGGACGAAGCACCGCTCACCCTGCAGCAGCTCGATCAGGTCCGCGCCGAATTCGTGCGCGTGCTCACCGGGATGTATCACAACCGCATCGACTACCCCGAGTCCAGTGGCGGCATCACGAAGGCCTGGCAGCCGGCGCGCCCGGCTGCCGGCGGCTGAGCGCCTGGCGCGCGTGGCGGCACAGGTGCTGCGCTGGGAGGGCGCCCGGGCGGCCCGGATCGAGGTCGCGCTGCTGGACGCGGCGGCCATGCGTCGTTTGAACCGGCGCGTCACCGGCCGCCGCGGGCTCACCGACGTGCTCGCATTCGGCCTGCCGCAGCCCGACGGAGGGGTGCTGGGCGATGTGTACGTGTGTCCTGCCGCGGCCGAGCGGTACGTCGAAAAGCAGGGGCGCCGCGACCCGAAGGGGCGTGGGCGGGGAGCGGTCGAGGAGGAGCTGGTACGCCTGGCCGTGCACGGCACGCTCCACGTACTGGGCTACGACCATCCGGAAGGTGCTGGCCGCATGCGCTCTGGGATGTGGCGGCGGCAGGAGCGCTACGTGCGCCGCCTCACCGCAGGCGGAGGGCGCGTCCGGTGATCGCGCTCGTCTGGGGCGCGGCCCTCGTGGCCGTGGTGGCGGCGCTGTGGGCCGGCCTCCTCGCGCTGGGCGAGGAAGCGGCTGTGGGCGAGGCCCTGCACACGCTGGGTGATGCGCCCCCCGTCGCGGCCGGCGGCCGCGTCCCGCTGCATCGCGCGTTCCACGTTTCCCGGCTCGCCCTGCTCGTACTCGCCGCGGTCGCCGCTGCCGATGCCGTGCGCTGGTGGGAGCGTCCGTGGGCGGCCGCCCTGGGATCGGTGGCCGTGGTCGCGTTGCTGCTGTTCATCCTGGGAGACGCGCTGCCCCGTGCCGTGGCCCGCGTCGCGCCCGAGCTCGCGGCGCTCGCCCTTCCGGTGGGACGCCGCACCCTGCCGCCCTTCGCCCCGTTGCTCCGCTTGCTCACGCGTGTGGACCGCGGGCTGCACACGCTGGTCGGCGCGACGGGCCCCGCCACGCCGGCGATGGGGGACACCCAACGCGACGTGCTGCTCGGCGTCTTCTCCCTGGCCGATACCACGGTGGACGAAGTCATGACCCCGCGGCTCGACATGATCGGCGTGGATCTCGCGGCCGGGCTCGAGGATGTCGTGGAGCAGTTTCGGACGAGCGAGCACACGCGCTTGCCGGTCTTCGACGGCACGCCCGACAACGTGGTCGGCGTCCTCTACGCCAAGGACCTCGTGCCCCTCGCGATGGGCCTGCCGACCGGGCCGGGCGTCGGGCGGTGGCAGGACCTGGTGCGGCCGGCGTCGTACGTCCCCGAGACGAAGACGCTCGACGCCCAGCTGCGCGACTTCCAGCGCGGCCCGGCTCACCTCGCCGTCGTGGTGGACGAGTTCGGCGGGACCGCGGGCCTGATTACCCGCGAAGACGTGCTCGAGGAAATCGTGGGAGAGATCCGGGACGAGCACGACCTCGAGGCCGCCCCGGAAATCCGTCGCGACGGCGAGCGCGTCTGGGTGGACGGCGGCGTCGGGCTCGATGAGCTCTCGGCGGCGTTGGGGCGTCCGTTCACGCATTCGGAGGTCTCGACCGTCGGCGGTCTGATTTACTCCGAGCTGGGCCGGGTGCCGCGCGCGGGGGAGGAGCTCACGATGGACGGCTTTCGCGTAGTGGTCGAGCGAGTGGAACGGCGCCGGGTACGGCGCGTGTACTTCGAGCCTCGATGATCGTCCCGCTGCTGCTGCTGATCTTCGGCCTGGGACTGGCCGCGACCGCCGCCGCGATCGGCGTGTCGGCCGCGGCCGTGAGCCAGGCGGAGCTCACGCGCTGGGTATCCTACAAGCTGCGGGGGGCGCCCGCGACGGCCCAGGCGCTGCGCGACCCGGCGCGTGTCCTCGCGACCGCAAACGTGCTGACGACGCTCGGCGTACTGCTTGCCGCCGCGGCGATCCCCGCGTTGCTGGCGCGATTCACCCCCACGTTTCTCGGCGTCGTCAGCGTGCTGTTGATCGTTCCGCTGTTCGTGACGACCGCGTACCTGTTGCCGCGCACCGTGGGGCGACGCTGGCCCGAGCGCATCGTCGAGCCTGCGGTGCCGTGGATGGAGCGGGCGGCCCGCGTGCTCGCCCCGTTCATTCCCCACCGGGACCCGTCCGCGCGCGGCACGCTCGCCGCCGTCCTCACCGGGGATTCGAGCGTGCTCGCCGCGTCCGACGAGATGGAAGTGGTCTCGGGCGTGCTGGCGTTCTCCGACCGGCCGGTGGCGGAGTTGATGACGCCGCGGACGTCGATCGTGGCGCTGCCCGAGGGGATGCTCGCCGCCGAGGCGGCCCACGTCTTCGTGCAATCGGGCTATAGCCGGTATCCGGTGTACCGCGGCTCGCTCGATGAGATCGTGGGCGCGGCGCACGCCTTCGACTTCCTGACGCTGGCGCCCGACGCGCCGCTCCGGGTGCATCCCGTCCTCACCGTGCCGGGGACGCGGCGCGCCGCCGACTTGATGCTGGAGATGCAGCGCGGCCGTAGTCACCTGGCTGTCGTGATCGACGAGTTCGGCGGCACCGCTGGCCTCGTGACCTTCGAGGATCTCCTGCGGGACCTCGTGAGCGAAGTGCTGGAAGGCCCGCCGGCCGCCGCATCCCCCGAGGCCACCGTTCCCGCCCTCGTCGAGCTCGACGGGGCGGCGCCGGCCGCGACGCTCACCGAGCGGTTGGGGGCCGGCCCGGCGAGCCGGGCCGCCCAGACGGTCGGCGGCCTCCTGACGCAGGCGCTGGGGCGGATCCCGCACACCGGCGAGCGGTTCGTGCTCGGTGGACTGGAGTTCGACGTCCTGGCCGCGTCGGCCTCGCGCGTGGAGCGCGTGGCGGTGCGGCGGGCCCCGGTGCGGACCGTGGTGCTGGAAGGCGGCGAGGCATGACGGCGCCCGGTTCCGTATCTTCGGTTCTCGACGGTCTCGATCGGGGTGACACGGCGGCGCTCGCCCGGGCGATCAGCCTCGTCGAGAACCAGCGGGACGGGTACGAGAGGGTGCTCAGCCATGTACACGGGCGGGCCGGCCGGTTCGGCGAGCGCGCCCGACGCATCGGCATCACCGGCCCCCCCGGCGCCGGCAAGAGCACGCTCACCCAGCTGCTGATCCAGCAGTATCGCGGTGTGGGCCTGAAGGTTGCAGTCGTCGCCGTGGACCCGACGAGTCCGTTCAGCGGCGGTGCCCTGTTGGGCGACCGGATCCGCATGGAGGCGGTGAGCCTCGATCCCGGCGTCTTCATCCGGTCGATGGCGACCCGGGGGTCGCTCGGTGGCCTCGCGACGACCACGGAGGAAGTGTGCGAGGTGCTGACGGCATTCGGGTTCGAGCGCATCCTCATCGAGACGGTCGGGGTAGGTCAGACGGAGCTGGACGTGGCCCGCACCGCCGAGACCACCGCGCTGGTGCTGGTCCCGGAATCGGGCGACGCGATCCAGACGTTGAAGGCCGGGGTGATGGAAGTGGCCGACATCTTCGTGGTCAACAAGGCGGACCGGCCCGGCGCTGAGAGGCTGCAGCGGGACATCGAGGTGATGCTGGGGATCCGCCGGGGCACGGCGTTCCGGCACGTGTCCCCGCACCATGCCCCCGGTCTCCGGCGTGATGCAGCGGTGAGAAAACCATCAGAGGATGATTGGGAGCCGCCGGTCCTGCTGACGGTCGCCACCCGCGGTGAGGGCGTGACCGACCTGATGGAGGCACTGGAGCGGCACCGTGGGTACCTTGAAGCGAGCGGCCTGCTCGGGCGTCGGCGGCGGGAGCGGCTCGCCGAGCGAACGCGGGCGGCGGTGAACCGGGCGATGGCGCATTGGGTATGGGAGCAGACCGCCGCGGAGACGCTGCTCGGGGAGGCGCTGGACGATATGTCGGCGGGAAGGCGCAGTCCCTACGAGGTGGCCGCGGCCATCGTGGATCAAGCGAGAACAGGAGCTACGCGATGAGCATCGAGCGGAAGCCGGTCTATGGTGCCCAGGACCTCGCGGGGTGGGACCCTGCGGCACAGCTAGGTACCCCCGGCGCGTATCCGTTCACCCGCGGCATCCATCCCTCGATGTACCGGGGCCGGCTGTGGACCATGCGCCAGTTCGCCGGTTTCGGCACTGCGGCCGACACGAACCGTCGCTACAAGTTCCTGCTGGCGCGCGGCCAGACGGGCCTGTCGGTGGCGTTCGATTTTCCGACGCTGATGGGATACGACTCCGATCATCCCCGCGCCGAGGGCGAGGTGGGGAAGTGCGGCGTCGCGATCTCGAGCCTCGCCGACATGGAGACCCTGTTCGACGGAATCCCGCTCGACAAGGTCTCGACGTCGATGACGATCAACGGCCCGGCGATCATCCTCTGGGCGTTCTACATCGCCGCCGCCGAGAAGCAGGGGGTGTCGTCGGAGAAGCTGCGCGGGACGATCCAGAACGACATCCTGAAGGAGTACATGGCGCAGCACGCGTGGTGCTTCCCGATCGAGCCCGCGCTGCGCCTGATCGTCGACTGCTTCGAGTGGGGCGCCCAGCACGCGCCCAAGTGGAACACGATCTCGATCTCGGGTTACCACATCCGCGAGGCGGGCTCCACCGCGGCGCAGGAGCTGGCGTTCACGCTCGCCAACGGCTTCACGTACGTGGAGCGCGGGGTGGAGCGCGGGCTCGACGTCGACGACTTCGCGCCGCGGCTCTCGTACTTCTTCGACAGCCATCTCGACTTCTTCGAGGAGGTGGCGAAGTTCCGGGCCGCGCGGAGGATCTGGGCCCGGAAGATGCGCGACAC
>DATICZ010000244.1:0-3374 GCA_035456525.1 Gemmatimonadales bacterium
GCCGCCGATATTCACCGCCAGGAGCGCCATGAGGGAGGCCGACACGGGAAGCGCCAGCCCGGCCGCCCGCAGCACGAGATCGTAGGTCGCCCACTGCACCACCCAGTTCACCAGCGCGCACACCACCGGCGCCGCGAGACGTGTCCCGACGCTCATGCGTGCCAGGAGGGTCGCGGGCTGGCGCAGCATCCGTGGCAGGCGCACGATCAGTCGCGCCCAGCGGCCGAGCCGGGAGAGGACGAAGACGGTCACCAGGGCGATGGCGGCGCCGAGCTGCAGCCCGCGCACCGTTGCCGGGACATGCATGAACAACGGGGCCAGGACCAGAAACAGCGCGAGTCCTATCCCTTCCACCACGCGGGTCCAGGCCACGGAGAGCACCGCGGTGCTCACCGGCACGGCCTCCCGCCGGGCGAGCAACGTCACGCGCGCGGCGTCTCCGGTCACGCCCATACTGATCGAGTTGACCGCGGACCCGACGAGTGTCGCCTCCTGCGCGGCGCGCCAGCGATGCCGGGCGACCGGGCGTAGCAGCAGGTGCCACGCCTGCCCCTTGGCGAGCGGTGACAGCAGGTTGACGAGGAGCGCCGCGAGGAGCAGTAACGGGTGCATCGCCGCGATGGCTGCACCGGTTTCGGGCCAGGGGAACCGCACCATCAGCCGCAGGGCTGCGGCGAGGCCGGCGATGAGGACCAGCCCCCAGATCCACCGTTTCAACCGGGCAGCTCCGCGAGGGGGAAGCCAATCGTAGCCCGCCCGGTGCGCATCGGCAACGTGCGCTTGGGGGGGAAAATCGAAGCCCCCGGAACGGCTCAATAGGCCGCCCGGGGGCCCCGCACACCGGTTACCCGGAGCCGGGGGATTGCTCCCTCCGTTCTTCATCCTGCCGCCGCCGGTTGACTGTTGCGTCGCTCGGTAGGGCGATCAGGAGCTCCGGCTTCGATCCCCATGCAGCCTGGCCGGGCCACGTGGTTCACCGCCGTGAGTGCTGCGGGTCAGATCGGGTCGCGGACCGACCTTCCGCACTGCACGTCGAGGCACTACTTCGACGTGGCCGAGGCACGCGACTGGCCTCAACGATCCGAGCCGGAGAGATCCTCCCGGATCGGCAGGCGCCTGAGCCCTTGTTGCATCGGCGCCCTCCCCGGAATTTCCGCTCGGACAGGGTCGAGCAGGCGTTGCTGAGGCACCAGGCCCCAACCCTTCCCCGCGCGACGTAGGGGACAATCTAGGGGTCCCGCAAAATCGCGCAAGTGCCGATCTTTCTTCGGGTTAGCTCACTGCGATGTGCACCGACTGTGGAAACTAACCACCGTGAATCATGACCGTTGCGACGTCCGTCCACACGGTGTGGAATTGTGTATCCACAGCCATTCCACTTCCCACATCAACTCACCGCGGGCTTCCGCAGGTTCGCCTGCTTCATGAACGAGCGCACCAGGCCGAGATAGCGCCGCAGCGCCGCATCAAGCTGCGCGGTGCGATACGGTCCCCACGCGCGCAGGCTGTCGGCGCCGCTGATGGTGGGACGCGAGCCTGTCTGCCACTCCCGCTGGCAGCGCGTCAGCGTTCGGCGCAGCTCGGTGGTGCCGCTGCGCAGTCGCTCCTGGGCGCTCCGGGCTCTGGGATCGTACACCTCGCCGGTGAGCAATCGCTCGAGCGCCTGCAGCGGGGCATCCGCTGCACCGCAGGTTGCCCGCACTTGGGCGGCCCGCACCACCACGAGATCGTGTGAGGCGTTGCGGAGATCGACGCGGAAGGCGGCAGCGGCTCCGCGGACGTGATCGAGCGAATCCGTCGTTTCGTTCAGGGCGCGCTCCCAGCGCACCGCGCGCGCGCTGTCGGGCGCCTGCAGGGCGACCGCAAGCACAAGGGCGAACGTCATCATGTCAGGAGTCGGTGCCAACTTCGCAGTAGGAGTAAGGCTCCCCGGCCTGGGCCGGGAGGAAGAGACAGCCGGCGCCGGAGGTCGCGAACCACCCCGCCATGAGCTGGGTTGAGCGATGCTCCGCGGTCGCCGGCGCGGCGAACAACTCCTTGAGCCAGCGCCGCACGTGCCGCAGTTCTGGTCCGCGCCGGGCGAGCAGCGCCAGGATCGCCCCCGTCCCCTGGGTCGCCCGGAGGAAATGCGCCAGCGCAGGCCCACGCTCGGCGAACGCGTAGGCGCGCACGCCTGGACCGTCGTAGATCAGCTCACACTCCTGGGGATCGGCATACGGCGCGTCCATGCGCGGTCCGAAATACGCGAACGAGCGTCGCTCCCCATCGCGGCGCTCGACCACGGCAGCCGCCGCATCGGGCCGGATCCAGGCGGCGTGCATGACGTCATCGTCGTGCAGGATGCCGGCGGCCTCGGTCCACTCCACCACGGCCAGGGCCTGGTCGAGGGGGCATCCCACCGTATCGTCGAAGGCGATGAATCGGGGGGCTTCACCCGCCCGGGCGAAGAAGTGACTCAACGCCTCGGCGCGGTCCTCGAACATCCGCCATGCCCGAGTAGTTGCGGGAACGGTCATGACCAGATTATAACCCATGGCCTGAGCAAAGTGGCCGAAATCCAGTTACAGGAACCTCGCATGCGTCTTTGGGTTACAGCCCTCCTCGTCGGCGAAGTGATTCTCGCGCTGCCCCTGTCGGGACAGGAACCGACCCCGCCTCCTCCGGAGTCGGTTCCTGCCGCGACCCCACCTCCTGCGCCGGCACCCGTCCTCCCCAGTCCGGGACAGGAGCGCTACCTCCAGGGCCTGCGCACCGCCGGCCGTGGGGTGGCCCAGATCAAGGACGGCATGAGTCGTCTGAGCCGCGTGCAGGCCGGGCGCGATACGACGCAGATCCGCCAGGCGGCGCGCCGCCTGGGCGGCCTGTGCTCGGCCGCGCGCGGCTTCCTGACGAGCGGTCGCGGCAGGATGGAGCCAGCCGTCTATGAAGCGCCGGTGCGGCGGCCCGCCCGGGACCTGGTCCTCCAGGTCGATTCGCTTTCGCTCATGGCCAAGGAGTGCCAGCTGACGGCCGGTAGATCACCGGGACCCGTCGCCGCCCGACTGCTCACCCGCGTCCGGGCATACGAGGGGGCGCTGGCCGCGTTCCGGACGGCGATAGGACTTCCGAACAAATAACGGCGCCGCGTTTTCGCCGTTAGGGTGTCACTTCCCGTTTCGGCTCCAGCCGTAGAATCCACAGTCCCGAGTTGATGTCCGGCACGAAGATGTTGCCGTCGCGTACGACCGCGCCCCAGGCGAACGGCGTGTGGGGCTGTGCACCGGTCGAATCGGCGGTGAGCATCCAGCTCATCTCCCGCCCCTGGCGCAGCAGATCGCCCTTGAGCTCGCCGGAGACGTCGAGCACCCGGGCGCCACCCTGGTAGTTGCCGAGGT
>DATICZ010000245.1:0-32141 GCA_035456525.1 Gemmatimonadales bacterium
CCACCACGTTCCGCGAGGAGCTGAGAAAACACGGGGTCATCTTCTGCCCCATCTCCGAGGCGATCCGCGAGCACCCCGACCTGGTGAAGGCCTACCTGGGATCGGTGGTCCCGCACAACGACAACTACTTCGCCGCACTCAACTCGGCCGTATTCACCGACGGGTCGTTCGCATACATCCCCAAGGGGATGCGGTGCCCGCTCGAGCTGTCGACCTACTTCCGCATCAACGCGTCGTCGACGGGCCAGTTCGAGCGCACGCTCATCATCGCCGAGGAGGGGAGCCACGTCTCCTACCTCGAGGGGTGTTCCGCCCCGACGCGCGACGAGAACCAGCTGCACGCCGCGGTGGTCGAGCTCGTGGCGCTCGACAACGCCCAGATCAAGTACTCCACCATCCAGAACTGGTATCCGGGCGACGAAGAAGGAAAGGGCGGGATCTACAACTTCGTGACCAAGCGGGGCGCCTGCCGCGGCCGGAACTCCAAGATCTCCTGGACCCAGGTCGAGACCGGTTCGGCCATCACCTGGAAGTACCCGGGCTGCATCCTGCAGGGCGACGGCTCGATTGGCGAGTTCTATTCGGTGGCGGTCACCAACCACCGCCAGCAGGCCGACACCGGCACGAAGATGATCCACATGGGGAAGAACACGAAGAGCACCATCGTCTCCAAGGGCATCTCCGCCGGCCACGGCCAGAACACCTACCGCGGCCTCGTGAAGATCCTCAAGGGCGCCGAAGGGGCCCGCAACTACTCGCAGTGCGATTCGATGCTGATCGGCAGCGAGTGCGGCGCGCACACCTTCCCCTACATCGACGTGCGTAACAGCTCGGCGATCATGGAGCACGAGGCCTCGACCTCCAAGATCGGCGAAGACCAGATCTTCTACTGCAAGCAGCGCGGCCTCTCCGCCGAGGACGCCGTATCCATGATCGTCAACGGATTCTGCAAGGAAGTGTTCAAGGAGCTGCCGATGGAATTCGCTGTGGAAGCCCAGAATCTGTTGGGCATCTCGCTCGAAGGGAGCGTTGGATGACCCGGACCCCTGACCCCGGACACCTGGCCCCGCTGTTGGAGATCCGAGACCTCCATGCCTCCGTCGAGGGCAAGGAGATTCTTCGCGGCGTCTCGCTGAGCGTCAATGCCGGCGAGGTCCACGCCGTCATGGGTCCGAACGGCTCCGGCAAGAGCACGCTCGCCCAGGTGCTCGCCGGGCATCCCGCCTATCAGGTGACGAGTGGATCGGTCCGCTACGACGGCAAGGATCTGCTGGAGCTCGACCCCGAAGAGCGGGCCCGCGAGGGCGTATTCCTCGCGTTCCAGTATCCCGTCGCCATCCGCGGCATTACCAACTCCTACTTCCTGCGCTCGGCGGTGAACGCCATCCGCAAGCACAAGGGGGAGCCGGAGCTCGATCCGCTCGATTTCCTCCAGGTGCTGGAAGACAAGCTCAAGGCGATCGGCTGGGACGACAGCTTCATGAATCGCGCCGTGAACGAGGGGTTCTCGGGCGGCGAAAAGAAGCGCAACGAGATCCTCCAGCTCGCGGTGCTCGAGCCCCGGCTCGCCATCCTGGACGAGACCGATTCGGGGCTCGACATCGACGCCTTGAAGACGGTGGCCGAGGCGGTGAATGCGTTGCGGTCGCCGCAGCGCGCCTTCGTCGTGGTGACCCACTATCAGCGCCTGCTCAACTACATCATCCCCGATTTCGTGCACGTGCTGGCCGAGGGCCGTATCGTGAAATCCGGCGGGAAGCAGCTGGCCTTCGAGCTGGAGGAAAAGGGCTACGACTGGGTGCGCCCCGAGGGGGCTGGAGTCGCGGCTCCGTGACGGCGCATTTCGTCGGAGAGTACGAGGGTTTCGCCGGCAACGGCGCCGCGGGCGCCCCGTCCTGGCTGCGCGAGCTGCGCGAGCGCGGCATCGCGCGATTCACCGAGGTCGGTTTCCCCTCGACCCGCCAGGAAGCGTGGCGCTTCACGAACGTCCAGCCGATCGCCGAGACCCCCTTCACGCTCAGCAGCGCGCGCTGGGAGGTGGGTCGAGTTCCGGCCGGTGTCGTCGTGGCGCCGCTGCGTGAAGCGATCGAGCGGTGGCCGGACCTCGTGCGCGCGCATCTGGCGCGCCACGCGCAGCCGGATGCGAGTCCCTTCACGGCCCTGTCCACGGCGTTTCTGGCGGACGGCATGCTGGTCCATGTCCGGGCGCGCACGGTGGTCGCCGAGCCGCTCCACCTCACCTTCCGGATCCCGGCTGGGGTCGCGCGGCCGATGGCGCATCCCCGCCTGCTGGTGGTGGTCGAGCGCGAGGCGCAGCTCAAGCTGGTCGAGGCATACGAGGCGGCCACGCCGGCCGGGCCGTCGCTCACCAACGCCGTCACGGAAGTCGTACTGGACGACGGCGCCCAGCTCGAAATCTGCCGCGAGCAGCGTGAGGGCGAGCGGAGCTTTCACGTCGCGACGTCGCAATCCCGCCAGGGACGGGACAGCCGGCTGGTATTCACCACGGTGGCCCTGGGCGGGGCCCTGACGCGTCACGACATCAACGCGGTACTGGACGGGACGGGCGCCTACCTGATCCTCAATGGCCTGTCCGTGCTGGGCGGCCGTCAACACGTCGATCACCACACGACGATCGAGCACGCCCAGCCGCACGGGGAAAGCCACGAGTACTTCAACGGCGTGTTCGACGGCGAGTCGCGCGGCGTGTTCAACGGGCGCATCATCGTGCGCCCCGGCGCGCAGCGGACCGATTCGAAGCAGACGAACAACAACCTGCTGCTCTCCGACTCGGCGCGCGCCGACAGCCAGCCGCAGCTCGAGATCTACGCCGACGACGTGAAGTGCACCCACGGCTCGACCGTGGGCCCGCTCGACGAAACGGCGCTCTTCTACCTGAAGAGCCGCGGCATCGGCGCGACGGAAGCCCGGGGGCTCCTCACCTACGGGTTCGGGGCCGACATCCTGGACCGCGTGGCCATTCCAGGAGCGCGGAACCGGCTCGACCAGCAGATCCGGCATCGGTTGGGCGTCCCCGATCCGGAGACGGGCGCGGCGTGACGACCGTCAGCCGGGCGCCGGCCCGCGGACCCGCCGCCTTCGACGCGGCGCGACTGCGCGCCGACTTCCCGATCCTCTCCACCACCGCCCACGGCAAGCCGCTCGTCTATCTCGACAACGCCGCCACCAGTCAGAAGCCCCGCGCGGTGATCGATCGCCTCGAGCGTTACTACACGACGGAGAACGCCAACGTCCACCGTGGCGTCTATGACCTGAGCGAGCGCGCGACCGCCGAGTACGAGGGCGCGCGGGAGAAGGCGCGCGCCTTTCTGAACGCCGCCTCGACCCGCGAGATCGTATTCGTGCGCGGCACCACCGAGGGGATCAACCTCGTCGCGTCGAGCTGGGGTCGCTCCAGCCTCCAGCCGGGCGACGAGGTCCTGGTGTCGGCGATGGAGCACCACTCCGACATCGTCCCCTGGCAGCTCGTGTGCGGGGAGCGGGGGGCCGTGGTCCGGGTGATCCCGATGAACCGGCGCGGCGAGCTGCTGCTCGAGGAGTACGAGCGACTGCTCACCGACCGGACGCGGATCGTCGCCGTCGCGCACGTGTCCAACTCGCTGGGGACGATCAATCCCATCGCCGACATCGTACGCCTCGCCCATGCGCGTGGCGTCCCCGTCCTGGTGGACGGCGCGCAGGCGGCACCGCATCTCCGGATCGACGTCCGGGCGCTGGGGGCCGACTTCTACACGGTGTCGGGACACAAGATGTTCGGGCCCACCGGAATCGGCGTGCTCTACGGCAAGGCGGAGCGACTCGAGGCGATGCCGCCCTACCAGGGCGGCGGCGATATGATCAAGACGGTGAGCTTCGCACGGACCACCTACGCCGACCTCCCGGCCAAGTTCGAGGCGGGCACGCCCCACATCGCCGGCGCCATCGGATTGGGCGCCGCGATCGACTACCTCGGCGCGCTCGACTGGGAGGCCGTCGCCGCGCACGAGCAGGATCTGCTGGCGTACGCGACGGCGCGGCTGCGCGAGCTTCCGGGCATCCAGCTCGTCGGCACCGCGGCGCACAAGGCGGGCGTCGTCTCCTTCGTGATGGGCGGCGTGCACGCGCACGACGTGGGCACCATCGTGGACCAGGAGGGCGTCGCGATCCGCACCGGTCATCACTGCACCCAGCCGGTGATGGACTTCTTCGGCGTTCCGGCGACCGCCCGGGCCTCGTTCGCGCTCTACAACACACGCGCGGACGTGGATGCCCTCGTCGCGGCGCTCGAGAAGGTCCGGAAGGTGTTCTCCTGATGGGCGACTTGAGCGACCTCTACCAGCAGATCATCGTCGAACACAACCGGAGCCCCCGGAACTTCAAGAAACTGCCCCACCCCACGAACGCCGCGGACGGCTCGAATCCGCTGTGTGGGGATCAGATCCGGGTCGAGCTGCAGCTCGACGGCGACCGCATCGCCGATATCGGATTCCAGGGATCGGGGTGCGCCATTTCCCAGGCCTCCGCGTCGCTCTTGACCGGCGCGGTCCTCGGGAAGTCGCGGGCCGAGGCCGAGAAGCTGTTTCAGGACGTCCACGCCATGCTCACGGCCGCGCCCGACGCCCCCGTGGATGCGGCGCAGCTCGGGAAGCTGGCCGCCCTGGCCGGCGTGCGGCGTTTTCCCGTCCGGGTGAAGTGCGCCAGTCTCTCCTGGCACACCCTCCGCGCGGCGCTGCAGGAGGGGGCGGAGCCCGTTACGACCGAGTAGCTTTATCCCCCGCAGCAACACCCGGCCGTCAGTGTCCGTCTCCGCGGGGCGTATGACCACACCGTTTCTCGTTCTCGACCATATCACCAAGCGGTTCGCCGGGCACACGGCCGTCGACGACCTGTCGCTGACGGTCCCCGCCGGGGCCATCTACGGCCTCCTCGGGCCGAACGGCGCCGGGAAGACCACCTGCATCCGGATGGCGATGAACATCCTCGTTCCCGACGAGGGGCACGTGCGCCTCTTCGGCGGGGAGGGTTCGGCTCGGGATTACTCCGATCGAATCGGGTTCCTGCCGGAAGAGCGCGGGCTGTATCCCAAGATGCGGGTGCTCGACGTCCTGGTCTTTCTGGCGGAAGCGAAGGGCGTGGACCGCCGGGCGGCCCGGTCCAGGGCGATGGAATGGCTCGAGCGCCTCGGGCTCGGCGATTGGCGCCTGCGAAAGGTCTCCGACCTGTCCAAGGGGATGCAGCAGAAGGTACAGTTCATCTCGACGCTGTTGCACGACCCCGATCTCGTGCTGCTGGACGAGCCGTTCTCCGGTCTCGATCCCGTGAACACCGAGGTGATGCGCGAAACCGTGATCGACCTGCGGCGCCGCGGCAAGACCATCCTGTTCTCGACCCACATCATGGAACACGCCGAGAAGCTGTGCGACTACGTCTGCATCATCGCCAAAGGGAGGAAGCTGGTGGACGATACGCTCGCACGGGTGAAGGAAACCCACGGGGGCCGGCACGTCACCGTGGCGTTCGACGGCAACCAGGGGAGCGCCCGGGAGGTCTTCGCCGACCGCCGCCTGGTTGCCCGGGCGGAGGATTTCGGCCAATACGCGGAGCTCGAGCTGAGTCCTGGAGCGGATGCGCAGGACGTGCTACGATCGCTCGTCGCCTCGGGGGCTCGGCTGACCCGATTCGAGCTCACCGCGCCGTCGCTCCACAAGATTTTCATCGATCTGGTTGGTCCCGAGGCAGCCCGGGCGGAGGCGGTCACGAACGAACGGCCCCATCATGCGTAAGGTGCTGGCGGTCGTGCGGCGGGAATTCGTGGAGCGCGTGCGAACCCGGTGGTTCTGGATCTCGGCGTTGCTCGGACCGCTGTTTTTCGCCGCCCTGATCTTCTTCCCGATCCTGTTCTCCGGCGGCGGCAGGTCCAAACGGCTCGTGGTCGTGGACGGGACGCAGTCGTCCTTCGGTGCGAGCGTCGCGGATTCGCTCAACTCCAGTGGCGCTTTCCAGCTCCTCGACCGTGTGCCGCCCCGGGCAGGACTGATCGACTCCTTGACCGGGGCCGTGAGCCGCCGCCAGCTCGACGGATTCCTGATCGTGACGGATGCGACGGTGGACTCCGGCGTGGCCGAGTACCGCAGCTCCAACGTCTCCTCCCTGCGGGATATCGGGGTCCTGAAGGGCGTGCTCGTGCGGATGGCGGTCAACGCGCGCCTCGAGCGCGCCGGGGTGGACCCGCAGGTCGTACGCGAAGCGCAGCTGCAGGTCGCGCTGGAGACGAGGAAGATCTCGGGCTCGACGACGACGGGAGAGAGCTCCGCCCAGTCGTTCACCCTCGCGTACGTCATGGCCATCCTGCTGTACATGGCCATTCTGCTCTACGGCGTGAACGTGATGAGCTCGGTGCTCGAGGAGAAGACGACGCACGTCGTCGAGGTGCTCGTGTCCTCGCTGCGGCCCTTCCAGCTGATGGTCGGCAAGATCGTGGGGGTCGGCGCCGTCTCGCTCTTTCAGTTCGCGATCTGGGCCGTGTCGGCCGTGCTGCTGTTCTCGCAGCGGGCGGCGCTGACGGCCGGGATGGCCGCCACGGGAAGCAACCGCACCATCTTCGAAGTGCCGCAAGTGTCGCTGGGGACCGCCGTGGTCTTCGGCACGTACTTCATCGGCGGATTCCTGCTCTACTCCGCCATGTTCGCCGCGGTGGGGGCCATGTCGTCGAGCGAGTCGGAGGCCCGGCAGGCACAGCAGCCGGTGATCTTCCTGTTACTGATCGCGTATCTCTCGATCTGGGCATTGTCGGGAAACCCCGACTCGGCCTACGCGCTGACGATCTCGTACATACCCTTCACTTCGGCCATCGCCATGCCGGTCCGCTGGGCGGCCAGCATCGTGCCTGTGAGCCAGCTCCTCCTGTCGTTGGGGCTCCTGGCGCTGGGGATCGTCGCCGTCAGCTGGGTCGCGGCCCGGATCTACCGGGTAGGGATTCTCATGACGGGGAAGCGGCCACGTTTCCGGGACTTGTTACGGTGGGTCCGCACCGCGTAGCAGCACTCTTCCCACCCCGATGTTACCGTGGCGCCCTGAGAACACTCTTTAGCGGGGTTTGAGAAAGACCCGAAGCAGCTCCTGGTAGCAGTTGCGATCGACTTCTAGATCGCAACTGCTTTCGGCACAGCAAGTTGCGCCGAAGCACCCAGGATCGATTGGCGACACTCGGCTTACGCAACACTGTGGCGCGTGCACAGCAGGTTGTTGCTGCTGCACAGCACACTGTGGCGTAGGCTTGGTGGCGTTTGCAGGCGACTCTCCCCGCAAACAGGCTCTCCCGCTCGTCCCCCTCGATTCTCGTTAGGCAATCCCTCGTCGCTGCTTTCGGTTGCGCGCCGGTGTGACGCCGGACACACAGTTCTGTAGCTCGCTCGGTACACGTGTTGCGTTGGGGCACGGCGCGGCTGGCACGTGCCAGCTGCCCGCTCGTGCCGAGTCACGGGCGCAACTACGCAAGGGCCCGTTGGCCCGGGAGGTTTTCCGATGCGGCAGATGCTGAAGCGGTTGTGGAGCGACGAGTCCGGGCAGGGCATGGTCGAATACGCCCTGATCGTCGCGCTGGTGGCGATCGGTCTGATCGCCGTGTTCCTGTACCTGCGCAACTCGACGGGGAAGGTCCTCGACACCGCCGCCGACTCGCTGTCGACGCAGCCGACGAACGGCTACGTCCCGACCACGCAGTGATCGAGGCCAGGGCACTGCTCGATCGCGGGATGGGGCCGGACGCGAGTCCGGTCCCTCTCCGTCGGGGAAGCGCACCATTGCAATGACGATTCTGATGACGGTGGCCTTCGTGGCGCTGCTGACGCTCGCGTCCTGGTTCGACCTGCGCGAGCGGCGTATCCCCAACGCCTTGACGGTCGGGGGCCTGGGAGTGGCGCTGTGTCTCAGGCTCGCGTGGGGCTGGAGCTCGGTGTTGCAGGGCGCCGAGGGGGCCGGGTTTGCCGTGCTGGTGGCATTGGCGCCTTTCACCATGGGGTTCCTCGGTGGGGGCGACGTGAAGCTGCTGGGAGTAGTCGGGGCGTTCGTCGGAGTGGATCGGCTGTTCGGAGCGCTGCTGCTCATCGCAGTGGTGGGTGGCGTCCTGGCGACGCTCGAATCGGTGCGGCGACAGGCGTTCCTGCGGGTCATCACCAACCTCCGCGGCTTCGCGATGCAGTGGGTGTTGTTCGGCCGGGCCGGCGTCGCGCCGACCCTCGCGTCGCCGGAGGCGATGTCGGTTCCTTACGGGGTCGCCATCGCGGTGGGGGCGCTTGCCTGGTGGTTCTTCGGAGGAGCGAGCCTGTGAAGCGACTGCATCAGGATACGCGCGGGCAGGCGATGGTGGAATTCGCGCTCGTGCTCCCGCTCTTGCTGATCCTGTTGATCGGCGTGTTCGAATTCGGGCGCGCCTGGAACGTGTACCACGCCGTGACCGACGCGGCCCGGCTCGGGGCGCGGAGCGCGGTCGTGGCCGATCCCGTGACGACGCAGGACTCGGTGTACGCGATCGTCCGGCGGGCGCTGTCGCGGGCCGCCATCGACACCAACAACGCCGCCATCTCGATGACGGGCTGGCGGACCGGGTCGGGAACCCCGGCATCGATCAACATCCAGGTTCCCTATCAGTTCGTGTTCTTGAAGCCGTTCATGCATTGGTCGGACAACAAGGCGAGCATCACGCTCCAATCGACGTTCGTGATGCGCAATGAATAACGCCACATACGAATCGTGGAGGAGGTCGCGTTGAGACAACGCCGGCTTTGGCTCATCCTGTCGCTCGCGCTGCTGTCCGGCGGCTCAGCGGCCTATCTCGCCCTGGCGTACCTGCGGGACCGGACGCCTCGGCTCATGGCGGCCGAAGCGCCGCGCACCCAGGTGGCCGTCGCCTCGCGGGACCTGCCGCTCGGGACCATCGTGCAGCAGGCCGACATCCACATGATTCCCTGGCGGGGTGATGCCGTGCCGCCTGGGTACGTGCGCGATGCCGCCGCGATCGTGGGCCGCGGACTCATCACACCCGTGAAGGCCAACGAGCTGCTGATGGACGCCAAACTGGCGCCCCGCGGTGCCGGCGGAGGCCTTGCGATCACCATTCCCGACGGCTTACGCGCAGTCAGCGTGCGGGTGGACGACGTGATCGGGGTCGCCGGCTTCGTACTGCCGGGCACGCGGGTCGATGTGGTGTTGACGCTGCCGCCGAAGCAGGACCGGAAGGAGACCGTCACCCAGGTCGTCCTCCAGAACGTCCCAGTGCTGGCAGCGGGACAGATCGTGCAGCAGGACGCCCAGGGGAAACCGATCACCGTGTCGGTCATCACCGTGCTCGTCACTCCCGACGACGGCGAGAAGCTGATTCTGGCGGCCAACGAGGGGAAGATCCAGCTCGCGCTCCGGAATTCGCTCGATCTCGCGGAGATCCAGACGCCGGGAGCGAGGGAGCGGGGCCTGCTGCCTGGAAACCGGCAGGGCAGGGCGGCCACCGGGGCGGTCCGGGGCGTGGAGTCCGACGCGTCCGGCACGGTGGTCGAGGCGTACAAGGGCGGCGTTCGAACCCTCATCAAGTTCTAGAACGGAGCGGAAATCGTGCAGCGCAATATCAGCGGAGCCAGCGGTATCTCGGCCTTGTGGAGGTGGACGCTCGCCGTCGTGATCGTGGTGCTGGCCTTGACGGCCAGCCCGCGCGCCGCGGCGCAGCGGATCGTCTCCGGGGCGCAGCAGGTCGTCACAGTCTCGGCCGGGGCATCGGCGCTGCTCGTCTACGACGATCCGGTGGAACGGTTTTCCATCGGCGAGACCACGATCGCCGACGCGGTCGCCGTGTCGCCACGGGAAGTCCTGGTGACGGGGAAGAAGCTGGGGACGACGAGTCTCCTCGTCTGGGACAAGCAGGGGACGGTCCGCGTCTACTCGATCGAAGTGACCGCGGACGCGCCCGCCCTCGAGCGCTACCTGCGGACCCTGTTCCCCGGCGATTCGATCAGCGTGTCGGCGAGCTCGAATACGGTCACGTTGAGCGGCCGTGTGCGGAGCGCGGCGATCGACCAGCAGGCGGTCAACATCGCCAAGGCGACCGGGGCCGTCATCGTGGACCGCCTCCAGGCGCCTCCGGGTCGGCAGGTCCTGCTCCAGGTGCAGTTCGCCGAGGTGAATCGCACGGCGGTGAAGGAAATGTCGTCCATTCTCTCGACCGTGAATCCCGATCGGCTCACGTCCGTCGACGAAGACTCGGTCCAGACGATTTCCGATGGGTTGATGCGTCTCTTTCTGGGCAACGCGAACGCACAGTTCAACGCGGTGATCCGGGCGCTGCGGGCCCGGGGGGAGTTCAAGACCCTCGCCGAGCCGAACCTGCTGACCCTGCCGGGCCAGGAGGCGTCGTTCCTCGCCGGCGGCGAATTCCCCTACCCGAGCGTCCAGGGCGGCGGGCAGTCGGGCGCCATCACGATCGTATTCAAGGAGTTCGGGGTGCGGCTCCGGTTCACGCCGACCCTGACCGAAGGCGGCAGCATCCGCCTGCACGTGGCGCCCGAGGTCTCTTCGCTCGACTTCGCCAACGGGCTGACCCTGAACGGCTTCCAGATCCCGAGCTTGTTGACGCGGCGGGCGGAAACCGACGTGGAGTTGCGCGACGGCCAGCACTTGGCGATTGCAGGCCTCATGGACAACGCCTGGACCAAGGATGTGAGTCGAATCCCGATCCTGGGTGATATCCCGGTGCTCGGCGAGTTCTTCCGCTCCAGCGCTGCACAGCAGCGGCGCACGGAGCTGTTGGTGGTGGTCACGCCGGTTCTGGTCGACGCCAGCGACAAGGCGCCGCCGCTCCCCACCGGTGATGCGGGCACCTGGGACTGGGACCGGGGGCTCCGCCGGCCTGGGCCCACCCAACACTAGCGATGGGGGATACGGACGTGCACGTGCTGCCGAGTGTCGCGCGGTCGGAGCGTGGAGCCGTGACGGTCCTGGTCGCGGTCTCGATGCTCGCGCTCCTGGGCTTCCTCGCCCTGGCGATCGACATGGGGATGCTCTACGTCGCGCACAACGACGCGCAACGCGCGGCCGACGCCGCCGCCCTGGCGGGCGCGAGCGCGTTCATGGAGCAGGACGCCGCGCTGGCCGAGCCGGTCGCGCGGGCGCGTGCCATGGACTACGCCCGGCGGAACACCTTCCAGAACGGGCCGATCGATTCGACCGAGGTCAGCATCCGGGTGGTGCCCGAAAGCGCACTCGTGGGCGTGCGCGTGCAACGCGACTCGGTTCCCACGCTGTTCGCCCGGGTGTTCGGTATCCGCCACGTTCCCATCGGCGCCTATGCGGCCGCGGAAGCGGTGCAGGCCGGGAACGCCCGCTGCCTCAAGCCGTTCGCCGTTCCCGACATGTGGTACGACGAGAACGGGGACACCAACTTGGATCGTCTGTGGGACAACGGTGAGGACTGGAAGTTCGGCGACGCACCCGGAGACTACTACCAGCCCTACTCCGGTCCCGGCGGGTCGCCGCAGGAGACCGGCTACGGCAGCGACTTCCGGAACTCGACGTCCTATCAGGCGGACTTCGGGCGGCAGATCAAGATCAAAGTGACGAACCCGCAGGACGTCTCGGCCCCGTCTCCCGGCATTTTCCTGCCGTGGCGGATCCCCACGGATTCGTCGCAGGGGCAGTGCGAGAAGGGTGGCGGCGGTGGCCAGGACGCCGGTGCGGCGGTCTATCGCCGCAACATCTGCACCTGCAACACCTCGGCAATCGCGCTCAACACGCCCTACGAGATCGAGACCGGCAACATGGTCGGGCCGACTTATCAGGGCGTGGGCGAGCTGATCAACGAGGACCCGAACGCCGTCTGGGACGACGCGACGCACAGCGTGAAGGGCTCGTCGCTGGGCGACGGCTGGATGAGCAGCCCGCGCGTCGTCCGCATCGCGCTGTTCGCGCCGGGACAAATCACGAAGTCGGGAATGCAGACGATCGAGTTCAACAACTTCGCCCTCATGTTCATCGAGGCGCAGAACTCCTTGAAGGATCCTGTCATGGGACGCTTCCTGTACTACGTCTCGGGCAACGACGCCCCGGGGACCACCACGGGGTCGCTCGTGAAGACCCTCAAGCTCGTGAAATGACGGAAGGGAACGGTAATAGCGTGCGTAGCGCACTGATTTCGACGGACCCCGGCCTGCGGGACGCGGTGCGGCGGGCGGCGGCCCTCAACGGACACGGCCTCGACTTCGCCGTGGAGGTCGCCACCCCGCTCAGCGAGATGACCGAGGAGCAGATCAACGAGCTGCGGCACAGCGATCCGCAGCTGGTGATCCTCGACTTCGACCACGACCCGGAGGCGGCGGTCAGCTTCGCCCGGTTTCTCACGGACGGGAGTCCACAGCGCTACATCGTGGGCGCCGGTCCGCAGCTCGAGGCCGAGGCGTTGCTGGAGGCGATGCGGGCGGGTGTCGCCGAGTATCTGCCGAAACCGCTCGCGGACCACGGCGTGAAGGCCGCGCTCGATCGGGCCGCGCGGCGGCTCGGCTGCGCGCCGACCAGCCGTGAGCCGGGGCAGCTCTACACGCTGTTCAGCCCCAAGGGCGGCGCCGGCACGACCTCGGTGGCCACCAACCTGGCCATCGTGCTGCAGCGCTTGAGCGGCAAGCGGACGCTGCTCGTCGACCTCGACTTCGAGCTCGGGGAAATCGCCGTGCTGCTCGGCATGCAACCGCGCTTCAGCTTCCTGGACCTGGTGCAGAACTTCCATCGCATCGATGCGGGACTGCTCTCCTCGTTCATCGAGCATCACGAGTCGGGCGTCGATTTCCTCTCCGCGCCGTTCCACCCGGAGCCGGCCGACACCCCGGGACGCGACCAGATCCGCGCGATCCTGCACTATCTCAAGCGCCAGTACGACTTCGTCATCGTCGACACGCCGAAGTCGTTCTCCCTGGATACCCTGGCGGCGTTCGAGGAGGCCGACCGCGTGTTCCTCGTGACGACGGTGGACGTCCCGTCCCTGAGGAATCTCCAGCGGTGTCTGCCGTTGTTCGAGCGGGTGTGCGGGAAGGACCACGAACGCCTGCGGCTCGTCGTGAATCGCTACCATCCCGATGATGTGATCTCGCTCGACGACGTCCACCGTACCGTCGGGCTCCAGGTGTACTGGACGCTGAGCAACGATTACGAAGCGGTGAGCCGGGCGATCAACTCCGGTAACCCGGTCGCGCGGAACGCCAAGTCCCGCTATGCCCGGGACCTCCAGGCGCTGGGCGCGGACCTGGTCGGTGTCGGCGCGTCCACGAACGGCGGCGGCCGCACCAGCGGCGTCCGGAAGATCGGCGACCTGCTGGGCCGTCTCCGCCGCCAGCCCGAAAAGGTGGCGTCATGACCGACACCGGACGGCGCTCCACTGGAGCCTTCACCGCTCCCGCAGCCGACGGGAAGCGGCGGTCCCTGCCGTGGCAGGCGGCGCCCGGCCAGGGAGAGCCGGCTCGCCCGGCCGCCGAGCAGACCGCCGTCAACATGTCGCAGATCAAGACCCGGGTGCACCGGCGGATCCTCGAGCGGCTGAACCTCTCGAATCTCGACAAGCTCGACCGGGAAGAAGTCGTCTCGGCGATCACCAAGGTGGTGCAGGACCTGGTCGCTCAGGAGCAGCTGCCCCTGAACCTCGGTGAGCGGGAGCAGCTGGTGCGGCAGGTGGTCGACGAGATCTTCGGCCTGGGACCGCTCGAGATCCTCATGCAAGACCCGGAAATCGCCGACATCCTGGTCAACACGCACGACCAGGTGTTCGTGGAGCGGCACGGCAAGCTGGTCCCCACCGACGTCCGGTTCCAGGACGATCGGCACCTGTTCCAGGTGATCGACCGGATCGTGTCGGCCGTGGGCCGCCGGATCGACGACTCGTCGCCGATGGTCGATGCGCGGCTGCCGGATGGCTCGCGGGTGAACGCCATCATTCCGCCGCTGGCGATCGACGGACCGCACCTCTCCATCCGGAAGTTCAAGCGCGACGCACTGTCGGGTGAGGATCTCCTCCGGGTGGGAAGCGTGACGCAACCGATGCTCGAGGTCCTGAGCGGGATCGTGCGCGCCCGGTTGAACGTCCTCATTTCGGGCGGCACCGGCGCCGGGAAGACGACGCTGCTCAACATTCTGTCGTCCTTCATTCCGACGGACGAGCGGATTGTGACGATCGAGGATTCCGCCGAGCTGCAGCTCCGGCAGCCGCACGTCGTGCGGCTCGAGACGCGGTCGGCCAACATCGAAGGCCAGGGCGCGGTGCCGCAGCGCATGCTGCTCATCAACGCCCTGCGCATGCGACCGGACCGGATCGTGATGGGCGAGGTTCGCGGCGCCGAGGCGGTCGACATGCTGCAGGCGATGAACACCGGGCACGACGGATCGCTCACCACGCTGCACGCGAACTCTCCGCGCGATGCCTTGAGCCGGCTCGAGACGATGATCTCGATGGCGAGCCTCAATCTGCCCGACAAGGCCATGCGCCAGCAGATCGCGAGCGCCATCAACGTGGTCATTCAGGTCACCCGGCTCTCCGACGGGACCCGCAAGTTGATCACGATCTCGGAGATCGTGGGGATGGAAGGGGACGTGATCACGATGCAGGACATCTTCACCTTCGAGCGCCAGGGCATGGACGAGAACGGGAAAGTAGTGGGCCGCTTCCGTGCGACGGGCCTGCGCCCGCGGTTCACGGAGCGGCTCCAGGCGTGGGGAATCGAGCTGCCCGCCGGGCTGTTCTCGCCGGTGGCGGAGCGCGCCGCCGCGGAGAGCGCCCGATGGTAGGCCCGGCCCTGCTGGTCTTCGCCACGGTCGCGCTCGGCACTGTCGCCGCGGCGCTGGCGATCCAATGGGCGCTCGAGTTCCGGCAGCGCCGGGCGGTCGTGCGCCAGCTGCGCGACTTCGCCGCCGCCGCCGCCGCCCCGAGCTCCTCCGCGGCCCTGTTGCCCGATGCGGCGGCCCAGGCCAAGTGGCTGCGCGCGATCGCCGAGCGTATCCCTCGCGTGCCGGGCCTCGGGCACGTGCTGGAGCAGGGCGGCCTGGCCTGGACTCCGCAGAGCTTCATGGTGGCGTCGGTCGGCCTCGCCTTGGGGGCCGGTCTGACCATGCTGATCGTCTTCCCGGTATGGCCGGCGGTGCTGCTGGCCGCCGCCGGCGCGGGCACGGTGCCGTATCTGTATGCGCGACGCAAGCGGCGCCGGCGGCTCGAGTCGTTCGAGGAGCAGCTCCCCGAAGCGATCGACTTGATCGGGCGCGCCATGCGGGCCGGCCATCCGTTGTCGGCGGGTCTCAAGATGGCGAGCGAGGAATCGCCGGAGCCGCTCGCCGGCGAATTCCGCCGTGTGTTCGAAGAGCAGCGCTTCGGCATGCCGTTCGAAGAGGCGATCCTGGGCATCGCGGATCGCGTCGGGCTCATCGACGTGCGCATCCTGGTGACGGCGATCCTGGTGCAGCGCGAGGTCGGCGGCAACCTCGCCGAGGTGCTGGACAAGATCGCGTACGTGATCCGCCAGCGATTCACCATTCGCCGCCAGCTTCGCGTGTACACCGCCCAGGGGCGCTTCAGCGGGATCGTCCTGGCGCTGCTGCCGGTGGCCGTCGGGTCGGCCCTGTTCTTCATCAATCGCGACTACATGCTCACGCTGTTTTTCGACCCGATCGCCCGGTACTTCCTGGTGCTCGCGGTGATCCTGCAGATCCTGGGCTACTTCTGGATCCGCAAGATCGTGGACATCGAGATCTGAGGGGCTTCCCGTGACCTATCTCGCAGCGCTGCTCTTCGGGCTGGCGGTGGCGTCCGTCGTCTGGCTGGTCGCCCGGCTGATTCCCTCCCGGCCGCGCAGTGTGACACGCCAGCTCGCCGAGCTCGAGCGCATCGGCAACCAGACGGTGGACTCCGACCGCCGCCAGCGTCAGCGCCACTCGCGCGAGCTCAAGGCGATGCTCGAAGCCGTCGGCGGGCGGTTCGGCGGCGATCCGCGTCGCCGTGCCCAGCTGCGCGAGCTCCTGGTGCACGCCGGGTATCGCGAGGCGGGTGCCGCGGGGGTGTACTGGGGAGCGCGGATCAGCCTGACCGTCGGTCTGGGGATCGGGCTCCTGGTACTGGTCAAGGCACTGGGGGCCGACATGCCCCGAGCCATGATCGCCGCCGCCTGGGGCGCGGGCCTGGGCTGGGTGGGCCCGGCCGTGCACGTCGGCGGGAGGGCGCGGCGCCGGCAGAAGGAACTGCAGCGTACGCTCCCCGACGCGCTGGATCTGATGATCGTCTGCGTCGAAGCGGGACTGGCCCTGAACCAGGCGCTGCTGCGCGTGGCCGAGGAAATCCGCCATGTCAGCCGTCTCACGAGCGAAGAATTCTCGCTGGTGAACTACGAGATTCGCGCCGGGGTCCCGCGCGAAGAGGCGCTGCGCAACCTGGGCGAGCGCACCGGCGTTGCCGATATCCGCTCGCTGATCGCGATGCTCATCCAGACCGACCGCTTCGGCACCTCGATCGCCCAGGCGCTGCGGGTGCACTCGGATACGCTGCGCACCAAGCGCCGCCAGCGTGCCGAAGAGGCGGCGGCGAAGACCACGATCAAGCTCGTGTTCCCGCTCGCCACCTGCATCTTCCCTGCCCTCTTCGTGGTGATCCTCGGTCCCGCGCTGGTCCAGATCTACCGCACGCTCTCCGGACTGCGATGAGCGCGTGCATCGCGGTCACCAACCTCACGCGGCGTCGCTGCGTCGGGTCGCGCGTTCGCCTCGCCAACCGCTGGTGGGCGCGGCTGCGGGGCCTGTTGGGCCGCCGTCCGCTGGCCGAGGGAGAAGGGCTGATGCTCGTCCCGTGCCGCGCGGTCCACATGTTCGGCATGCGCTACCCGGTCGACGTCGTCTTCGTGGATAGTACGGGCGGCGTCGTGGCGACCTACCACTGTCTGGCTCCGGGGTCCCGCTCGAGATGGCACCGGGGTGCCGTCGCGGCGTTGGAGGTACCCGCTGGAACGCTGGCGACGACGGATACACGGCCCGGCGACTCCCTGATCTGGTACCCGAATCCGGTGGCGGCATGAGCGCTCCCACCGCTCCGGCATTGGACCAGGTCAATGACGGGGCTTCCCCCGCGTGCCCCATCGCGCCGGAGACCATCGCGGACACCGGTCTCTCGCCCGAGGCCATCACCGAGCTCCTGCTCAAGACGCTGTACGTCCAGGGCGCGAGGAGCGGGCAGGAGCTGGTCGAAGCGATGTGCCTGCCCTTCGCCATCGTGGACGAGCTGCTCCTGACGCTGCAGCAGCAGCGGCTCATCGAGGTGAAGCGGACGGTCGGGGCGGGCCGCGGCGGGTACATCTTCGACCTCACCAATGCGGGAAGCGAGCGCGCCCGGGAGGCAATGGCCGCGGGTCAGTACGTGGGACCGGCGCCGGTTCCCCTCGACCACTATCGCGCCTGGATCGAGCGGCAATCGATCCGCAATGTGCACGTGACGCGCGAGCGCCTTACGGCGGCGTTCGCCGATCTCGTGCTGGATCCCGCCTTCGTCGAAAGCCTCGGTCCCGCGGTCAATTCCGCCAAGTCGCTGTTCATCTTCGGCGACCCGGGGAACGGCAAGACGGTGATGGCCGAGGTGATGGCCAGCCTGCTCGGGGGGTCGTTCTACCTGCCCTACGCGGTGGACATCGGCGGCCAGATCATGGTCGTGTACGACCCCGTGTACCACCGACCCGTCGCGCAGGACGGTTCGGGCGGCGGCGCCGGCGAGCCCGAGTGGCTGCGGGATGTGCCCAACCACGACCGCCGCTACGCCCGCGTGGCCCGGCCGGTCGTGATGACGGGCGGCGAGCTGACGCTGGAGCAGCTGGACCTGCAGTACGACCGCGACACCAAGATGTACCAGGCGCCCTTTCAGGTGAAGGCGAACGGCGGCGTGCTGATCCTGGATGACTTCGGGCGGCAGCGCGTCCCGCCGCGCGAGCTCCTGAATCGGTGGATCCTGCCGCTCGAGAAGCGGATGGACTTCCTGACCCTGCACACCGGGTCGAAGTTCCCGGTTCCATTCGAGTGTCTCCTCATCTTCGCGACCAACCTCGACCCGTCAGAGCTGGTCGAGGAGGCGTTCCTGCGGCGCATTCACTATAAGGTCCAGGCCCAGAGCCCGACGCGTGCGCAGTACGAGGAGATCTTCCGGCGCTGCGCCGCAGCACGCGACATCCCCTACCGCCCCGAGGCGGTGGCGCAAGTCTATCGCGATTTCTACGAGGGCCGCGGTATCGCTCCCCGGGGGTGCCACCCGCGGGACCTGACGGATCACGTATGCGACCTTGCGCGCTTTCTGGAGGTCGCGCCGACGCTCTCGGCCGACCTCCTGGACCGGGCCTGCCGGTCCTATTTCCTCGACGCGTCCGAGCAGGGATGAAGCCTCGGCGCGCGGTCAACGAGAGAGGACCTTATGAGTGATCGGCCGCTGATGGGGGATCCGCCGCTGGTGAGAGAACCGACGATGAGCGAGCCACCGGAGGAGCTCGGCGTCGACCTGGTGGGCCGCCTGGACGAGCTCCAGGGTGAGAATCGTCGCCTGCGCCGCCTCGGCATCACGGTGCTCGGGGCGGGAGCGCTCCTGCTCCTCGGCGCCGCCGTTCTGACGATCGTCGCGATGCGGCAGATGTCGACGGCGGCGACTGTGCACGCACGCGGCTTCGTGCTCGAGGACGCGGCCGGCCAGATTCGTGGAGCCTGGGGGGTGACCCGGGAGGGTGGCGTGCAGCTCGTGCTGGCGGACGCGCAGGGGAAGGCCCGCGTCCGGGTGAGCGCGCTGGAAGACGGCTCTCCCGGGCTCGCGCTGGTGGACGCCAACGGGCAGTCGCGGGCGGCCATGGGCCTCCTGTCCGACGGGACGATCACCCTCGTGTTCGCAGACCCGGAAGGCCACAGCCGGGCGGTACTCGGTCTCACCGCCAGCGGGGCCTCGAGTCTCGCACTCGCCGATGGGCATGGTGTGACGCGCGCCGGGCTCGGCGTGGCGCCCAACGGCAAGCCGACGGTGACGGTCGACCCGGCCCCCAACGCGCCCTGAGCGGTTGCGTCACAGCCTGCGGCACCACGGGCCGCGCGATCCCCGCGCGGCCCGCGGGCACTGGGGGGCCGAGATGAACGGCCGGAACGACGCGTAGGAAGGGTACGAGCGGGGTAGTTATGGTGCCGGCCGGCCGCGACCCTCCTCTACGTTTTCCGCATGGCACATTACCGGACACTGAAAGCCTGGCAGCATGGCCAGCGCCTCGCCATCGAATGCTCGAGGGCGGCCCGCAACTTCCCCGATTACGAGCAGGGCGCGCTGGCTGATCAATTGCGACGCGCCTGTTACAGCGTCCCGCTGAACATCGCGGAGGGCAACACTCGCCATGGCTCGCGGGAGTGTCGTCGCTTCCTCGACAGCGCCCGAAGCTCCCTTGCGGAGGTCGAGACCATCATCGAGATGGCGCGGGAGCTGGAGTACGTGAGCCCGGCCGAGTTCGGCCGCCTCGAAGCGCTGGCGGACGAGACCGGCAAAACGCTGTATGGCCTCCTGCGAAAGATCAGCGAGGCCGCTTCGCGCACCCCTCGCTCCTAGCCCCTGAGCGTCCACTCGGCGGCTCGGCGTCCCCCAGGCGTCTGGGCGTCGACTGCTCTATCTTGTCCCGTCATGATTTCCGAGTACGACGTCATCGTTGTCGGTGGAGGCCATGCGGGCACCGAAGCGGCGGCCCTTGCGGCGCGGCTCAAGGCCCGCGTCCTGCTCCTCACCGCCAACCTCGACACCATCGGTCAGATGTCCTGCAATCCTGCCATCGGCGGGATCGCCAAGGGCACCGTCGTGCGCGAGGTGGACGCCTTGGGCGGCATCATGGGGCGCGCCGCCGACCGGGCCACGATCCAGTTCCGCATGCTCAACCGATCGAAGGGCCCGGCCGTCTGGGCCCCGCGCGCACAGTGCGACCGCACGCTCTATCGACGCGCCGTGCGCCAGTTGCTGGAGCGCCTGGATCACCTCGAGCTCACCCAGGGCATGGTGGCGCGGATACTGGTAGAAGGCGGCCGCGTGAGCGGCGTCGAGACTACGGACGGTCGCCGCTTCCTGGCGCGCGCGATCGTGATCACTGCCGGCACTTTCCTCCGCGGCCGGATCCACCTCGGGACCGACACGCAGATCCCAGCCGGGCGCGCGGGCGATCAGCCGTCCGTGGAGATGGCGCAAGATATTGAAACACTTGGACTTACGGTATCACGCTTCAAGACCGGTACGCCGCCGCGCGTAGATGGTAGGACGGTCGACTGGTCGAAGGTCGAGCGGCAGGACGGCGAAGGCGAGGGGTTCCGGTTCTCCTTCTACGAGAGGACCGAGCTGCCGCGCCAGGTACCGTGCTGGATCACGTGGGCGGGTGAGGATGTGAAGCAGATCATTCACGCTCACCTGCGCGAATCGGCGCTGTACGGTGGTGCGATCAGCGGGCGTGGACCCCGCTACTGCCCTTCCATCGAAGACAAGATCGTCAAATTCCCGGGAGCGTCGCGCCACCAGATCTTCCTGGAGCCCGAGGGGTTGGACACCGAGGAGCTGTACGTGAACGGGCTCTCCACTTCCCTGCCCGTCGCCGTGCAGCTCGAGTTCCTGCGCGCGGTGCCCGGGCTCGAACGCGCCAGGATGACGCGCCCCGGTTATGCGATCGAATACGACTACTTCCCGCCGGACCAGCTGACGCCCTGGCTCGAGACGAAGACGGTCGAGCGGCTGTTCTTCGCCGGGCAGATCAACGGGACGACCGGGTACGAGGAGGCCGCCGGCCAGGGGGCCGTGGCCGGGATCAACGCCGTGCGGCGGTTGCGCGGTCTCGAGCCGGTCGTCCTCGGACGCGGCGACGCGTACATCGGCGTCCTGGTGGACGACCTGGTCACGCGGGGCGTGGACGAGCCGTACCGGCTGTTCACTTCCCGGGCGGAATTCCGGTTGCTGCTCCGCCAGGACAATGCCCTGCGCAGACTGTATCCGCTCGCGGAGCGACTCGGCCTGCTCGACGACGGCGAGCGGCGCGTGGCGGAGTCGCGACTCGAGGAAGAAGAACGCGTCCTGGAGGTCGCGCGGAGCACCTCGATCACACCGCCGCAGGCGGCTGGTGCGCTGGCCGCTGCGGGCGGTGCGCTCACGACACCAGAGCGCATCGCGACGCTCGCCCGGCGACCGCACGTGTCGCTGGCGCTGTTGCTCCAGGGGGCGCGCGTGAGCGGCGGTTTCAGCGAAGCGGCGGTACTCGTCGCCGAGATCGAGCTGAAGTACGACGGCTATCTCGCGCGGGAGCGCGAAGCGGCCGCGCGGTTGGCGGAGCTCGCGTCGTTCACGCTGCCTCCCGACCTGAGCTACCTGGAGCTGTCGAGCCTGTCGACCGAGTCGAGGCAGAAGCTCGATCGGATTCGACCGACGTCGCTCGCGCAGGCGTCGCGCATCCCCGGCGTGTCGCCGAGTGATCTCCACAACTTGGTCATGGAGGCGCTGCGCCGGCGCCGGCGAGTCGCCTGAGCCCGAGTGTTTCACGTGAAACGCCGCCCGGCGACCAGTTTCACGTGAAACGACGACCCCTTCTTTCCCCTCCGGCAGCAACGCAGTAGATTAGGTGCCAACAGGTTACGCGTATAGCAAGTTAACTATTTATCAAATAACGAGTTACGGTGCCATCTCGCGTCATCGCCGTCGCGAACCAAAAGGGTGGGGTTGGCAAGACGACTACTGCCGTGAACCTGGCGGCATCGCTTGCCACGGCCGAGCGCAAGACGCTGCTGGTCGACGCTGATCCCCAGGGCAACGCCACGAGCGGCGTCGGCATCGATCGAGCGACGCTGGAGCGCTCGCTCTACGACGCGCTGCTCGAGGGCGTGCCGCTCGCCGACGCGCGCGTGCGCGGCGTGCACTTCCCCTATCTCGATGTCGTTCCCGCGACGCAGGATCTGGTCGGCGCCGAGCTGGAGCTCGTGAATCGCTCCGGTCGTGAAACGGCGCTGCGCAAGGCGCTGCGCGACCTGCGTGACGACTACCAGTTCATCATCGTCGACTGTCCGCCGTCCCTCGGACTGCTGACCCTCAACGTGCTCACCGCCGCCGACGGGGTCCTGATTCCGATTCAGTGCGAGTATTACGCGCTGGAGGGACTCTCCCAGCTGCTCAACACCATCAAGCTGGTGCAGCGGAATTTCAATCCGGCGCTCGCCATCGATGGCGTGCTGCTGACCATGTACGACGCGCGCCTCAATCTTTCGCGGCAGGTGGCGGAAGAAGCCAAAGAGTATTTCGGCGCCGGCGTCTTCGCGGTGACGATCCCCCGCAATGTGCGCTTGGCCGAAGCCCCGAGCTTCGGCAAGCCGATCCTGCTCTACGACGTGCAATCGGTCGGTGCGAAGAGTTATCTCGCCGTGGCCCAGGAGCTGATTCGACGGGTGGAGCGCGGGGGAGCACCCTCCCCTGCCCCTGCCCTGCCTGCGACCGCCGAACCGGAGGTACCCGCATGACGGAGACAGCCGCAGGACGACGCCGGCTCGGCCGGGGGCTCGAAGCCCTGCTCGGTCCCACCCGCGAGGAGGCCGAGCGCGAAGGCAGTCTGGTCGAGCTGCCGATTCAGGACATCCGCCCCAACCCGCTGCAGCCGCGGCGCGATGTGGATCCCACGGCGCTCGAAGAGCTCAAGTCGTCGATCAAGCAGGCGGGTTTGCTGCAGCCTGTGGTCGTGCGCCCGGCGCCCGGCGGGCATGGCGTCTTCGAGCTGATCGCGGGCGAGCGGCGGTTGCGCGCCTGCCAGGCACTGGGGTGGGAGAAGATCCCCGCCGTGCGGCGCGACGTCGATGACCGCACCGTGCTGACGCTCGCCCTGATCGAGAACCTGCAACGGGACGACCTGTCCCCGGTGGATGAAGCGCGCGGGTACGAGCGGCTCATCGCGGAGTTCGAGCTGACGCAGCAGGACGTCGCCGACGCGGTGGGTCGCGACCGCTCGACCGTGGCGAACGCCCTGCGCCTGCTGAAGCTCCCCGACGCCGTGTTGCAGATGCTGCACGACGCGCAGCTCAGCGTGGGTCACGCGCGCGCCCTGCTCGCCCTCGATGATCCCCGGACCGCGACCACCCTCGCGCGCGAAGCCGTTGCCCAGGGACTGTCGGTGCGCGACGTGGAAGACCGCGTGCGCGGGGGACGCGCCCCGGAGCGCCGGCCGCGCCTCAAGCGAGGACTGCCCGGCGCTCCCGAGGTGCGGCGGGTGGAGGACGCGTTGCGCCGGCGCCTGGGCACGGACGTCCGGGTATCATTGCGGGCGAAAGGGAAGGGACAGCTCCACGTCGCCTTCTATTCGAACGACGATCTCGCGCGCATTCTCGAGCTGATTCTCGGAGCACCCTTCGACGGATGAAGCCCCGCAGCGTCACCATCGTGGTCCACATCGACGGCGACGTGGACTCGAAGCAGTACCGTCTGCCCCTGTGGGCGTTCGCGGTGGGGAAGTGGGGCGCGCTCGTCGTGGGCCTGCTGATGGTGCTCTTCTTCGCCTTCGCGGGACCGCTCTCGCGCGCGGCGGCCCGCGTCCCCGGACTGGAGCGCGAGCAGGCTCGACTGCGCGAGGAGAACGGTCGCGTGCAACAGCTCGCCGCGGCATTGAACCGCGCCGAAGCCAACTACCAGTCTCTGCGGAAGGTGCTGGGCGGGTCGGCACCGGCGGATACGGGGAAAGCCACGAGGGCGCCCACGGCATCGGTCCAGCTGATGCGCGCCGGGCCGGTGCGCGCCGCGCTGGCCGGCAGCCGGCTCTACGAGACGACGCCGTCGATGCCCCGGCACTGGCCGCTGGACCTTCGAGGTTTCGTGACGCGCGGGCGAGTGGGGGAGGGGACGGGCGGTGACGGCGAGGCACACGAGGGAATCGATATCGCGGTACCGATCGGCACGCCGATCCGTGCTTCCGGAGGCGGGACGGTGGCGGCGGCCGCTACCGACGCGGACTACGGGATGTTCGTCCTCTTGCGCCACCCGGGCGGATATGAAACCATGTACGGGCACGCCTCGCGGCTGCTGGTGCGCGAAGGCGACTCGGTCGTCGCCGGACAGGTCATCGCCCTGACCGGCAACTCGGGCCGGTCCACGGCGCCGCACTTGCACTTCGAGATCCGGCGTGAGGGTCAGTCACTCGACCCGCTCACGCTCGTGAAGGAGGGGAACTGACGATGGCCATTTTCACGGAAAAGTCCGGGGCTCAGGTCGGGGAGGCCGGCCTGTCGATCATCGGCTCCGGCATGCGGGTGGTCGGCGACATCAGTGCGGAAGGCGTGGTGAAGGTGGAAGGCACCGTGGTCGGTACCGTGCAGGCGGGTCGGCAGGTGCTCGTGGCGAAGGGTGGGCTGGTGGAGGGGGATGTCGTCACCCACGAGGCGATCATCGGCGGTGAAGTGCGGGGCAGCGTGCAGGCATCCGAGCGCGTGGAGCTGCAGACCACCAGCGTCGTGCATGGCGACATTTCGACCCGGCGGCTGCTCGTCCAGGAAGGCGGCGAGATCAACGGCATCTTGCGCATGGGGGAGGGGGCGCCCGAGCCGGCGAGCGCTGCTCCATAGAGTACTTGAGGTTGTCCACAGCTTGTCTACGCGCTGATGTGGATTCCTTAAGACCAATTGATTACGTGGTTTATACCGTGTTATCGCCCTGAGCCCGATCGTGGACTGTATGAATGATGTCTTGATATTGTTGTAATACTGTCCAGATCCCAACACCACTCTCGACCCTGACCAAAGTGCGTCTCGAGGGCCTCGTCCGTTACTGCGACGACCTGCTGGATGCCAAGAACATCCGCGACGCACCCGAGGCGTGGAACGGCCTGCAGGTCGCGAACGCAGGAGAGGTCAGCCACATCGCCGCCGCCGTCGATCTCTGTGCCGCAACCGTACGCATGGCCGGCGAGCGCCGAGCGGACTTCCTGATCGTCCATCATGGCCTCTTCTGGGGAGGCCCTCGACCCCTGGTGGGCCCACAGCTCGAGCGCGTGGCCGGGTTGCTGCGGCAGAACATCGCCTTGTATGGCTCACACCTCCCGCTCGACTGTCACCCCGAGCTTGGCAACGCGGCCGTCATGGCGCGGGAGCTCGGCGTCGCGAGTCGAGGGGTGTTCGGCACGTGGCGCGAACAGCCATTTGGGATCTGGGGCGAGGTCGACTTGATCCGCCAGGAGCTGGGCGATCGGCTCACCAAGCTCCTTGGAACCGCTCCCAAGGCGATGCTGTTCGGCCCCGCGGTCGTGCGCCGGGTGGGGATCGCGACCGGCGCCGGTGGCTCGCTCATCCCGCAGGCCGCGGCCGCCGGGCTCGATACCCTGATCACCGGCGAAGGAAACCATCATACGTACTTCGACGCCGAGGAGCTGCGCCTCAACGTCTACTATGGAGGGCACTACGCCACGGAGACATTCGGCGTGAAGGCCCTCGCCCAGCACCTCGGCGCCAAGTTCGATCTTCCCTGGGTATTCCTCGACCATCCGACCGGGCTGTGAGCGCCCGGCGCGTACTCGCGGTCCTGTCTGCGGCGGAGCTGTGCGCCATGGCGCCCTGGTTCAGCGCGTCGGCCGTGGCGCCCGCTCTGGCGCGTGAGTGGCAGCTCGGCGCTTTCGGTACCGCCGGCCTGACCGTCTCGGTGCAGCTCGGCTTCGTGGCGGGCGCCCTCCTGTCCGCGATTCTGACTCTGTCGGATATCTGGTCGGCGCGGCGCCTGGTCGCCGGAGCGTCGCTCGGAGCCGCCGTCGCCACCGTCGGGGTCGCGCTCTCGTCGGGCCCCGCCTGGGGTTTGGGATTCCGGTTTCTCACCGGGGCAGCGCTCGCCGGCGTTTACCCGCCAGGGATGAAGATCGCCGCGGGCTGGTTCCGGGAGGCGCGCGGGTGGGCGATCGGAATCCTGGTAGGGGCGTTGACCCTCGGCTCGGCGGTGCCCCATCTGGTCCGGTGGGCCGTTCCCGTGGACATGTGGCGCGGCGTCGTATTGGTCGCCGCCGCCTCGGCCCTCCTGGGCGGCGTCCTCATCCTGCTCGTGCCGCACGATGGGCCATTCGCCGCGCCGTCCCCACCATTCTCCTGGTCGGCCGCGCCGCGGATTCTGCGGGACCGTGCCGTGCTGCTGGCCAACCTCGGCTACCTGGGGCACATGTGGGAGCTGTACGCCATGTGGACCTGGATCCCTGCATTCGTGGCTGCGAGTGAGACGGCGCGCCTGCAGGGATCCGGTGCCCCGGGCACCACGGCCGCGCTCGTTACGTTCGGTGTCGTCGGGATCGGGGCAGTCGGGTGCTGGCTCGGCGGGAAGTACGCCGATCGCCTCGGCCGGACCGTGGTCACGAGTACCGCGATGATTGTGTCCGGCATCTGTTGCCTGGCGGCCGGGCCGCTGTTCGCCCAGCCTCTCGTGCTGCTCGTGCCTCTGCTGCTGATCTGGGGAGTCACGGTCGTCGCCGACTCGGCGCAATTCTCGACCGCCGTGAGCGAGCTGGCTCCCGCGGACTATGTGGGGACCGCGCTGACGATGCAGACGAGCATGGGGTTCCTCCTGACCACGATCACGATCTCGCTTCTGCCGGTGGCCGCGTCCGCCATGGGCTGGCGGTGGGCGATGTCCGTGCTCGCCGTGGGGCCGGCGTTCGGAGTCTGGGCGATGATGAGATTGCGGCGACGGCCGGAGGCGGTCAGGCTGGCGGGCGGCAGGCGTTGACCCGAGGGATTACCTCACCCGCAGCAGCCCCACCACGCCGCCGAATTCATCGCGCAGGCCGGTCACCCCGGCCGGAACGATCCACTCACCACCGTCGATCCGGACGTTGAAGCGGTAGGTACCCCGCGAGAGCGGCAGCTCCGCGGTCCACACTCCGCTATCAGCCAGGGAGAGCGCGACCGGCTCCCAATTCGAGAAATCGCCGGCGATCTCGACCTGGGCGACGGCCCCGGGGGCGTGGATGGCGAGGGTGATGCCGTCACACTCACAGGACCGGAGCTCGAGGGACGCCGCGGCCGGATCCGGCGGAGCGGAGTGGCGCGGCAGGGCGGTGGGCCGTACCGGTACGGTGAGCGAGCTGCGATGGAGCAGGGGGGACATGCGCAGCGAGACTCCGAGATAGCGTCCTGAAACGCTCCCCCGCGTCGGGTCGGTCGGATACCGGCCGCCCGAGACGATCACCGACAGCCACGGGTTGAGTGCGACGCCGCCACTCGCCTCGCCGTACACGCCGTGCCCGCCCCCCCGGCTCCAGGCCCGCACGCCGAGGGATCCATCGAACGTGATGCGCCCTCTGCGAAAGTGGGAGGCTCCCTGGAAGTCGGTGTAGACCGTGTCGCCCACGTGCGTGTTCACCGCGCTGAGTAGCCAGGTGACGCCGATGCGGCGCGTCCATGCACCCGCTTCCGCGGCGGCCACGGGCCGGCTTGCTCCGCCCAGCCAGGATGTGCCCGCCGTGCTGCCGATCCAGGTGCCATTTCGCGCGCCCAGCAAATGCACGCGCGGCGTCGCGAGGAGATGGGAGAAGCTCGCAAAGTCCGCGTACCGACTCACCCCGGCGTGTCCAGCCAGCTCGGCGCGTACCCCCCGCCAGGGGCCACTGAGCAGGGAACCGGCGAGGTTGGCCTGCACGCTGTGACGTCCGCTCTCGAACCGGAGGTATGTACCGCGGGCGGAAGCGAGCAGGTGGGACCGGTCGAGCCGGAACTCGGGTGAAATGGACGCGCCGCTACTCGGCAGAAAGCCGTCGTAGCGCACGTTCATAAAACCGACGTCCATGGTGGCACCGGTCTGCGCTGCGAGCGGGCAGGGCGCGGCAGCGGAACAGGCGACGACGGCCGTGACCGCCCACGCGGGGGGGCGGGGGGAGCGACCCACCTTCACATGCCTGGCATCATGCGGTCATGGTCTCTTGCTCGTGATTCCCGGGGTCTGGCGCAGGGTCGCGTCGACGCGCACAGCGGTTGCGGCCGCGGGAGGGGCGCCGAGGGCGATATCCCGTTCGACGGCCCGGCGAAAGTCCGCGATCTGGTCATCCCGTGCAGAAGCGGCAAGAGCAAGCACGGCCGCTGCGGCGGAATCGGGTGGAACGCCGCTCGTGACGAGATCGGCGAGCGTGGCGAGCGCCACCGTGAGGTCCTGGGTCCGGCGCTGGCGCAGCCGTGTCAAATCGGTCACGCGAACGCCCCCCCGCAGCGCGCTTGCGGCAGCCACGATCTCGGCCTGCGAGGACGCCGCACCGAGGGCGTCCCGGGCGGTGCCGAGATCCTGGCCAAGTCGGCGGACGGCCGCGACGATTTGTGTGGAGGAGGCGTGCTTGGCAGCTCCCTCGAGGGCCCGCTGCACCATGGCCTCCACGGGAAGCCCCAGCCGATCGGCGGAATCGATCACCGCGCTCACGGCTCGAAACGTGGTGCTGTCGAGCCGCCGCTCGAGTCGTGGATCCTGCGCGGTCGCGGAGCGCGGCACCAGCAGGGACAGCGCGAGCGGCAGCACGGCCATTCCGCGAGAGTTGGGCATACCGATCATCCTCCCACCGTCACGACGGAGCTCGGAGTGTCGAAGTCATCCTGGGCGCGCGGCGCCGCCGGATCGATGACCCAGCGGGATCCGTTGACGAGGAACGCATAACGGTAGCGGCCCGGCGTCAGCGGAATCGTCACGCTCCACAGGGCCCCGTTGTGGGCGGCGAGCATGGGGGTCGCGGCTCCATCCCAATCGTTGAAGTCGCCGACCAGCGCGACGGAGCCGGCGCCGGGCGCGCGCACGACGAACTGAACGGTGCTCGGGCCGGGCACGGGCGCCGCCACGTGGGGCGACCGGACGCCGAGCCACAGCGCCAGTCCCGCGAGCGCCACCGCCGCGAACCCCGCGAGCGGACTGACCGCGATGTCCCGTGGACGGGAGATCCATTCCCACGCGTCGCCCAGCCAGCTGAATCGACCCGCGCGCGTCGATACGCGAGCGAGTACCGCGGCGTCCAGCGTCGGGTCCATTTCGACCGGCTGGCGCAGGTGGTCGATCACCCGTTGCAGTACGTCCTCATCGCGGTCAAACACGCTCGACCTCGCTCAACAGGGTCCGCAGCTGCTCACGGGCGCGCAGCACGCGCATCTTCAGGGCCGACACGCCGACGCCGGTGAACTGGGACATTTCCGTGTACTCCATATCCTCCACGTGCTTCAGCAGAAACGCCTCCCGCAACGGGGGGGCCAATCGCTGCATGGCCAGGCGAACCGCATCCTCCCACTCGGTGGGGTCGGACGCTTCGGGCGCCCTCGCTTGTTCGAGGGACACGTCGTCGCGCACGAACATGCGGTTGCGCCGGGCGCTGCGCCGGCCGGTGGTGCGGCATCGGTTCACCAGAATCCCGAACAGCCAACGACCGAATTGGTCGTTCTCCCGGCAGCGGTGCAGGGACCGGTGCGCCCGTACGAACGCATCCTGCAGCGCCTCTTCGGCATCGTTCCGGTCGCCGAGCATGTGCACGGCATAGCGGCCGAGCCGGTCGCGGTAGCGCGCGACCAGCACGGCGAAGGCGGCCGTATCGCCCGTTCGAACCCGGCCCACCAGGTCGGCGTCACTCGTCACCGGTGCATATACCCGGGCAGATGGCGGTCGGGTCACCCGGCCCGATTGTGACCCTGGCTCGGGGCACGGGGTATTCGGCTTCGAGCCATTCGACACCCCGGAGCCTACATGAAGCATATGCTCGCTGCCTCCCTGGCCCTCCTCGGGGCCGTCGCGGCCGCCTGTTACCAGGACGACACGCTGCACCCGGCGGCGATCTCTCCGACGCAGGTCCTGATCACGGACGCCCCCTTCCCGTTCGACACGGTCGGCAGCGTCAGTATTTACGTCAGCCGCATCGAGGCCACCACTGACCTCGACACCACGGGGACGGGCGGGACATGGGTCACGATCGACACGCCCAACAAGGCGTTCGACCTGCTGACACTGCAGCAGGGGACGACGGCCTTCGTGGGCGAGGGAACCATCGACGCCGGAAGGTACGCCGCGATTCGCATGACCATCGACGTGGACCGGTCGTCCATCAAGTACCTCGACGGGACGACCGCCGTGGTGCACTGGCCGTACCCGGCGACCGGGGAGGTGCCGCTGTATGCCCTGGTGGAGGAGCCGCTCTCCGTGTCGGCAATCGGGGGCGTGATCGTGATCGACTTCGACGTCGGACGGAGCTTCGTCTACAACCTGACAGGCGATAGTGATTTCGTGATGTTCTCGAGCCTGCGGGCGGTGAACATTGCGGGGACCGGGTCGATCGCGGGTGTCGTCACGGTGCCCGATATCGAAGGCCATCCGACCGCCATCAAGAACGCGAACATCACCGTGTTCGCCGGCGATCCGAGCCGGTCGTCGCTCACCTGGTACGTCGAGGCCACGGGCCGCACCGACGCCGCGGGCACCTACAAGGTGGCGTTCCTGCCTCCCGGGAAGTGGATCGTGAGAGTCGAGCATCCGGACCTCCCGGGGCTCGATCCCGTGACGATACCGAACGTGATCGTCACGGCGGGGGGGACGGCGACGCTGCCCGTCTTCCTGCCGCGCGCCGGCGCCGGCGGCACATTCATTCGCATCAGCGGACCGGACACGGTAGGGTACGGCGGCACCATCGTGCTGCTTGCCGCCGTGGGAGACGCGAGCGGCATCCCCGAGCAGAGCCCGCAGGTGAGCTGGCTCAGCCGTGACACGGCGGTCGCGGCGGTGCTGCAGGATTCGGGGTTCACCGCCGATTCGCTGTCCCGCGCGACCGTCCTGGGTCGTGGCGTCGGGCAGGCGTGGATCGTCGCCTCGAGCGGCGCGCTGCACGACTCGGCGCAGATCGAAGTCGTGAGCGTGTCGCCGCAGAGTCCGGTCGCCACCATCACGCTCAACCCGTCGAGCGCGACGCCGGCCGTCGGTGACAGCGTCGGCTTCAAGGCCGAGCTGAAGGACTCGAACGGCAACGTCCTCACCAACCGGCAGATCTCCTGGTCCCTGACGGATTCTTCGGGAGTCGCCGACCTGGTGTGGTTCTCCGGCGCGAACGCGCTCGTGTTCGGGCGTCATGCGGGCACCACCCACCTCCGCGCGGTGAGCGAGGGCAGATACAAGGACGCGACGATCACCGTCCCCTGATCGGCGCGCGACGACGCCCTCCGCAGTAGCTTTCGCTGCGGAGGGCGTTCTGCCGGCACACCACTCACCAAACGGCCGCTTCAGGAATCCCTGGGCCGAGGGGAACCAACAAAGCCACGTCGGCGGGCTGCTCCGCTGGTGGTTCGTCGAGCGCGTCCGCAACCCTCCACCACCCGACCCGGACCCGGCGACGTTTCCGCTGGCCGAGCCGCGCTTCGCGCTGCCGCGCGCCCCGGACGACGCCCTGTCGATCACCTGGGTCGGCCACTCGACCTTTCTGCTGCAGCTGGGTGGCTTGAACATCCTCACTGACCCGATCTGGAGCGACCGGGCGTCGCCCATCCCCGGCGTCGGCCCGAGGCGTCTCCTGCCTCCCGGCATCCCGTTCGACATGCTGCCGCCGATCGACGCCGTGCTGCAGTCCCACGACCACTACGACCACTTGGACGATCTCACCGTCTGCCGTCTCGAGGCACGGGATCCGGGAGCGCGGTGGTTCGTGCCGCTGGGCCTCGGCACGTTCCTCCGGCGGCGCGGTGTGCACGAGATCACCGAGCTCGATTGGTGGCAGGAGACGCCGCTCGGCCCGCTCTCCATTGGATGCACGCCGGCCCAGCACTTCAGCGGCCGCGCGCCCTGGAACCGCAACCGGACCCTCTGGTGCGGCTGGAGCGTGGCCTCGAGCACACGGCGACTACTGTTCGCAGGAGACACAGGCTACCACCCGGAATTCGCGCAGGTGGCGCAGCGATTCGGTCCGTTCGATCTGGCCCTGCTCCCGATCGGCGCCTACGAGCCCGACTGGTTCATGCGGCCGGTGCACATGAATCCCGAGGAAGCCGTGGCGGCGGCGCGCGACCTGGGGGCGCCGCGGGTCGTGCCGATGCACTGGGGCACCTTCAAGCTCACCGACGAGCCGCTGGACGAGCCTCCCCAGCGGGCGCTGGCGAGCTGGTGCGCCGCCGGC
>DATICZ010000246.1:0-10501 GCA_035456525.1 Gemmatimonadales bacterium
GAACCCCGAGGAGGGCGAAAGCGCGAAGATCCCCATCATCGCCGGGACCAAGCTGAACGGGCGCATCGGCAACACCAGTCTGGGGGCGCTGGTGATGCGTACCGACCAGGCGAGCGTGGACAGCCTCGGCGTACCCGCGACGACCATGGGCGCGGTGCGCATCCGGCAGGACGTGCTCGACGACTCGTCGGTGGGATTGATCGCGACCTTCGGCGATCCGCTGGGCCGCAGCGGCAGCCGGATGGCCGGCGTCGATGCGACCTACCGCACCTCGGAGTTCCTGGGCGACAAGTCGCTGCTCGTCGGCATCTGGGGGATGCGGAGCGATCGTGACGACCTCGCCGGCGACAAGAACGCCTACGGCTTCCGGATCGACTACCCCAACGACCTGATCGGCGTCGCGCTGACCTCGATCACGATCGGCGACGCTGTCCAGCCGTCCCTCGGGTTCGCGCCCCGCACCGGCGTCCGCGTGTGGGAAGGCGGCGTCGATTTCAACCCGCGGCCGTCGTGGAAACTGGTGCGCCAGATGTTCCACGAAATCGGCGGCGTGCTCTACACCGATCTCGGGACCCGGTGGGAGAGTTACGAGGTGAAGATCAATCCACTCGACTGGCAGCTGGAAAGCGGCGACCGGATCACCTTCAAGATCCTGCCGCAGGGCGACAAGCCGCCGGAAGACTTCGATGTATTCGAGAGTCCTTCGCAGATCGTGACCATCGGGGCGGGCACCTACCAGTGGACGCGCTACAGCATGGTCGCCGGCCTGGCGGAGAAGCGGATCCTCAGCGGCGAGGTGGGCTACGAGTTCGGCCGCTTCTACGACGGCCACCTGAAGACGCTCGAAGCGACCCTGGCGCTTCGTCCCTGGTCGATCGTCTCGCTCGAGTTCAGCGGCGAGCGCAACCACGCCGACCTCCCCGGCGGGTCCTTCACGCAGTACCTGTACAGCATTCGGGCTGAGGTCAAACCCTCGGCCGACCTCCAGGTCTCGAGCTTCCTCCAGTATGACAACGAAAGCCGGTCGTTCGGGACGAACACCCGGTTGCGCTGGACGTTCAATCCGCTCGGCGACCTGTTCGTCGTGTTCAACCACAACATGGTGCGCAACCTCGGTGACCGGTTCACGTTCGATTCCAACCAGCTGCTGGTGAAAGCCCAATATGCCTACCGCCTGTAGACCGCTCGAGGGGGCCATGACGCGTTCGACTGCCGCGCGCCGTATGGAGCCGCGTTTCCTGGTGGGCGCGATCGCGCTGGTCATCGGCTGCTCGGGGACGCCCGACCGCAAGGCCGGCGCCGAGACCACCACTCCGCAGCTGCCGACGTTCGATGCCGGCGCCTTCACGCGCTCCGTCCCGGTCGACAACGAGTGGATGCCGCTGAAGCCGGGGACGCGCTTCGTCTACGAGGGGACCACCATCGAAGACGACGGCACCGCCGTGCCGCATCGCGTCGTGATCAACGTCACCAATCTGACGAAGATGATCGGCGGCGTTCGCTCGGTGGTCACGTGGGACCTCGACTACAGCGACGGCGAGCTGGTGGAGGCGGAGATCGCGTTCTTCGCGCAAGACTCGACCGGCACCGTCTGGCGCATGGGTGAGTATCCGGAGGAATACGAGGAGGGCAAGTTCGTCGCGGCTCCGGCCTGGCTCCACGGGCTGGAAGGCGCCAGTGCGGGGATCATGATGCAGGCCAAGCCCCAGGTCGGCACACCGAGTTATGCCGAGGGGTGGGCTCCCGCCGTCAACTGGACCGATCGCGGGCAGGTGGACCAGGTGGGACAAAAGACGTGCGTCCCGGCCAGCTGTTACGAGGACGTGCTGGTCATCGCCGAGACGAGCGCCGGAGAGCCGGACGCCCAGCAGCTCAAGTACTACGCGCGTGGCGTGGGCAACGTGCGCGTCGGGTGGCGCGGGGCGGGGGAGAAGACCAAGGAGACGCTGGAGTTGGCGCGGGTCGAGCAGCTCGATGCCGCCGGCCTGGCCGAAGTGCGCGCGGGTGCGCTGGCGATGGAAAAGAACGCGTATCAGCGCAGCAAGACGGTATACGCGCACACGCCACCGGCCGAGTGAGCGTGTGACGATGGGAAGTCACGGAGGGGGTTCGGAGTTGCGTTCGAGGTTGGCCACAGACTCCACACAGAGGTTCAGCCATGATGCGTCGGATCATTGAAGCGAGCTTGAAGCTCCGGGTCCTGGTGGTCGCCGCCGCGGCGGTGATCATGGCCGTCGGCATCGGGAGTGTCCGCCGTATGCCGGTCGACGTGCTTCCCGAGTTCGCGCCCCCGTACGTCGAGATTCAGACGGAAGCGCTGGGTCTGTCGGCCAACGAGGTGGAAGATCTCGTCACGTTGAACGTGGAAGAAATGGTCGCGGGGGTCCCGTGGCTGCAGACGATGCGCTCCCGGTCGGTTCCCGGACTGTCGTCGGTCGTCATGATCTTCCGTCCAGGGACAGATCTGATGCGGGCGCGGCAGATGGTGCAGGAGCGCCTGACGCTGGCGTATGCGCTCCCCAACGCATCCAAGCCGCCGGTCATGATGCAACCGATGTCGGCGACGAGCCGGGTTGCGATGATCGGGATTTCCTCGAAAAACGTGTCGCTGATAGACCTCTCCGTGCTCACCCGGTGGACGATCAAGCCCAGATTGCTGGGCGTCCCGGGAGTGGCCAACGTGGCCGTCTGGGGCGACCGGGATCGGCAGCTGCAGGTCCAGATCGACCCGGAGCGGCTGCGCGCGAACGGCGTGACCCAGAGCCAGATCATCCAGACGGCCGGGAACGCGTTGTGGATTTCCCCGCTGACTTTCCTCGAAGCGTCCTTCCCTGGTGCGGGAGGGTGGATCGATGGTCCCCAGCAGCGCCTTGAAGTGCGCCATGTGCTGCCCCTGTCCACACCGGAGGACCTGGCCAAGGTGACCGTCGAGGGCACGTCGCGGAGACTCGGGGACGTGGCCACAGTGGTGGAAGGGCACCCGCCGCTGATCGGGGACGCGCTCCTCGCCGACGGTCCCGGTCTCCTGCTCGTCATCGAGAAGCTCCCGGGTGCGAACACGCTGGACGTGACGCGGGGTGTCGAAACGGCGCTGGCCGAGCTCCGGCCCGGCCTCCCCGGGGTGGAGCTGGACGCCTCCGTGTTCCGTGCGGCGAGCTTCATCGAGAATGCGTACGACAATCTCTCCAAGGCGCTCGTGATCGCCGCCGTACTCGGCGTGGTGCTGCTCGGCATTCTGCTGTACGACTGGCGCGCCGCCGTGATCAGTCTCGTGGCGATCCCGCTGGCACTCGTGGTCGCGACCGCATTGGTCGGGCGCGCCGGCGCGACCCTCAATACGATGGTTCTGGCCGGACTCGTGATCGCCCTGGCGGTCGTGGTCGACGACGCCGTCCTCGGCGTCGATGCCATGCTCCAGCGGCTGCGGCGACATCGCGCGGAGGGGTCGGGCGGGTCCGCGATCAAACTCGTCGTGGAGACGGCACTCGAGATGCGCGGCCCGATGCTCTACGCCACGCTGATCCTCCTGCTGGCCGTGGTCCCGGTCTTCTTGATGGAGGGGCTGGCGGGCGCATTCTTCAAGCCGCTCGCCCTCTCCTACACGCTCGCGCTGCTGGCCGCCATGGTGGTGGCGATGACGGTCACGCCGGTGCTCGGGGTGCTGCTGTTCCGGAACACCGCGCTCGAGCGCCGGCCTTCACCGCTGATCGCGTGGCTGCAGCGGAGCTACGACGCGGCGCTGGCGCGGACACTCAATGCGCCACGCACCGCGCTGGTCGCGACGATCGCCCTGGTGGCGGTCGGTGTCGTGGTGTGGCAATTCCTCGGGCAGTCGCTGCTCCCGACGTTCCAGGAACGGCATCTGCGCATCGACTGGGCCGGCGCACCCGGCACGTCTCATCCGGCGATGGCACGCATGATGACGCTGGCCAGCCGCGAGGTACGGTCCATTCCGGGAGTCGCCGGCGCCTACGTCCATGTGGGACGGGCCATCACGGGTGATCAGGTGGTGGACGTGAACGCCAGCCAGCTGTGGGTGAGCATCGATCCGAAGGCTGACTACGACGCGACGGTGGCCGCCGTCCAGGAGACGGTCAACGGCTATCCGGGATTCGCGCGCAACGTGCAGAGCTACCTCACCGACAGAATCCGGGAGGTCCTGGCCGGTACCAGCCAGTCGGTCGTCGTGCGCGTGTACGGAAAGAAGCGCGACGTGCTCCAGGCCAAGGCGGAAGAGGTGAGGCAGGCGCTGGCGGAGGTCGACGGCCTCGTGGACCTCCGAGTGGACGGGTATGTCGAGCAACCCCAGGTCGAGATCCAGGTCAACCTCGCGGCCGCCGAGCCCTACGGGCTCAAGCCGGGTGACGTGCGGCGGGCGGCGGCCACCATGTACGCAGGTCTGAACGTCGGGTTCCTCTTCGAGGAGCAGAAGATGTACGACGTCGTGGTGTGGGGGGCGCCCGAGCTGCGCAACAGTGTGAGCGACATTCGCAATCTCCTGCTCGACACCCCTCGCGGTGGTCACGTGCGCCTCGGTGAGGTGGCCAACGTGCGCGTCGCCTCGACGCCCACCGTCATCTATCACGAGGCCCTGCAGAATCGCATCGATATCGTCGCCGGGGTGCGGGGACGCGATCTCAGCTCCGTCGTGGACGCCGTCGAGAATCGCCTCGATAAGGTGACGTTCCCGGTGGAGTACTACCCGGCCGTACTCGGCGAATCCGCGGAGCGGGAAGCCGCCGAGGAGCGCATGCTCAGCTTTGCGCTCGCGGTCGCGGTCGGGATTCTCCTCCTGCTTCAGGCCGCGTTCCGCAGCTGGCGACTGGCGGCGCTCTTCTTCCTGGCCCTGCCGGTGTCGCTGGTGGGCGGCGTATTCGGTGCGCTGCTCGACGGCGGCATGCTCTCGCTCGGTTCGCTCATGGGATTCCTCACCGTGCTGGCCATCGCCGTCCGGCAGGGCATCATGCTGGTCCGGCACTACCAGCAGCTCGAGGAAGCCGAGGGCGAACCGTTCGGGCCCGGGCTGGTGCTGCGCGGGACACGGGACCGCTTCGCGCCGATCCTGGTGACGAACGTGGCCACGGCGGCGGCGATGCTGCCCCTGATCGTACTCGGCAACGGCGCCGGCCTCGAGATCGTCCACCCGATCGCGGCGGTCATACTCGGTGGCCTCGTCACCGCGACGCTGTTCAGCCTGCACGTCGTCCCCGCCCTGTACCTGCGGTTTGGCGGGCGCCGCGAGCCGGACCTCGGCCTGACCGAGGCCGCGGCGGCCGGGGCATAGGGATTACATGCGCGACGACATTATCCGGCTTGTACGGAGGGATGGCATCCATGCTTGAGAGCCAGGCGGCCGACGTCCTCGTGGCGCAGGAGCTGCGCAAGTCCTATGGACCCCGGCCGGCGCTGCGAGGGCTGACCTTCTCCCTCAAGGCCGGACGGCTGCTCGGGTTTCTCGGGCCCAATGGAGCGGGGAAAACGACCTCGATCCGGATTCTCACGACGATCCTGCGGCCCGATTCGGGCCGGTTCACGGTCGACGGCATCGGGCACGAGCACCCGGAGAGAATCCGCCGGCGCATCGGAGTACTGCCGGAGACCTTCGGGCTCCCCAAGCAGATGACCGCGATCGAGTACGTGTCGTTCTTCGGGCAGTTGTACGGCCGCTCATCCAAGGATGCCCGTGCACACGGGCTGGCCCTGTTGGACGAGGTGGGCCTGGGGCGGAGGACCAAGTCGCTCATCGGGACCTACAGTCACGGCATGCGGCAGCGGCTGGGCATCGCTCGCGCGCTCGTCAACGACCCCGCGGTGGTCTTTCTCGACGAGCCCACCCTCGGGCTGGACCCGAGAGGTCAGCAGGAGCTGCGTGAGCTGGTGCGCAAGATCGCCCGGGAGCGGAACGCCGGGGTGATCCTGTGCAGCCATCTGCTGCCGGAGGTCGAGCAGGTGTGCGATGAAGTGGTCATCCTGAGCGCCGGCGAGGTCGTGGCCTCGGGACACGTGGCCGACGTGATCGGGCGCGCCGAGCAGAACGTCGTCCGTGTACGGGTCCCCTCCTCCTCGGTCGAGGAATCGCTGCGGGCGCTGGAAACGATCCCGGCCGTCAAGAGCGCGACCGAGGCTGGCGGGAATGCCGGCTGGCTGCGCGTGGAGCTGGATGGAGACTCCGAGTCGGCGGAACAGCCTCGCATCAACAACCGGATCCTGGAAACTCTGATCCGCGCCGACATCACAGTCCTGAGCTTCGAACCCCAGGGCGGCCGGCTCCAGGACGTGTTCCTCAACCTGACGGCGGAAGGCATCAAGTGAAACCCGCCTGGTGGGTCGTCCTCTCGCGAGAGCTCCGCGACCTCTGGATCGGCGGGCGAGCACTGCAGCTGATCCTGATCTACAGCATCCTGCTGGGGTTGTTCTCGTTCCTGCTCGCCAGCAACGCGGAAGTGCAGTTGCTGCCCCGGAAGGAAATGGTCCTGGAGATCGTCAAGGCGTCCATCGCGGTGTGCCTGTTCATCAGCCTGCTGATCGGCGCGGACTGCATCAGCGGCGAGCGGGAGCGAGGCACGCTCGAAGCGTTGCTGTTGACCCCGGCGAATCGCGGGCAGCTCATGCTCGGCAAGCTTCTCGCCGCCGTATCGCCCTGGCCGGTGGCACTGGCGATCAGCATTCCCTACTGGGCGGTGCTCTCCAAGGGCGATCCGGTCTTCGGCCAGGCGCTGCTCTGGGGCAGTGTCGTGGGGTCCCTGTTGGCCCCGGCAGTGGCCGCCCTGGGAATGCTCGTGAGTCTCTGGTGCAACACCAACAAGAGCAGCATGCTCGTGAGCCTCGGACTATTCCTCCTGATGCTCATCCCGACCGAGTTGGCCCGGCCCGGTCGGACCGCGACGGCCGCAGAGCTCAAACGGGCGGCCCTGTACAACTGGATCAACCCCTGGAATGCGGCGGCCAGCTTTCTCGGGGATGTGCTCGCCCTGGGCCGGCAGGCGGCCGAAGTGTGGTTCAAGCTCGTGCTGCCCGCACTGTTCCCCGTGCTGGTCCTGACGTTGCTGTTCACGTACGGTGCCCACAGCCTGCGTCTCGAAGCGGGTACGGCAGCCTGGTTCCGGTCGGTCTGGCGTCGCTGGACCTCCGGGAGACCGGTACCCGCGCTCCGATCCCATCCACGGTCATGAACACGACCCCGGCCGGCCCACGCGACGCGATCCGCCCTCAGTCCGCGGAGGAATCCGAATGAACACGTGGTGGCTCGTGTGCAAGAAGGAGCTGCGCGAGATCTGGATCGGCGGGCGGGCGCTGAACCTGATCATCGCCTACACGGTCCTGGTGAGCATCTATACGTACATGACCGCCAAGGGCAGCGCCCAGAATTTCATGCCGCCGAAGGAGATGGTGTACGAGCTGCTCAAGCTCGTCATGGTGGTCGGCGTGTTCATGGGCCTGATCATCGGGGCGGACAGCCTGAGCGGCGAGCGGGACCGTGCCACGCTGGAGGCGCTGCTGCTCACTCCGGCGAGTCGCCGGCAGATCGTCGTCGGGAAATTCTTCGCGGCCGTCTCGCCCTGGCCCGTGGCCCTGGCGATCGCCGTCCCGTACATGCGCGTGCTGTCGCAGGGGGACGAGGTGTTCGGCCAGGCCGTGTTCTGGGGCGCCGTGCTGGGGACCATTCTGACCCCGGCCTTCACGGCGCTGGGGATGGTGGTGAGCTTCTGGAGCGGTAACAACAAGACCAGCCTGTTTCTCAGTCTCCTGCTCTACCTGATGTTTCTCCTGCCAACCACGTTGTCCGGCCATGCCCAGGGTGGGTTTATGGGACTGTTGTTCCAGAAGGCGAATCCGATCGGCGCTCCGCGCGTGTTTCTCGCCAGCATTCTCGTGAACAACTGGACGCTGGAGCGAGCGCGGAGCTGGCTCGTATCACCCGTGCTGTTCGCGGTGTTCATCTTCGTGTTGCTGTTCTGGTACGCCAGTCCCGGCCTGCGCCTGGAGCCGGGACGCGCGAGCCGGCTCCGGTTCGCTGGAAGCGGGCGTGCCTTGGGATTGGCGCTGCTCGTCTCCCTCATGGGCGTCCTGGGCGCTCGGTCACTGGTGGCGCAGGCAGTGGAGGCCGAGCAGGCCCCGGTGGTGCAGGGCCTGGTGTCCGCGCCGCTCCAGGTATCGATCGATATGGATGCCGCGGAAGTGAGGGCCGGGGCCACGGTGCTCTACAACACGGTGGTCACCAATACCGGGACGGAGCCGTCGCCCGCGCTGATCGTGGCGATGAACATCATCAATCTGAACGCGCAGGGTGACGTGGTCGATCCGGAGGACTGGTCGCCGCAACGCACGCAGTACACCGAGCGGCTGGCCCCGGGTCAATCCGTGACGCTCAATTGGCGGATCAACGCCATTCTGGATGGCGACTTCATGGTGTACATGGTCGTCATTCCCGCACCCGGGGGTCCGAAGGCCACCAGTCATCCGGTCGCCAGCCCGGGGATCCACCTGACCGTGACACCGTTCACCAAGCTGAACCCCGGCGGCGTACTGCCGTACGCCATTGGCGGGCCGCTCGTGTTGGGGCTCGTGATTTTCCTGGTATACCGGCACCGCCGGCGGCAGATCGATGCGGGTGGTACGCAGTGACAGGGATGAGAAGAGCGTCAGAGACAACCTGCTGAGGAGGATATCCCATGTTGCGTCGGAATCGATGGATGGTCGTGGCACCACTCGTGGCTGGTGCGCTGTTCGCGGGGTGTCGCCACAAGACCGCCACGGCCGCCAAGGTGCAGCCGGCCAAGATCGAGCACATCGAGGGACAGGAGGTCAGCCGCATCACGCTGACCGAGCGGGCCGCGCAGCGGCTCGACATCAAGACGGTCACCGTGGGCGGGCCGCAGCTCACGCGGTCGGGGCTGCGCTCGATCATCCCCTATGCGGCGGTGCTGTACGACACGAAGGGCGATACCTGGGTGTACACCAGCCCCGAGAACCTCGTCTACATCCGCCAGCGCATCATGGTGGACTACATCGAGCGCGACCAGGCGGTGCTGACGGAGGGTCCACCGGCGGGTACGCAGGTGGTCACGGTAGGCGGGCAGGAATTGTTCGGAGCGGAATTCGAGATTGGCCACTGACGGCTGAGCCTGGCCTCTGACTGCTGAGGGAGACTGCCTCCAATGATGCAATGGATCGTGGCGTCGAGCCTGAAGTTCCGGTACCTCGTGGTCGCCGGAGCTGCGGCGCTGATGTTCTTCGGAATCTCGCGGCTGAGACACATGCCGGTGGACGTCTTTCCGGAGTTCGCACCGCCCAAGGTGGAAGTGCAGACGGAAGGACAGGGGATGTCCTCCGCCGAGGTCGAGGAGCAGATCACCAACCCGATGGAGTTGGTGCTCATGGGCACGCCCGAGCTCGACGTGGTGCGGTCCCGGTCGGTGAACGGGCTCTCCCAGATCGTGCTCCAGTTCAAGCGCGGCACCGACCTCCTCCATGCGCGCCAGCTGGTCCAGGAGCGTCTCAATCTGGCGATCGCCAACCTGCCCTCCTCGGCGACGGCGGCGCCTGTGATGCTGCAGCCGCTCTCGGCCACGAGCCGGGTCATGAAGATCGGGCTGTCGTCGAAGAAGTACGACCTGATGGACCTGTCGATGATCGCCTACTGGACGATCAAGTTTCGCCTGCTCCAGGTTCCCGGTGTCGCCAACGTGCCGATGTGGGGCGAGCGGATCAAGATGTTCACGATCCAGATCGATCCGGAGCGGGCGCGCCGAGCCGGCATATCCATGAACCGCATCCACGAGGTCACCTCCGAGACCCTCGACTTCGGGCTGGTGCCGTATTCGAGCTCGGCGAAGACGCAGACCGAGGGGTTCATTGACACCCCCAATCAGCGGCTCCCGATGCTGCACGTCCAGCCGGTGATCAATCCGGAGGACGTGGCCCAAATCCCCATTCAGGTCGTCAACGGCAGAATGGTGCGCCTCGGCGACGTCGCCAACGTGCTGTGGGATACATGGCCGATGGTCGGGGATGCCGTCATCAACGACGGTCCCGGCCTCATGTTGATTGTCGAGAAGCTCCCGTGGGCGAACACGCTCGAGGTGACTCGCGGCGTGGAAGCGGCGCTGGCGGAGCTGGCGCCCGGGCTTCCCGGAGTCGAAATCGATTCCAAGATCTTCCGGCCGGCCACCTACATCGAGCTGTCGATCCACAATCTCAACAGGGCCCTGCTGATCGCCTGCGTGCTCGTGGTCGTGGTCCTCGCCTTCTTCCTGTTCGACTGGCGTCCCGCCCTGATCAGCGTCGTGGCGATCCCCTTGTCGCTCCTGGCCGGTGCGATCGTGCTGTACCTGCGCGAGGCGACGGTCAACACGATGGTGCTGGCCGGGTTCGTGATAGCCCTCGGCGACATCGTCGACGATGCGATCATCGACATCGAGAACGTCGTACGCCGCCTGCGGCAGCACCGCCAGGAGGGCGGCACCAGATCGACGGCCAGAGTCATCCTCGACGCCTCGCT
>DATICZ010000247.1:0-7441 GCA_035456525.1 Gemmatimonadales bacterium
CCGAGGGCGCGACCCAGGGTCATCAAGAGCCGTGGCACGCCGCAAAATAGCCCACCTCGGCGCGCCGCTGCGGCGTTGCGTTTTGGTATCTAAGTAATTACTTTCCAGTCACTTACGACGCATTTCAACCACATCTACTATACCAGCTGACGGCTCACCGCTGAAAGCTGACGGCTCCCAATGACCGCACCCAACGCGAGAGAACGTATCCTGCCGCGGCTCATCGAGGACGAGCTGAAGGAGTCGTTCCTCGATTACTCGATGAGCGTCATCGTGCAGCGCGCGCTGCCCGATGTGCGCGACGGCCTCAAGCCGGTCCACCGTCGCATCCTCTACGCCATGAACGAGCTGGGGCTCCTGCCCGGGCGCCCCTACAAGAAGAGCGCGACGGTGGTGGGCGACGTGCTGGGCAAATACCACCCGCACGGCGACATCGCGGTCTACGACTCGCTCGTGCGCATGGTGCAGGACTTCTCGCTGCGCTATCCGCTGATCGACGGGCAGGGGAACTTCGGCTCGGTGGACGGCGACGCCGCCGCGGCGTACCGCTACACGGAAGCCCGCCTGTCGCGCATCGCGATGACGATGCTCGAGGACATCGACAAGAACACCGTCGATTTCGTCCCCAATTTCGACGACCGCCTGCAGGAGCCCACGGTCCTGCCGGCCCGCCTGCCGAATCTCATCGTCAACGGCTCCGCCGGGATCGCGGTGGGGATGGCGACCAACATCCCGCCGCACAACCTGAGCGAGGTGGTGGCGGCCATCGTCCATCTGGCGGACCACCCCGACGCCGCCGTGAAGGACCTGCGGAAGTTCATCAAGGGTCCCGATTTCCCGACTGCGGGCATCATCTACGGGCGCGAGGGGATCAAGGAGTGCTACGAGAAGGGGCGGGGGCGGATGATCGTGCGCGCCCGCGCGGTGATCGAAGAGCGGGAATCCACCGGCAAGCAGCAGATCGTCGTCACGGAGCTCCCCTATCAGGTCAACAAGGCGAACCTGATCGCGAATATCGCGCAGCTCGTCAACGACAAGAAGCTGGAAGGGATCTCCGACATCCGGGACGAGTCGGATCGCGAAGGCATGCGCGTCGTGATCGAGCTGAAGCGCGAGGCCATGCCCGCGGTGATCCTGAATCAGCTGTACAAGCACACCGCCATGCAGACCACCTTCGGCGCGATCATGCTGGCCCTCGTGGACGGCGTGCCGAAGGAGATGAACCTGAAGGAGCTGCTCGAGCACTTCATCGAGCACCGGCACACGGTCATCGTGCGCCGCACCGAGTTCGATCTGAAGCGCGCCCAGGACCGCGAGCACATCCTGGAGGGCCTGAAGATCGCGGTCGACAACATCGACGAGGTCGTCAAGATCATCCGCAAGGCGAAGGACGTGCCCTCGGCCGACGCCGCCCTGCGCAAGCGGTTCAAGCTCTCCGAGCGGCAGTCGGCGGAAATCCTCAACATGCGACTGGCCCGGCTCACCGCCCTCGAGATCACCAAGCTCGAGGAGGAGCTGCGCGAAGTCCGCCGGTTCATCAAAGAGTGCAAGGAGATCCTCTCCTCCAAGCCGCGGCGCATGAAGATTCTGAAGGAGGAGCTCACCGAGCTGGCCCACGGTTTCGGCGACGAGCGTCGCACCGAGATCGTGGCCGACCAGGGAGAGTTCTCGATCGAGGACCTGATCGCCGAGGAGGACATGGTGATCACGGTCTCGCACGGGGGCTACATCAAGCGGCTCCCGACGTCTTCCTACCGGCGCCAGCGGCGCGGCGGCCGGGGCGTGACCGCCGCCCACACCAAGGAAGACGACTGGCTGGAGCACCTGTTCATCGCGTCGACGCACGACTACGTGATGTTCTTCACGCAGAGCGGGCAGTGCTACTGGCTCAAGGTGCACGAGGTCCCGCAGGCGGCGCGGGCCGCCCGCGGCAAGCCGATCCTGAGCTGCATCGCCATCAAGCCGGACGAGCGGGTGGCGGCCCTCGTCCCGGTGCGGGAATTCTCCGAGGACCAGTTCCTGTTCTTCATCACCCGCGAAGGCGTGGTGAAGAAGACCCGCCTCTCGGAGTTCGGCAACCCGCGCACCTCGGGCATCCGGGCCATCAACATCGAGAAGGGCGACGAGCTGATCGACGTCCAGGTGACCGACGGCAAAAACGACGTGGTCATGGCCACCAAGCACGGCATGAGCATCCGCTTCCACGAGCAGGACGTGCGGGACATGGGCCGTACCGCCACCGGCGTGTGGGGGATCGCGCTCGACAAGAAGGACAAGGTGATCGACCTCGTGATCATCCGCCGCTCGTCGACGCTGCTCACCGTGACCGAGAAGGGCATGGGCAAGCGCTCCGAGCTGGACGAGTACCGGGTCCAGCACCGCGGCGGCCGCGGCATCATCACCCTGAAGCGCAGCGACAAGACGGGCGACGTGGTCGCCCTGAAGGAAGTGCTGCCCGACGACGAGCTGATGATGATCACCAAGAAGGGCATCGTGATCCGCGTGCCGGTCGAGGGCATCCGGATCTCGGGGCGCAACACGCAGGGCGTGAAGGTGATGAACCTCACGCCGGGCGACCTCGTCGTGGACGTCGCCCGCATCGTGAAGGAGGAGGACGAAGTGGACGCCGCGGGCGAGGACGACGACGACGAGACGCCGCCGCCCGCGAAGGGGACGAAGGCGGCCAAGCCGAAGCCCAAGCCGAAGAAGAAGCGCTGACGTGATCACCGATATCGCCGACCGGGAGGTCGCCGAGGCGGCTCGGGCTCTGGAGGGCGTCGCCGTGCGGACGCCGCTGCAGTACGTGGCAGCGCTCGACGCCTGGCTCAAGCTCGAGAGCCGGCAGCCGATGGGCGCCTTCAAGATCCGCGGTGCCTACAACGCCATCCGCAAGCTGAGCGACGCGGCCCGCGCCCGGGGCGTGATCACGTTTTCCTCCGGCAACCACGGGCAGGCCGTGGCCTATGCCGCGCAGCGCTTCGGCGTGCGGGCGGTGATCGTGATGCCGGAGACCGCCCCCGCGGTGAAGGTCGAGGGCGTGAAACGCTGGGGTGGGGAAGTGGTCTTCGCCGGCCGCACCTCGGAAGACCGCCGCATTGCGGCGCTCGAGATCGCGGCGCGCGACGGGCTCGCCGTCGTGCCGCCCTTCGACCATCCCGACATCATCGCCGGCCAGGCCACCGTCGGCCTGGAGATCGCCGCCGACCTGCCCGACGTCGCGACGGTGGTGGTCCCGGTGGGCGGCGGCGGCCTGATCTCCGGGGTGGCGCGCGGCCTCGCGGCCGCGGGGAGTCAGGCGCGCGTCGTCGGGGTCGAGCCCGCCGGCGCACCCAAGCTCACCCGCTCGCTCGAAGCCGGTCATCCCGTCACACTCGAGCGCACCGCCAGCATCGCCGACGGCCTCATCACGCTATCGGTCGGCGAGCTTCCCTTCGAAGTGCTGCAGCAGCACCGGCAGCGGCTGGCGGGGGTCGTGACCGTGACCGATGACGCCATCCGCGAGGCGGTGTTCTTCCTGCACCAGCAGTGCGGGCTGATGGTGGAGCCCTCTGGGGCCGCCACAACCGCCGCGTTGCGGGCCGGGCTGCTCGAGCAATACCGCCGCCCGCCGCTGGTGCTCGTGGTGAGCGGCGGCAACGTGGACCCCGCGCTGCTCGAAGACAGGCGCCGCTCGTGACGGCTCCCCCCCCGATATCTCCCCCGCCGACCGCTGCGGGGACCAAGATCCTGCTGGCGGACGACGACGAGACGCTGGTCCAGACGCTCTCCTTCATCCTCAAGAAGAGCGGCTACGAGGTGGTGACGAGCCTCGGGGGCGAGAACCTGCTGTCGCTCGTCGCCGCCGAGCGGCCGCAGCTGCTGCTGCTCGACATCATGATGCCCAAGGTGGACGGGCTGGCGCTGCTGGGTCTCCTCAAGGAAGACGACCGGTTCCGCGATCTGCCGGTGCTCATGCTGTCGTCCATGGACCCGGAGGACGCCGCCGTGAAATCGCTCGGCCTGGGCGCCTCGGACTTCATCGCCAAGCCGGTGCGCGCGCGCGAGCTGCTGGCGCGCGTCGAGGCGCACCTCCGGCTCGGCAAGGCGGTCGCCGAGGCGCGCGGCGAGGCGAAGAACCGCGCCGCCATGGTCGAGATCCTGCACGAGATCACGGATTCGCTCAAACCCGAGGAGATCTACCACATCCTGGTGCGGCGCGTGGCCCGGGTGCTCAACATCTCGAAGTGCTCGATCGTGATCGCGAAGGCGGGAGACAAGACGGGAACGGTCGTCGCCTCGTTCGAGAACCCGATGCTGCGCAATCTCGAGATCGAGATGGCGCGCTACCCGGAGATCGAGCAGGCGCTGGCGAGCAGCAGCTCGGTGCTCGTCGCGGACGTCGCCACCGATCCGATGTACGTGCGGGAGCGCACCCGCTGGCAGGCGGAGCGCATCCTCGTGCCGACGCGCTCGGCGGTCGCGATTCCGTTCGACATGCGGGACCGGCAGGTGGGCGTGTTCTTCCTGCGCACGACCGAGGTGGACGCCGCGCTCACGCCGGCCGACGCGCGCTTCGCGGAGTCGGTCATCGAAGCTGCGGTGGCGGCGATCGAGAAGGCGTACGACTTTGAAACGGCGGTGCTCGACAAGCGCCGCTTCGAGCAGCTCGCCGCCACCGACGCGCTCACCGGCACGCTGAACCGCCGCGCGCTGAACGAGGCCCTCGCCGCCGAGCTGGACCGGGCTCGGCGCTACAACCTCTATCTCAGCATCCTGCTGGCCGACCTCGACCGATTCAAGCAAATCAACGACCGGCGGGGGCATCTGGCGGGCGACGCGGTGTTGCGGCAAGTTGGTGAGATGCTGCGCCATGAGGCCCGGTCGGTGGACCTCGTCGCGCGCTACGGCGGCGAGGAGTTCGTCGTCGTGATGCCCGAAACGACGCTGCGCGGCGCCGGGGTGTTCGCCGAGCGCGTCCGTGGCAAGATCGCCGTGCGCGACTTCGCCCCGGCGGGCGAGGAACCGTTGCAGTTGACGGTCAGTATCGGGCTCGCGGGCTTTCCCAACGACCGGGTCACCAGCGCCGACAGCTTCATCGCACTGGCCGACCAGGCCCTCTACCGCGCCAAGAACGAAGGCCGCAATCGGGTACGTGAATGAGTCAGCGCCGCTGTCCCAAGTGCAAGACCGTCTACTCCGACTCCGCCCGCTTCTGCCCCAGGGACGGCTCGATGCTGGTGGACGTGCAGGGGGCCCCCGCGACCCCCGTTCCCGCCTCGCCCACCCCGCACGGCCCGCCGCCGGGGACTCCCCGGACGCCGGTCGGCGCTGCCACGGCCGTCCGCACGCCGCCCATCAAGCCGCCGCCCTCCCTGGATCGCGCGTCGACCCTCTCCAACCAGATGCTCGACGCACGCTATCAGGTGATGAAGAAGCTCGGCGAGGGCGGCATGTCCTACGTGTACCTCGCCAAGGAGATCTCGACCGGCCAGGAAGTGGCCATCAAGGTGCTCTCCCCGAAGCTCGCGAGCGACAAGAGCTCGGTCGAGCGTCTGCGGCGGGAAGCGGGCCTGGCGATGCGGCTCGATCACCCCAACGTCTGCCGCATTCTCCGGCTGGGGGAGTCCGAGGACGGCCTGATCTACCTGGTCATGCCGTTCCTCCACGGCGAGCTGCTCTCCGATCGTGAGGTCCGGGAAGGCCCGATGGATCTGGCCCACGGCCTGTCCATTCTGCGTCAGGTGTGCGCGGGGCTGGAGCACGCCCACTCGTTGCAGATCGTGCACCGCGATCTCAAGCCCGAGAACATCATGCTGGAGCCCAACGAGGACGGCTCGGACCGCGCGGTGGTGATGGACTTCGGACTGGCCAAGGAGCGCCGCGCCGATCCCTCGATCGCCAAACTCACCGCCACGGGCATCATCCTCGGCACACCGGAGTTCATGAGCCCGGAGCAGATCCGCGGCAAGGCGCTCGATGCCCGCTCCGACGTGTACGCCCTGGGCATCGTGGCGTTCGAGATGTTCACCGGCAAGCTGCCGTTCCAGGGACGCAACGCCCAGGAGATGATGATCGCGCGGCTGCGCGGCAGCCCGACGCCGCTCCGCACTCTGCGTCCCGACCTACCCGCGAGCCTCGAGAAGGCGATCGCCAAGGCGCTCGAAACCAATCCCGATAACCGCTTTCCCACGACCCTCGCCTTCGCCGAGGCCCTGAGCGAGGCGGAGACCGGCGGTGGCGGTGCGACCGGCGGCGGGGGCGGGCTGTTCGGCAAGCTGAAGGAGAAGCTCAGGTAAGCGGTCGCCCATGAAGCGCTTCCCTGCCTTCGATCCGCCCGAGTACCTCTCCTGGCAGCCCGACCCCGCCCTCGTTCGCGCCTTCCGTCAGACGATCGAGCGGCAGTCCGAGCGGGCCGCGCTGGTCGCGCGCCTCGACCGGGACGGGCGGCGCGCCCTCTATGCGGGGCTCGTCCGCACGCGGCTCCACGACGTCACCCTGAAACGCTGGGTCCGCACCGGCGTCATCTCGAAAGCGTGGCTCGGCACGGGTGAGGAAGCGACGACCGTCGGGCCGGTGCACGCGCTGGAGCGCGACCGCGATATCGTCGCGCCCATGATCCGCAACGCCGGGGCGGTGATCGAGATGGGGATGCCGATCGCCCAGGCGCTGCGTGCCTACCTCGCGACCGCCGACTCGCCTTCCGGCGGGCGCGACCTGCACCTGGGTGATCTGGCGGCGGGCGTGCTGCAGCCGATCTCGCACGTGGGCGACGTGGTCCCCGTGGTCGCAGGTGTCGCATTGACGTTCAAGATGAAACGCGAGCCCCGCGTGGCGCTCACCTGGGTGGGAGACGGGTCCACCAAGACCGCCGCGGCGCACGAAGGCACCAACTTCGCGGCCGTGCAGCGCCTGCCCGCGATCTTCATCGTGCAGAACAACCAGGTGGCGCTGGGGACCCGCCTCGAGCAGCACCACCTCCCGGGGACGTTCACGGACTGGGCGGCGTCCTACGGCATGTGGGGCCTCGAGTTCGACGGCAACAACGTGCTCGATGCCTGGGCGGCGACGAAGCTGGCGGCCGACCGTTGCCGCGCGGGGCAGGGACCGGCGTTGCTCGTGGCCGAGACGTTCCGGATGGGCGGCCACGCGACCCACGACGAGCGCGAGGCCCGGGAGACGTTTCCCGCGAAGCTGTTCGCCGAGTGGGGGAAGCGGGATCCGATCGGGCTGTACGAGGAATACCTGAAGGAAGACGGCTGGACCGAGCGGGAGCTGGGCGACGTGGAGGCCGAGGTCACGGCGGAGGTCGAACGCGCGGAGCAGGAGGCGCTGGCCAGCCGGGGGAACATGCCGAGCGGCGAAGGCGCGTTGTCGGGATTGTTTGCGACGCAGGGGTGAGCAGCAGGATCCTCGAGGAGGTTCGTATGCGGCGACGGATGGCCATGGCGGTGGTGTTCGGGAT
>DATICZ010000248.1:0-5180 GCA_035456525.1 Gemmatimonadales bacterium
TCACCGCCGCTTCCCTGGCGCTCCAGCAATCCGTCTCCGACACCTCCCGCTTCCGCGCGCTCCCGCTCCCGGCGGCCAGCCGCGTGCGCTCGAGCAGCGGCGCTCCCGGGGCCGACTACTGGCAGCAGGAGGCCAGCTACACGATCCGCGCCACGCTCGACACGGGACCGAGCCTGCTCACCGGCACCGAGACGATCCACTACGTCAACCATTCGCCCGACACGTTGGCGTTCGTGTGGATTCAGATCGAGCAGAACATCTTCGCGAAGAACAGCGTGACCTACCAGCTGAATCAGCCACCCCTCCATTTCGCCGGCGGCGCGGTGTTCGACTTCACGGGCAAGGGGTTCATCGGCGGAATCACCATCGACCGCTGCGCCGCGGGTGGGAAGGAGCTCGACCGAACCGAGTACGGCACGATGATGCGCGTCGACCTGCCGGCGCCGCTCGCGCCCGGGGCGGCGATCGATTTCGACGTCGCCTGGCACTTTCCCGTCCCGCCCTACGGCGGCGGCCGCATGGGCCGCATCGGGAACCGGCTCTACGAGATCGGCCAGTGGTACCCGCGGCTCGTCGTGTACGACGACGTCAACGGCTGGAATCCGCTGCCGTACATCGGCGCCGGGGAGTTCTACCTGGAGTACGGTGACTACGACGTGACGTTGACGCTGCCGGCGGGCTACCTCGTGGCCGCGACCGGCACCGTACAGAACCCCACCGAGGTCTGGTCGCCGGGGATCCGGCAGCGGCTCGAGCAGGCGAAGACGGCGGCCGAGCGGGTGCAGGTCGTCACGAAGGCCGAGGCGACCGCGAACGGCGCACGGCCGACGACCGGCACCAAGTCTTGGCATTTCACGGCCGGCAACGTACGCGACTTCGCCTGGGCCGCCTCTCCCGACTTCCGCTGGGATGCGAGCGGCTGGAACGGTATCCAGATCAACACGTTCTACCGGCCGACCGCCGCGCCGTGGGAAGAAGCGAACCGCATGGCCCGCTTCACCATCCAGCACTTCAGCGAGACCTGGGGGATGTATCCCTGGCCCCACGCGACGACGGTCGAGGGCCTGATCGAGGGCATGGAGTACCCGATGCTCACCTTCGTGCCGTCGATCGCGAAGCGCGAGGACCAGTTCTGGGTGCTGATGCACGAGTTCGGGCACGAGTGGTTCCCTATGATGGTCGGCTCGGACGAGCGGCGGTATCCCTGGATGGACGAGGGATTCAACACCTACATCGATTACGACGGCGCGGAAGGGTACTTCAAGGGCACCGCCTACGGCGATACGGTCCGCCGCGAGCTGCTCACCGCCCACGAGGTCTCCGACATTCCCGGGCGAGAGCAGCCGCTCATCACCAAGCCGGTCGAGCAGCGCGACCTGGCGTGGGGCGCCTACCAGAAGCCGGCGCTGATGCTCACCGTGCTGCGCGATCAGGTGCTCGGTCGCGAGACCTTCGAGCGCGCCATGCGTGAGTACGTGCGGCGCTGGAAGTTCAAACACCCGCAGCCGGCGGACTTCTTCCGCACCATCGCCAACGTCTCCGGCCGGGACCTCGACTGGTTCTGGCGCGAGTGGATCTTCACGACCGCTCGGCTCGACCAGGCGGTGGACTCGGTGCGAGCCGTGGGCCGCGACTCGACCTACATCTTCCTGTCGAACCGGGCCCAGATGGTGCTCCCCGTCACCCTGCAGCTGCGCTACGCCGACGGAACCACCGACACGAAGGTTCTGCCGGTCGAGATGTGGTACCTGGGGGACCGGTTCACGGCGCGGTTCGCGACGCAGAAACCGGTGACGGGCGTGGTTCTGGATCCGACGGCCGTTTTGCCGGACGAGAATCGAGCAAATAATCGGTGGACCAGATAGGCAGAGGCGTCGAGCAAGGACGTCGAGCAAAGACGTATCTAACGTCCCAGCTCGACGTCTTTGCTCGACGTAGTCAGCTCGACGTCTTTTTTTCGGTCGGCATCCCCGCCGCTTCCCAGAGCGCCCAACCGCCCACCAGCGCCCGGGCTTTCTCGTATCCCGCCTGCCGCAGCTCTCGCGCCACCCGGGCGCTTGTCGCTTCGTTGTTTCAGGCGCAGTAGGCGACGAGCCAGTCGTGACGGGGCAACGCCAGCTCCGCGGCACGGGTGCGGGCGTTGTCGGGCGGCAACCGCACCGCGCCCTGCGCTTTCACTGCACACTCCCGCCAGGCCCCTTCTTTTCGCACATCGAGCAGCACCACCCGCTCGCCTTGCGACTGAAGGCGCTTCACCTCATCCAGCGTGATCTTGTCGCCCCCGGGGAGCGGCGTGGCCCCTTCCCCCTTCCCTCTTCCCCCGTCCCCCAACTCGTCCCTCCTCCCACGTCCCCCGTCCCCGATCATCATCGCTCCCCCGTGGATGACGACCGACGCGAGAACGACCAGCGCCGCTACGGGAAAGAGCCCCACCGCCCCCGGTACTCCGGCGAACACCGGGAGCAGCACGAGCAGGAGCGACGAGAGTCCCCGCGGCCCGTACCATACGATCAGCCGCCGGCTGCGAGCGTCCAGCGGTTGCCGCCGCAGCGCCACGGCGAGCACCAGGGAGCGGCCGAACAGCGCCACCAGCGTGAACCCGAGCGTGCGCCACCCGATCACCTCGAGTCCCGTCCACACCAGCGAGGCGCCGAAGGCCACGAAGGTGAACAGCAGGAACATCTCGGCGGTCGCCTGCCCGTAGTCCACGAAGCAGTCGCACAGCTCGGCGTCGAATCCCGCGACCGTGAGCCCGGCGGCGAACGCGGCCAGAAAGCCGCTGCCGTGCACCGCCTCGGCGGCGGCGAACGCCGCGAAGGCCAGCCCCAGGGCGTAGATCGATTCGTAGTCGCGGCGGACGCCGGCCCGCTTGCGAACGCCTTCGAGTACTGCCACACCCAGGAAACCGACGAGCACACCCGCCCCCGGTCCCAGCAGCAGGAGTCCTACGGTCTGCCGTCCGACCGGAGTCGTGGCGGCGCTCCCACTACCGAGCGTGATGGCGAGCAGCACGATGGGGAGCAGGAAGAGGTCGTTCAGTCCGCTCTCGAGCTGCAGCGCCTGCCGCGCCGCGGCCGGGGCGGTCTCGCCCCGCAGCAGGCTGCGGATCATGACCGGATCGGTGGACGCCAGCGCGGCGCCGAGGATGATCGCCAGCGCCGGCGTCAGGCCGAGCAGCGCCCACGCCGCGAAGGCGATGAAGCCCGCCGTCAGGAGTGTTCCGGGACCGAGCAGCAGAAACGCCAGCCGGGCCTGGCCGCGGACGGTGCGCAGATCCAGGGCGATGGCGTCGGTGAACAGCACGAGGACGAGACCGATCGTGGCCACCCCCTCGAGCACCGGCGAGGTCAGCCCGAAATCGAGCAGGCCCATGCCGAACGGCCCGAGGGCGGCGCCCAGGGCGAGGAACAACGCCACCTGTGGGACGCGGAAGCGGTCCACGACTCCGGACAGCAGCGCGGCCACGACGATGACCACGCCGACCAGCGCCAGCGTGACGTCGAAGGGGGTCACCGCTAGTGTATACCGCCGCCGGCGAACTGCTTCACCAGGTCGCCGATCACTCCCTTCGCGTCGCCGAACAGCATCCAGGTGTTGTCCTGCACGTACAGCTCGTTGTCGATTCCCGCGAACCCCGGGTTCTTGCTCCGCTTGATCGCCAGCACGGTCTTCGCCTTGTCGGCATCGATGATCGGCATGCCGAAGATCGGCGAGTCCTTGGCGTAGCGCGCGGCCGGATTCACCACGTCGTTCGCCCCGATCACGAGCGCCACGTCACACTGCGGCATCTCCGGATTGATCTCGTCCATCTCGACCAGCGCCGAGTAGGGGATGTTGGCTTCGGCGAGCAGCACGTTCATGTGCCCCGGCATACGGCCGGCGACCGGATGGATGGCGAACTTGACCGTCACCCCGCGCTTGGTGAGCTGGTCGTACAGCTCCCGGACCTTGTGCTGGGCCTGCGCGACGGCCATGCCGTATCCGGGGATCACAACCACGTGAGCCGCCTGCTCGAGCAGCTGCGCCGCGCCTTCGGGCGACTCCTGCTTCCACACCTTCTGCTCGCCGATCGCCTTGCTCTTCTGCACGGTGCCGAACGCGCCGAACAACACGTTGGTGAACGACCGGTTCATCGCGCGGCACATGATGATCGACAGGATGAGACCGCTCGAGCCGTCGAGCGCCCCGGCGGTCACCAGCAGCTTGTTGTTGAGAACGAATCCCATCGCTACCGCCGAGAGCCCGGCGTAGGAGTTCAGGATCGAGATCACCGTCGGCATGTCCGCCCCGCCGATGGGGACGATCAGCAACACCCCGAACAGCAGGGCCAGACCCACCACACCCAGGAACGCGTTGTGCGCCCAGGGCGCGGTCGGCTGCGTCACCACCAGCACGCCCAGGACGATGGCCGCGGCCAGCACCCCAAGGTTGACGACGTTCTGCCCGGGATACGTCACCGGGCGCTGCGGGATCCACTTCACTTCCTGCAGCTTGCCCGTCGCCATGAGGCTGCCTGTGAACGTCAGGAACCCGAGGATCACCTCGGCGATGAGGGCAGCCATGCGGAACGTGGTGATCTGCTCGGGAGACTCCATGAGCCACAGGTTGTATTCCGCCACGCCCACGAGCCCGGCGGCCAGCCCGCCGAAGGCGTGCGACAACGCGGTTCGCTGCGGGACGGCGGTCAGGGGGACGAGCGAGAGCGGCACGCCCACCAGAAATCCCGCCCCGATCGCGAGCAGAATCCATCCGTGGTGCACGATCTCCGGCTGGACCCAGGTCGCCCCGACGGCGACGCTCATGCCCACGACGCCAGCGATGACGCCGCGGCGCGCGGTCTTCGGGTCGTTCATCCAGTGCAGCGCGAAGATGAACAGAGCTGTCGCGGCGATGGCCGCGAACTGCGCGACGGAGTGCATCATTGCTTTTTGAACATCTTGAGCATGCGGTCAGTGATCAGGAAGCCGCTGACGATGTTCGTCATCGAGGCGAACAGCGCTACGCCCCCCAGAATCCGGATCACCTTCGGGTAGTCGGCCCCGGTCACGACGAGCGAGCCGACCACCGCGATGGCCGAAATGGCATTCGTCAGCGACATGAGCGGCGTGTAGAGCAGCCGCGAGACCCGCCGGATCACCCCCAGCCCGATGAACGTGGCGAGGACGAATACGAATAACATC
>DATICZ010000249.1:0-2181 GCA_035456525.1 Gemmatimonadales bacterium
CAGCGCGAGGGCTTCGGCTCGATTCATGGCTCCACGTTCCAGCGTTCCGCCCACAGCTCGGCCATCAGGATGGGCCACAGCCGGCGGGCGTGGTTCTTGGTACCCGCGCGATGCTCGGCCAGCAGCATCGCCGTCGGCGCCCCGGGAAACAGGCGCGGGCGCGCCAAGTGCCGGCTGGCCACGTCGGCGAGACCGGCGTTCAGCCATCGGGCCACCGGCACCGAGAGCCCGCGCTTACGCCGCCGGATCACCCGGTCTGGCACGACGCCGTGCGCCGCTTCCTTCAATATCGCCTTGGTGGTGAAGCGGCGCACCTTGAGATGGGCGGCCCCCGGCAGCGCGAGCTCCAGGACCTCCCGGTCCAGGTACGGCGCCCGGGCCTCGATGGAGGCCAGCATGGTGCCCCGGTCCACTTTGACGAGGAGATTGTCCGGGAGATATGTCAGGAAATCGAGCCAGAGCATCCGGCTCAGCGGCTCCTGTGGGAAGCCCTCCAGGCGATGCCCCAGCTCCGCGGCCATCGCCGGGGTAGGCCCCAGCGCACCGAACCACGTCAAGTGCCGCTCCACCATCGGTCGCTCTGCGCCGGCGACGAACTGCTTCAGCAGGAACTCGAACGGGACCTTGCCGCTCGACACGGGCCACCGCTCGACCGTCCACCGAACGGCGTGGCGCAGCGGACGCGGCAGCCGGCCGTACGCGAGCGCGAGATGGTGGCCGAGGTAGGTGGGGTACCCGCCGAACAGCTCGTCCGCTCCCTCCCCTGAGAGCACCACCTTCACGTCGTTGCGCGCCGCCTCCGCCAGCAGGTACGTCGGCAGGATCGCGGGGTCGCCCACCGGCTCGGCGAGACGCTCGGTGACGATCTCGAACGCCCGGTGCAGGGCGGCGTCGTCGGCCACGACCTCGTGGTGCACCGTGCGAATGTCACGGGTGACGTCAGCGGCGAACGCGCTCTCGTCGTACCCACGGGCGGTGAACCGCGCGGCATAGGTGTGAATTCGCTCTCCCGGCATCACGCGCGACGCCGCCCCGGCGAGGAAGGAGGAATCGAGACCGCCGCTCGTGAACACGCCGACCGGTACGTCGGACATCAGCTCGCGCTCCACCGCGGCGAGCAGCGTCTCCCGCAGCGCCGCGGCGTCGCGCAAGCGTGACGGCGCCGACGCCGCGGCCGCGGGAGACCAGTAGGACCGCACGGCGACGCTCCCGCTCTCCGCCACGAGCAGGTGGGCCGGGGGAAGCTTGCGAATTCCCTGCAGCAGCGTGAGCGGCGCCGGGACGTAGCCCAACGCGGCGTACATCGCCGCAGCCTCCTGGTCCAGGCGGCGCGGTTGATCGGGGAAGACGAGCAGCGCCTGTACCTCGGAAGCGAAACGCAGCTCGCCGTGGACCAGCGTCCAGAACAGCGGCTTTTCGCCGGCGCGGTCCCGCGCCAGCACCAGCCGCGCCCGGGCGTCGTCCCACACGGCGAGACCGAACATCCCGTCGAGTCGGGTCACGGCATCCGGGCCGAGCCGCTCGTAGAACGGGACGATGTTCTCGATGTCGCCGCGCGATCGGAACGGGTACCCCCAGCCCTCCGCCTCGCGTCGCAAGGCCGGCGAGTTGTAGATCTCGCCGTTGCACACCATCCAGACGGCACCGTCGGGACTCTGGAACGGCTGATCGCCCGTGGTCAGGTCCATGATGGCGAGCCGCCGCGCCCCGATGCGGGCGCGATCGTGCCCGACGATGCGCTCGCCATCGGGCCCGCGGTGGGCCAGCGACTGCGCCATCGCCGCGAGACAATCGGGATGCGCGATCGGGGCGCCGTTGAGGGACACGACGCCGAAAATGCCGCACACTAACCGCCGCCCTCCCCCGCTGCCGCCCGGATCGCGGATTGGGGATTGGGGATTGCGGATTCGAAGGACGAAGTGGGAGCCGCGCACGGGCCGTAGGCCGCGTAGTGACCATCGGCGAACAGCAGCGCCAGGTGCTCCAGCGCGGCCCGGGTGTCACGATCACCGGCGCGCGTCACGAACACGGTGGGATCGGCGCAGCGGGCGAGACGCTCGCGCCACGCTTCGGCCGGGAGCAGGGGCGAACCGGGGACGGTGCGATAGTGATCGGCGTAGTCCGCGATGTAGTTGCTCGTGAGCTCGCGGGCGTGCGGCGTGGCGAGGAGGACCGGCCGCC
>DATICZ010000250.1:0-3487 GCA_035456525.1 Gemmatimonadales bacterium
CTAGATTCTCCCCAGTTCGCCGACGTGCTGCGACTCTGCCCGAACGAGCTCAAGACCGGCTGCCGAGGTTTGAGAAGAGGACATGGTGCTTCTCCTTGGGGCTAACGACCTGGCGCTGAGCGGCCAGCGCCCCACCGACAGATGGCAATGGGCCGACGCCTCATTCGCTGGTCCGCTCCAGCGCCGGGTTACACGCGCTCCGCGCGCGACTCGAGCGGGAAGCTTTCGTTCGCTGCGTATTCCGGCCGAGTCGAACGCCCATTCCGGGCGAAGCCGAACACCCATTCCAGGTGAAGCCGAACACCCAGACCGGGCAAGGCGAACACCCCGGAGCGTAGCGACGCTGGGGCGCTCTACTTCGCTGGCTTCGTTCCGTTCGTCAAGCCTTTCCGCATCGACTCCCCCGTGAGTTTGATCCGGTGGGCCCCGTGCACGAGCCGGTCACAGATCGCATCGGCGACGGTCTCGTCCCCGATCACGGCGTGCCAGTTCTTGGGATCGAGCTGACTCGTGATGATCGTCGCGCCGATCCCATACCGATCCTCCAACACCTCGAGAAGGACCTTACGCTCAGCCGCGCCGAGCGGTTCGAGTCCGAAGTCGTCCAGCACGAGGACCTGCACCTTGGCGAGCCGGCGGAGGGCGGTAAGATACGTGCCGTCCGCGCGCGCCTGCGCGAGTTCGTCGAAGAGGCGCGCGACGCGCCGGTAGGCGACGGTGTAGCCGTCGCGGCACGCCTTGTGAGCCAGCGCGCAGGCGAGATAGCTCTTCCCGAGGCCGGTAGCGCCGGTGAGAATGACGGCCTGGTGGGCGGCCACCCAGCGCGAGCTGCCGAGGTCGACGAGGAGGGTCTTGGTGAGTCCGCGCGGGTGGCGGTAGTCGATGTCCTCGACGCACGCGGGGAGTTTCAGCTTGGCGGCCTTCAGGCGAGCGGTGAGCTTGCGGTTCTCCCGGGAGATCCACTCCGCGTCGGCGAGCAGGCCGACGAGGTCCGTGGGCGTGAGCGGCTGCGCGGGCGGGTGCGCCTGCCACTGGCGGAGCGCGCCGACCATCCCGTGGAGCTGTAGAGTCGTGAGTTTCTCGAGCGTCTGTTCGATGAGCATTGTGCCCGTCTCCTTTCTGCTAGCATGGTAGGTGACCGCGTGAGAGCCCCGGAGATGGCCCGGAGGGCCCCGGGGGGGACCGACCCTACCCACGATCGCGGGCGGGTTTTTCGCGCGCACGGCCCCGCCACCCCTCAGTGGTAGTAGCGCGACCCGCGGATGTTGCCGTGGTGAGGAAGCGTCCGCGGCGGGTCGGTGGTGGTCGGCAGCGCGTCCTCGTCGAGGCGGTGGTTCAGGATGGCGACCACGCTCTTGTAGGAGCACGCCCGGAAGTGCAGCGCGCGGGCACAGGCGCGCTCGAGCCGCGCGGCCGGGTAGCGCTTCTGGAGGCGCATGAGGCCGAGACAGGCGCGGTAGCCCTGCTCGGGATGCGGGCGCTGCTGCATGATCGCCTCCATGAGGGCGGCCGTCGCCGGCCCGACGGTCGCGCCCCAGGCGATCAGGCGTGAGGGCGACCACTCGAGGTGCGCGCGATGCGCGGCCGGCATGTGCGCGCCCTCGGTGGTCGGGTGATGCTTCACGTAGCTGCGCACGTGGCTCGCCACGCGCCGCCCGTGCTGAAAGAGCTCGACCGTGGTCGCCGTCGCGCGGAGGTCGAGCCGCTCCCCCCGGAGCTGCCACGGGACGCTGTAGTAATGCTCCTCGAACTCGACGTGGTAGTCGATGTTCACCTTCGGGCGCGTCCAGAGCGCGAATTCGTACGGCCGGGGCGGCAGCGGACGGAGTGCCGTCCGTTCGATCGCCTCGAAGAGCTCGCGCCGCGACTGGCCGAGGTGGCGGCTCGGGCGCGTGTTGAGGCGCTCGAGCAAGAGCGCGACGGCGGTCTGGAGTTCGGCGAGCGAGTAGAAGATCCGGTTGCGGAGCACGGCCAGGATCCAGCGCTCGGCGAGCAGCACACCCTGTTCGACCTTCGCCTTGTCGCGGGGGTGGTAGGGGCGAGCCGGCAAGATCACGGTGCCGTAGTACTGCGCGAACTCGGCGTAGGTCGGGTTGAGATCGGGGTCGTAGTAGTCGGGACGCGTGACGCCGACCTTCGGGTTGTCGGGCACCAGGGCGGCCGGGACGCCGCCCCAGTAGGCCAGAGCGTTCACGTGGGCGCCGATCCAGGTGGGGAGGTCCTGGTGGAGGACCGGCTCGGCGTAGGTCAGGTTGCTCGCCCCGAGGACCGCGAGGAAGAGCGTCGCCGGTGTCGTTGCCCCCGTCTGCGGATCGACGATCGGGAGGCTCCCGCCGCTGAAGTCGACGAACCCCTTCTCGCCCGCCCGGTGGACTTGCCGCATCGTGAGCGGGAGGTGCTTCGCCCACGCCGCGTACCGCGCGCAGAACTGGCTGTACTGGTACCCGTCGGGCTGCGCCTCGCGATACTCCTGCCAGAGGAGCTGCTTCGTCACGTGTGGGCGGCGGAGCTCGCGGTGAATCGCCGCCCAGTCGGGCTCGGGCCGCGTGCGGGCCGGATGGTGCTCGTCGGGGAAGAGCCGCCGCTCGAGCACCGTGTCGTCGTCGAGCTCCGCCGGCAGCGGCCAGCCGAGCTTCGCCACGGCGACCCGCCCCAGGTAGCCGCTCACCGTGCTCACCGAGAGCCGGCAACTCTGGGCGATCGCGCGCCCCGACAGACCACAGGCCAGTCGGAGCCGAATCACTTCCCGCAGTTTGCGCATGGGGATCCTCTCTCCCGCCATCAGCCACCTCCTTGGTGGCGATGGGGGCGTTCGTCCCCCGCGCCGTCAACGCTCCGGGGTGTCCCCCGGCCCGGCTACCGGCGCCCGCTCAGGGTGTTCGAGCGGCCCGGAATCGGTGTTCGGCTTGCGTCGGAATCGGTGTTCGGCTTGCCCCGGAATGGGTGTTCGGGATGCGTCGGAATCGGTGTTCGACATGGCCCGGTGCGCGCAGATGTCGATTCCGCGCCGCAGGAAGGATTCCTGGCGGGGCCCCCTTCTCATGCCGCGTTCGCGTTCCGCAGCAGGTCCACTTCGCGTAGCCAGTCAACGAGCTGGTTCCAAGTCGGCACTGTCGGGGACGCTCGCGCTTTCGCGCACTTGCGGCCCGCGCGTCGTCCCCTGAGGTCCCGCTGGTGGCTGTAACGGTGGCCGTTGGCGTCTTCAGTCTATGGCCGAGCGCTGCAACCCGGCGACGACGGCGCGGTACGACCGGCGCGGCGAGCGCGCGAGGCCCCTATACGCCACGCCGGCTACGCCGGCTGACCGACTCGGCTACCGACTGTGCTCTTATGCCGCGGTGCGCGGCTGTAGACCGTACTTCCGCAGGCGACGCGCCAGCGACCACCGGCTGATGCCAAGGATACGGGCGGCTTGCCGCTGGTTCCCGCGCGCCACCTGGAGAACGCGCACGATGTACCGCTGTTCCAGGTCATGCAGCGACGGCAG
>DATICZ010000251.1:0-5701 GCA_035456525.1 Gemmatimonadales bacterium
TCCAGGGGATCTGCTGCACGCGCACGTGGACGCCCGGGTGCTCGCGCTCGAAGTCGCGCACCAGCTGCGCCACCACCTCACCCTCGCGCCCGAACGCCCAGAACCGCAGCGTGTCGGGCGATTCGCGCGGCGCGCACGCCGGGATGAGCAGCAACGCCAGCAGCGCGCGCCCGCTCACGGCGCCTGATCCAGCCAGCCGCCGCGGAATCCGGCGCGGCGCAGACCCCGGACGATGTAGGGACTCTTGCGCATCGTCTTCCAGACGAGGTCGCTGCGGTAGTTCTCGATCATCGCGAGGATCGGTCCCTGGTCGATGCCGAGGTAGTCGGTGTCGAACCAGCCCCGCCCCGCGACGATCCTGCCCGCGCTGGCCTGCCCCGAGAACTGGAACGTGGGGTTGAAGGCGTCGAGGAAGCCGTAGGTGCCGAACAGCCAGTCGCCGTAGCGCTCCCGGATGGCGATCAGCGCCGGCACGGCGATCTCGGGGGCGAACGGCACCGACCCGCCCGCGGCTGTCGGCGCGACGGTGCCGTCGTCACGCACTTCGGTGAAGTCGGCGCCGCGCGCGGCGTAGGTGTAGAAGCGGCGCTGGCTGCCGTTCACCGGGAGCGTCACGTCCGCGGGACCGTCCGAGGCGGAGAGGCCCCACACGTCGGCGCCGTAGCCGGTCCAGCCTCCGGGGTTCGCCATCGCGTAGGCGCGCTGCGCCACGGTCGCCCGACGCGAGTTCTCGAAGTAGTCGAGCCCGTGCGCGCGGCTGTAATCGTCCTGCACCCCTCGGAAATCCACCCAGACGTGCGTGTAGTGGTGGCCGAACAGCGGCGCGAAGCCGATGTGCGCCTGCCCGTAGTAGCTGCCCCACTGATAGGTCGAGGTCCACTCGGCCCAGGCGGTAGAGTCGATCGCGTGGGTGGGCGACCCGAGCGCCAGGATGTAGATCAGCATCGCTTCGTTGTAGCCGCGCCAGTCGAGCGGCTGCCAGCCGTTCTCCGGCGTCCAGCCCATGTTGACGAGCGGCGCCGTGCGCTGGGCCCAGGCCCAATCGGTGCGCCGGTAGAGCGAGTCGGCGGTGGCGCGGATGGCCGCTTCGGTCGAGTCAGGTCCGTCGAAGTACTCCCGGCACATCAACACCCCGCCCAGCAGCAGCGCGGTGTCGATGGTGGAGAGCTCGACCGTCTGGAACCGCTGCCCCGTCTGCAGGTCGAGGAAATGGTAGAAGAACCCCTGGTACCCGCTCATCCCGGTCGCTTGCGGGCCCTGCGGGGCCTGCCAGAACCAGCGCAGGGTCGCGAGGGTACGCTCGGCTGCCTGCGCGCGGGTGACGTAGCCTCGCTCGGCACCGATCGGATAGGCGGTGAGCGCGAACCCGACGGCCGCGATGCTCGAGAAGGTGAGGGTGGGCCAACGGTCCGGCGTGAGGCCGGTGGCGGCGTTGGTTTGCTCCCAGAAGAAATTGAAGGTGCGATGCTCGAGGGTGTCCAGGAACGCCTGGGCGCGCGGCGAGCCGGGGTCGATGCCCGGCGGAGGGCTGTTGACCGAGCAGGCGATGAGCGCCAGCAGCCCGAGGACCAACGACCACCGGGCGGATGACTTGGACATCGATCGCATCACTCCCGGACGGCAAGACGTGCGGTGGGGCACCGGACTGGTGCCCCACCGCGGGTGAAGGCTAGAAGTTGTACTCGGCGCCGATCTGCAGGCGCCGCGGATCGCTGATCACGCAGCTCGCCCTGCCGAAGTTCGGGTCGGTCTTACTGCCCGTGTTGAAGCAGCCGAAGTTCTGGAAGTTCAGGGCATTGAACAGATCGACGGTCACGCCCAGGGTCGTCCCGGAAATATTGGGGAAGTCCTTGCGCAGCCGCAGATCGACGTTCCGATAGGCGAACGCCTTCGGAACGATGAAGCCATATCGCGTCGGCGTGAAGCCGCCGCGGATGTAGGCCACTCCGCAGAACCTGACCGGGCAGCCGACGTCTTGCCGGTTGCCGCTGCCAAGGGTGATCAGCCCGCTGAACTGGATCCCGAAGGCGTAGGGCACGTCCATCGTCCAGTTGGCCACGATACGGGTCTTCTCGTCATTGGCCGGATGCTTCGGAATGTTCACCGTATTGGGGAACGCGAACAGATCCCCGAGCGCGTCCACGCCCTGCACCGACCGCGTGGCGTAGGTCAGGGCCAGCCCCGCGCCCCAGCCGAAGTTCTCGCTCGCCCGGCGGTAGGGCCGGTCGACCTGCAGCGTGAACGCGTCGTACCAGGTCTTCCCGTCGTTGGTGGAGAAAATGAAGTTGCTGAACCCGTGGGCCGCCAGGTTGAAGCTGGTGCAGCACGATCCGTCCGGGTTCAGACCGAAATTGGCCCAGTTGAGCGTCAGCTGGTCCACGCCCCGCACGCCGGCGTACGTCGCGGTCACCAGCATGTTCCCGAACAGCCGGCGGATTCCCAGGTTCCACTGTCTCGACTTCGGCACCTTCACCTTGCTGTCGATCAGCCAGGCCTCCGGCGCGCCCTGGGTATGCACGAGGTTGTCCAGCGTAGCCTTGTCGGCGGTCAGGTAGGAGTCCTGCCAGTCGGCCTGCCCCGCTCCCGGCGTGGAGTCGGGGTGGGCAAACTGAATCGTGAACGTGGGGTGCGTCAGCTTGAGCGTTTCGTCGACCGAGATGTCGAACAGTGAGCGGTCGTAATAGATGCCGAAACCGCCGAAGATCGTGGTCTTGTTGTCCTGATCCAGCGAGTAGGAGAACCCCAGTCGCGGCTGGAGAGCTCCCGCGAAGGGTTTGCGGTTGTTCCCCGTGCTGATGTAGCGGCTCAGGTCGAGCGGCGTCGGGAGCGAGTCGTTGTAGCGGGTGAGCGTGTCGACCACGTTCTGCGGGGTCACGTAGTCGTAGTTCATCATCTTCGTCTCGAAATCCCAGCGCACGCCGGCGTTGATCGTGAGCCGTGGCGTCGGGCTCCAATCGTCTTGCAGGTAGGCACCGATCTGGTTGTTGGTCTTGTCCAACGCCGCGTTGCCGGTGCCGTAGATCAGCTGGTAGGGCGAACGGAACGCGTAGGAGAGGGCGCCCAGGCTGTCTCGGTAGTAGAACCGCGGCGTCTCGTCATTGCCCTTGAACACGTCGTAGGCCACGATGTCGAAGTTGGCCCCCGCCTTGAAGACGTGCTGGCCGGCCTTCTGGAAGCCCGAGTACGTGATGTCGTCGCGGAACCCGATCCGCCGCTGGACGAAATCCTGAGCGCTCGCGTTGCTGCCGAGTACGTTGTCGGTATTGTTGTACTGGAAGATGCGCTGCGGGACGCCCGGTTCGTTGGGACTCGGGTTCCGCCGAAACCGCGAGTAATCCACCTTGGCTTCGTTGAGCCAGGCGCCCCAGAAGCGGTTGTAGCGCAGCTGTGCCACCGAGACGTTCTGCCGGAAGTTCACCGCTTCCTGGAAGGAGTTGACTCCACAACAAAAGACCCCGAAGTCGCGGACGTCGGTCTCGTGCCGGTTGCTGACGCTGAGCTCGGCCGAGGAGTTCGAGTTGATGGCGTAATTCAACTTTCCGAAGAGCATCGTCTCCCGGAAGGGGGAGGTGAAATTGCCGTTGTACTGGGTGAGGTTCACCGTATCGAGCGCGGTGAAGCCGGTCGGCGGCGCGAAATTCACCTGATTCTGGCGGTTCTGGTAATTCCCTTCGTACGATCCGAAGAAAAACAGCCGATCCCGCTGTATCGGACCGCCCACGCTCACCCCGAGGAGTGAGCGCGTGTAGTCGGGTTTGGTGAAGCCCGGGGTGGCGCGCTGGAAGGTGTCGAGCGCGACCAAGCCCTTGTTCTGGTAGCCGAACAGGACGTTGCCCGACCAGGTGTTGCTGCCCGAGCGGGTGGTCGCGGTGATGATCGAGCTCGACGCCTTCTGGTATTCTGCCTTGAAGTTCTGCGTAATGACGCGGTATTCCTGGATGGCATTTCTGGGGAACGGGTTGCCGCGGCTTGCGTCCTGACCGGTGACGCCGCCGCCGGTGAGATCGTTCTTGAGGCTCGTGCCGTCCACGAAGATGTTCGAGGAATTCGCGCTCTGGCCGGTGCCCGAGAAGGTGCGGAATCCGATGCCGTTGACCCGGTCTTCCGTCACACTGAGCCCTGGGGCTAGCGCCGCCAGATCCAGGAAGTTGCGGCTGGGTGTGGGAAGCCGCTCGATCTGCTGCGCCGTGACATTCGTGGCCACTTCCGAGGTCCGCGTCTCCAGACTGGGAGGAGCGGCCTCGACGGTCACGCCGGCCACCTCCACTGCCCCGGCCTGCAGGGCGAAATCCGCGAGCAGGGTGGCCCCGATCTGGATCACTTCACGGCGCATCTGCGGCGTATGGCCGATGTGTCGCGCGGTCACGTGGTAGGTCGCGGGCGCGAGGCCCGGCAGCACGTATGCCCCTTCCGCATTGGATGTAGCGGTCCGCAGCACACCGGTGGCCACGTTGCGAGCCTGGATGTCGGCACCGGAGAGCGGCAGGCCATTCTGATCCCTGACATATCCGCGAATCGTGCCGGTCGTCGTTTGCGCGGCGGCCGGTCCCGCGCCCAGGACGCAGAGCCCGCTCAGGGCGAGCCCCCATCCCAGCCAGCGTCTCCTGATTGATGTCCGCATTGCTGCTGTTCCTCCGAGGGTGTGAGCGGTGGTTATCGGGCCGCGCCGCCAGGGGGCGGCGCGCCGCAGGAACGCCGCACGACCAGCGTCGTGGGCAGTGTGTGATGCCGTAACGCGCGGGGCGAGGGCTCGGCCAGCGCATCGAGCAGGCGGTCGGTGGCGTTCTTCCCCAGCTCGCTGATGTCCACCCGCACCGAGGTGAGCGCCGGCTCCACGTACCGCGCCATCGGAATGTCGTCGAACCCGACCACGGCGACGTCCTCGGGCACGCGCACCCCGGCTTCGCGGAATGCGGAGAGCGCCCCGATCGCCATGCCGTCGTTGGCGGCGAACACCGCGGTTGGCCGCACCGCGCGCTCCAGCATCCGCCGCGCGGCGACGTGCCCCGCCGCCTCGCTGAAATCCCCCGGCAGCTCGAGCCCTGGGTCCGTTTCGAGCGCGAGCTCCGCCAGCGCCGCGCGGTATCCCCGCAGCCGCTCGGCGGCGTCGAAGTTCTGCTCCGCTCCACAGATGATCGCAATCCGCCGGTGCCCGAGCGATGCCAGATGACGCACGATGGCCACGGCACCGTCGAAGTTGGCGATCCCGAAGCTGTCGCACGCGGCGTCGCTCGGCGGGCCGTTGAGCAGCACTACCGGGAACCCGGCGGGCAGGCTGCGCCCCGCCGCCGCCGCATCCAGATCCGGTGTCATCACGATCAGCCCGTCGACGCGCCCGCGCATCGAGCGCAGCGCCGCCTCGAGCGACTCGCGCTGGCTGCGCGCCGAAGAGAGCAGCAGGTGATAGCCGCGCGCCTGCGCGGCCTGGTCGATGCCCCGGATCAATTCGGAAAAAAACTCCCCGTAGAGATCGGGGAGCAGGACGCCGATCGTGTGCGTGCGATTGGTGACCAGACTGCGCGCCGCGCCGTGGGGGCTGTACCCCAACCGCTGTGCCGTGCGACGCACCCGCAGGCGCGTCTCCTCACGGACACTGTGGCTGTGGTTGTAGACTCGCGAGACGGTCGCGACCGACACGCCCGCCCGTCGCGCGACTTCCTTGATCGTCACCAAACGCCCCAGCCCTCCGCTCGGGGAACCG
>DATICZ010000252.1:0-3641 GCA_035456525.1 Gemmatimonadales bacterium
AGGGGAGGGAGGCGTTATATGACCATCAGGAAGAGGATGGCGCTGCCACTGGCGCTTGCGGTCGGTGCGCTGGGCATGCTGGTGATGGCGAGCGTCGCCAACGCCACACACCCGCGCCCGAAGTCGGCGTCGCCGATCCAGGCGTCGCTGGTGCCGGCGTACAACCAGTGCACGGCGCCGAACCGCACGCACGGGCCGCCCCTGGCGTTCCCGTCGTGTAACCCGCCGGTGCAGTCGTCGACCTCGCTGACCGTCGGCTCGCCCGACGCGAACGGCGCGGCGGCCAACTCGGTGGCGTCGATCAAGATCAAGGTCATCGTTGGTGTCCCGGGCCCGCCCGACGACTCCGACGTGTCCCTGAGCGGCAGTGTCACCGACGTGCGCTGTCTGCCGGGCAACTCGGCCTGCGGCAACGCCAACACGGCCGCCGGTGCGGACTACATCGGTGAGCTGCAGACCACCGCCCAGATCCGCATCACGGACCACTGGAACGCAGTGGCTCCGGGCGGCGGCACCGACCCGGCGACCGTGGTCGACATTCCGTTCCCGGTGAACACGACGTGCGCGAACACGGCCGGCACCGGTACCGGTGGTGTCTGCACCACGAGCACCTCGGCCAACGCGGTTGTCCCGGGCGCCGTCAAGGACGGCAAGCGGGCGATCGTCGAGACCGGTCAGATCCAGGCGTTCGACGGCGGCCCTGACGGTGTCGTCGCGACCTCGCCGAACACGCTGTTCGGGGTCCAGGGGATCTTCATCCCGTAGGACCTCGCAAAGCGCGGCGCCCGGTCAGTCCGGGTGCCTCGGGAAGGCCGGGGGCGGGCAACCGCTCCCGGCCTTTCGCTATTTTTCCGCGGCGGCCGGCTTGTCTTATCCGTTCTTAAGGAACCGGGCCTACAGTCACCTCGCCGCACGACGCCATGAACCGGACCCACCTGCCCAAGCTGATCCCGCTGCTGGCCGCGCTCGTCGCGGCCACATTCCTCATCACGGCCTGCGGTGGCGACGACGGTGGGAACGACGGCACGCTCAATGTGACCGGAAATGCCGACCGCTTCGCGGGCCCCACCCCGCTGGTGTCGCGTTTCACCGCGGAGTCGAAGAACGCCAAGGGCGACGTCATCTACCGCTGGCGCTTCGACGACGGCACGACGAGCGAGGAGCAGAACCCGACTCACACCTTCAAGCGTGCCGGCTACTACACGGTGATCCTCGACGCCCGCGACGAAAGCGGCAACAACGATCGCCAAACGTTCCTGCTCGGTGCATGGCCTCCCAAGCAGTGGGCGGAGGCGCAGCGCACGCCCCTGACGAAGGAGGGCGCGCTCAAGGCGCAGCGCGTCCAGCAGCGCCGCACCGACGCGCGGCACGTCGAGATCCGCCGGGAGCTCCGCAAGCGGGCCCGCGAGCAGATCGAGGGCTGAGCCTCTAGCTCGGCGCCTGCTCCTGCTGGAGCGCCGCCTCGAGCACTCCGGCCTGGAGGCGCCCCTCGCGGCCGCACTTGCGCAACGCGCGCACCTGCTCGCGGACCAGCTGCTCCATCGTGAACTTCTTCTTCTCGACGGAGATCTCCAGCGTCGTATCGGGGTTCTCCCGGTAGATGCGCGACAGGTCCCCGACCGCGTCCAGCATCACGCCGAGGCTCCGATCCGTCAGGTCGTTCGTGCCGGTGTCCTGAACTGCGCAGTACTCGGCGATGTCGCCGCGCGCCTGCAGGACCTGGAGCTTGTCGCGCCCGGAGAGCCCGCCGCCTCCGTCGTCGTCGCCTCCGCAGCCCGCGCCGAGCGCGAGGACCGGCAGCAGCGCGCAGAGGGCGAGCGCCTTGTTCTTGCGAGGCCGGGGCTTCATGAAGGCCGTAACTCTACATACGGCCGCCGGTGTTCGAGTAAGGTCGCCGGCCGATGAGCTCCCCGGCGGCGAGGATCCTGTTCGTGTACAGCCGCGAGTCGAGCTTCGTCTCGATCGACCGCGACGTCCTGGGCGAGCGGTGGGCCGTCCGCGACTGGCGCCAGCAGGGGCCGCTCGTGAACCTGATCTCGCTCGCCCGCGCCGTCCGGACCAGCGACCTCGTGTTCGGCTGGTTTGCGTCGTGGCACACCTTCTGGCCGGTGACCCTGGCGTGGATCCTGCGCCGGCCGTCGGTGCTCGTGATCGGCGGGTACGACACGGCCGATCTGCCCGAGATCCCGTACGGCATCCAGAGCCGGCCGGTGATGGGGCGAGTGTCCCGGTGGGTGATGCGCAAGGCCACCCGGCTGCTCGCGAACTCCGCCTACAGTCGGGCCGAGGCACAGCGGAACGCGGGCATCGACCCGGAGCGGGTCACGGTGGTCCACCACGGCGTGCCCGATCCGTTCGGCGAGCTGCCCGCGGGCGAACGGGAGCGGATGGCGCTGACCGTGGGGATCGTGGACCGGAGAAACGTGGCCCGCAAGGGGCTCGGCGCGTTCGTGCAGGCCGCACGGCTGCTTCCGGACGTGCGATTCGTGCTCGCCGGGCGCTGGGACGACGCGGCGGCCGACGAGTTGCGTGCGAGCGCGAGCGACAACGTGACGCTCACGGGCTGGGTCGAGGAGGAGGTGCTGAACCGTTACTACCGCAGCGCCTCGGTCTACGTCCAGGCCTCCGCCCACGAGGGCTTCGGCCTCTCGGTCGCCGAGGGCATGCTGGCCGGGTGCATTCCGGTCACGACCCGCGTCGGCGCGCTGCCCGAGGTGGTCGGCGACGTGGGCATCCAGGTCGACGACCAGGAACCCGGTGCGCTCGCGGCTGCGATCGCGCAGGCGCTCGAGCGCGGCGACGACGAGCGCGCCGCCGCCCGCGAGCGCGTGCTGCGGTGCTTTCCGCTCGAGCTGCGCCGGGACGGCGTGCAGGCGCTGGTGCGGGAAGCGCTGACCGCAGGAGGCGGGCCCCGGTGAACGTCAACCTCTTCAGCGACACGCAGACGCGCCCGACCGCCGCCATGCGGCGGGCGATGGCGGAGGCCGAGGTCGGGGACGAGCAGCGCTTCGACGACCCAACCGTCAACCTGCTGCAGGAGCGTGTGGCGGCGCTGCTCGGCAAGGAGGCGGCGGTGTTCCTGCCGTCGGGCACGATGTGCAACGCGATCGGCTTCCGGCTGCATGTGCGGCCGGGCGGCGACGAGGTGATCCTCGATCGGACGGCGCATCCGGTCCAGTACGAGGCCGGGGGACCGGCCGCTCTGTCGGGGGCGATGCTGCGCGTGCTGGACGGAGACGGCGGGATCTTCACCCCCGCGGAGGTGGAGGCCGCCGTGCGGCCTCCGGGCGACCGGTACGGGCCGCGCTCGCGCCTCGTCTCCGTGGAGCAGACCACGAACATCGGCGGCGGGCGCGTGTGGCCGCTCGAGACCCTGCGGGGCGTGGTCGACGTGGCCGCGCGCCACGCATTGCGCACCCACCTCGACGGGGCGCGGCTGATGAACGCGGTGGTCGCAGGCGGCGTGCCTGCCGCGGAGCACGCCCGCGGCTTCGACACGGCCTGGATCGACTTCACGAAGGGCCTGGGCGCGCCGGTGGGAGCCGTGCTGGCGGGCTCGGGAGACCTGATCGCCGAGGCATGGCGCTACAAGCAGATGATGGGTGGCGCCATGCGTCAGGCCGGCGTGCTTGCGGCGGCCG
>DATICZ010000253.1:0-8219 GCA_035456525.1 Gemmatimonadales bacterium
CGAGACGGGGTTCGTGCGCGGATGATCGCCGTAGAAGTCCGAGTTCGCCACGAACGCCAGCTCGCCGTCGGGCGTCACCGAGATCGTGGTGGGGAACAGCTCGACCGGAGCCCGTCCCAGCAGCGTGTCGCCGTCCATCGCCATCTTCCAGAGCGAGCCGTACGGCGTCCCGTGGGCGACAGTCACATAGTAGAAGCGGCCGTCGGGAGACACGGTGACGTTGTGGGGGCCGTCGATGTCCGCCGGCATGACCCCTACCGGGACGGTCTTGACCGTCTTGAGGGCCGTGCCGTCCCAGCCGAGCTGGGTGACGATATCCCCCGACTCACCGACCACGTACAACCGATAACCGTGCGAGGGGGCTTGGGCCGGTGCGGGGGCCTGAGCCACCGCCGGCACCGCCCAGGCGAGGCAGAGCGCCGTAGCCCGCAGGGCGCGCATGGAATTCAAGGAATGCTCCGGGATGGGGTGACTCGGCAAAACTGACAGCCGGGAATGCCAACATGATCATAACATGTTGCCAACTCGGCATCTAGGAGGCCTCCACGAGCGGCACGGTGGTTGCCAAGGCCCTGGCCGGCGAGGCCGGTGGCCTCGAAAACCAGAACCAACCGTCCGAAGGAGGCATGTGTATGTACCTGTCCACGCGCAGCTACAATGGGGACCGGGCCGGGGATTTCGCCACGCTCGGGAATCGGATCAACCGGATGCTGAACGATGCGCTCAACGGGACGGACTGGCCGTACCGCGACAGCGCCACGGCTGCCTGGGTGCCGCCGGTGGATGTACTGGAGGAAGCCGACGCGATCCGCATCATGGCCGAGCTCCCCGGTGTCCGGCCGGAAGACGTGAAGATCTCGGTCGAGGGCAACGTGCTCACGGTTTACGGCACGAAGCAGCAGGTGGCCGAGGAGCGGACCGAGCGTGTGCACCGCTACGAGCGGACCTACGGCGCGTTCGAGCGCACCTTCACCCTGCCGGCCACGGTGGACGCTGAGCACATCAAGGCCGCGTACGAGAACGGCGTGCTCTCGATCACCCTGCCCAAGGTCGAGCGGGCGAAGCCGCGGCAGATCCCGGTCGAGACGTCGAAGAAGTAACGGCTGGTGATGGTGAGCACATGGACGGCCCCGGCATCCGGGGCCGTTCATCGTTTCAGCCGCGGAGCAGCTCCGCCAGCCTGCCTTCCACCCGCGAGTTGGGCACGGCCTCGGCCCCGAGCTCCCGGGCGCGCCGCAGCAGTCCGGCGTTCACGTGGGAGCCGAACGCCAGCACGCGCGCGCCCCGGGCGCCGGCGTCGCGGATGGCGTCCTCCCAACCCCGCGCCTCGAGCTCGACCACGACCAGATCGCACTCGCCGGGATCGCGCGTCACGTCGCCGCCCGCGGCGCTCACCACGCCACCGAGCTTCCCGCGAAACATCAGATCGCGGGTGAGCAGATGGACGCGGCGCCTCCCCTCGGTCACCAGATCTGGGGCACCTGCTCCGGGGGCCGCACCATCGCGTCGCCCGGCTTGCACCCGAACGCCTGCGCGAATGCGGCCACGTTGGACAGCGGGCCGTTGACGCGCCAGCGCTCCGGCGCATGCGCATCCACGGTGACGCGCGTGCGCAGCTGCTCGTCGCGATCGTGGACGCGCCAGCTCTGGGCGTAGCCCAGGAAGAACCGCTGCTCGGGGGTGTACCCGTCGATCGGGCCCGGCCGGCCGTCGCGCTGCAGCGCGCGCTGGAGCGCGTCGTACCCCGTCAGCACGCCGCCGTAGTCGCCGATGTTCTCGCCCAGCGTGAGCCTGCCGTTCACGTGGAACGTGTCGACCTGGATGTAGCCGTCGAACTGGCGGGCGACCATGTCCGCGCCCTGGGTGAAGTGGACGGAATCCGCCGGCGTCCACCAGTCGCGCAGGTTGCCGGTCGCGTCGTAATGCCGCCCTTCGTCGTCGAAGCCATGCGTCAGCTCGTGCCCCGCCCAGCTGGCTCCCAGCGAGCCGTAGTTCGCCCCGTCGTCGGCCGCGGGGTCGAAGGTCTGCGGCACGAGGGCGCCCGCCGGAAACACCATTTCGTTCTTGGTCGGATCGTAGTAGGCGTTCACGGTGGGGACGGTGATGTCCCATTCCGTCGTGTCCACCGGCATTCCGGGTCGATTCACCGTGCGCTGCCATTCGAACGTGTTGGCGCGGGCCACGTTCAGGACGAACGGGCCTTCGGCGACCTCGAGCCGCGCGTAATCGCGCCAGTGGTCCGGGTACCCCACCTTCTCGCCCATGCGGGCGAGCTTGTCGAGCGCCTGGGCGCGGGTCGAGTCCGACATCCAACCGAGACGCCGCAGCCGTTCGCCGAATGCGGCGCGGATATCGTCGATCACCGCCTTGGCGCGGGCCCGCGCCTGCGGCGGGAACGTCTTGGCGACGTAGGCCTGGCCGAGGGCTTCTCCGAGGTCGCCGTCGGTCTCGCGCAGGCAGCGCTTCCAGCGCGGCAGCAGGGCCTTGGCTCCGCTGAACCGCGAGCGGAACGCGAAGTTCTCCTCCACGAACGGCGTGCTGAGCCAGGGAGCGGTGGTCTCGAGCACGTGGTAGCGCAGGTAGGCGCGCCACTGCTCCAGCGGGGCCGCGCCGATCAGGGAGTCGACCTGCCGTACGAAGGCCGGCTCGGCCAGGTTGAGCCGCGACACGGGCGCGCGCAGTCCGATCGCCTGGAAATAGGCCGGCCACTGGATCGTCGGCGCCGTCCGGCGCAGCTCGGCGAACGTGGTCGGGTGGTCGGTCGCCGCGGGATCGCGGCGCTGCACGCGTGTCAGCGCCGCACGGGCGAGCGCGGTTTCGAACGCCAGCACCTGCGCGGCATCCCGGGCGGAGGACGCCGGATGGCCTCCGGCGAGGGTGAGTAGCCGGGTCATGTGCGCCACGTACGCGTTCCGCAGAGAGTCGGCCGCCGCACCGGTGTTCGTGTAATAGTCGCGATCCGGAAGACCGAGACCGCCCTGCAGCAGCCACACCAAGTAGTGCGCCGCGTCGTGCGGGTCGGCCAACGGGTAGTAGCGAAACACGGCGTTGACGCCACGGACCTGCAGCGCGGCGATTTGCGGCAGGAGGCGCGCTCGGGTGGTGATCGAGTCCACCCCGGCGAGCCAGGGACGAATCGGGTTCACCCCGGCGGCCTCCGCCGCGGTGGAATCCATGCAGGTCGCGTAGAACGCGCCGAGTTTCCGGGGTGTGCTCTCGGGCGGAAACGCGGTGCGGCGCCCCGCCGCGTCCTCGAGCACCGAGCGCACCACCAGCTCGTTGCGGTCGCTCATGTCTCGCGTCACACCCGAGGAGGCGTACGCCGCGGGAATCGTGTCGCGGGCCAGCCAGGCGCCGTTGGCGTACTGGAAGAAATCCGTGCAGGCGTTGGCGGACTTGTCGATCCAGCGCGGCTCCACGACGCGCAACGGCGGTAGACCGCTGTCGGGGCTCTGCGCGGCAACCGTGACCGGCGCGAGGGCGAACGCCAGCGTCGTGAGGAGTGCGCCAGCCGTGCGGCGGGCGGGAACAATCGTGGGGCGAGCGGACATGGGCCGATGGCTCCGGTACGGGCTGGTGCGAATGACGGCGGCGACCCGAACGTATCCGCGCCCCAGGCCCCCGTCAACGCAGTGGCCCCGTACCATCCGGGGCCACCGTGTTCATCGGACTGCTCCTGCGGGACCTACGGCTGATAGCCGTCGCTGAGTGTTTTCATGAACGCCACGATCGCGCGCTCCTGCTTCACCGTCAGGTGGAGATTGCCGAGCTCGGTGGTGTTCAGGTTGGCCGCAACCTCCGGAGCGGGCCAGCAGTCGTCGGCCAGCGCCTGGGCTTCGGTGTGCCCATCCGGACACTGGTCTTTGACGTCGCGCGTGTTGTAGAAGTGCACGATGCCGTACAACGATTTGAAATAGCCGTTGTGCCCGAACGCCTTCACAAACGACGGCGACGGCCTCAGGTCCACGTTGCGCAGGGTCGGCACCTTCTGCTTGCCGAGGTTCTCCTCGGCGCGTGCCAGGAAGTCGGACCGGGTGGCGAGAAACTCGCCGAGACCCAGGTCCACCCACGCGTCACCCAGCGGATTGAACGCCGTGTTGTCGTAGAAGGGATTCTCGGGGTTCTTCGGGAGGCCGATGTTGTCGAAGGTGTAGTCGGTGAACAGCGCCTCCCCGTCCAGCACGTGGCAGCCGGCGCATTTCGCCTTGCCCTGGAACAATGCCAGTCCCAGGCGCTCCTCCGCCGTCAGCTTGGTCTGGCCGGCCCGGAAAGCGTCGAACTTCGACGTGAACGCGTTGGACTCCGACGATCCCTCGAACGCCGCGATCGAGCGCCCCACGGCATCGTAGGCGTCGCTCACATTCGCGGCATCACACACCGCCGCGCCCCACACTGCGGTGAATTGGGAGGCGTACGGCCCAGTGCAGATCCGGTCCACCACGTCCCCGGGTGCCGCCAACGCCTGCTCGAGCGGATTGAGGAACGGTCCCAGTGCCTGCTCGGCCGTGGGGCTCTCGAGGCGCTCCCCGGTCGCCCGCCCATCCCAGAACATCCCCCCGACGAACAGGGCGTCCTTCCTCTCGATGAGGAGATGGAGGATCGGGCTCTGCGTGGCGTAGGCGGAGCTGGGCGGCTTGCGGTTGCCGAACCTTCCGGCGACGGAGCCCTCGTACACGGCCCCGCCCGCGTTGATCGAGGACAGCGGCCCGGTCCATCCGCTCGTGGGATCGTGGCAGGCCGCACACGACTGATTCTGGTTGAGCGACAGACGCTGGTCGAAGAAGATCAGCTTGCCCACTGCCGCCTCGTCGCTGATGCTGGTGGCTGTCAGCGCGGCACGCATGGATTGCCGGGGACCTACTGGCGTGCGGTCGGTGCACGCCACGGCCACGCCGAGCAGCGTGATGCCGACCACATAACACGAGGATCTCATGGAAACCTCCTCGATGTGGGACGGACTTCGCAGATGGATCAGGCTACCGCGAGGAGGGTGAAACCGCCGTGAAAACGGATGGAGAAGAAGAAAGAAACCGTCAGCCGTCGAGTCGTTCCACTACGCCCGTCAGGGAGACCGGCGGCGCCGGACGGCGCAGCAAGTCGAGAACGGATGAACGAGCCGGGAACACCAGCACCGCATCCCCGGGCGGCGGCTCGTCGAGTCCGTCGAGCGTGAGGAACACCCACGCGCGCCGACCGGCAACTGGTGCGGGCATCGCGTAACGCCGCCCGTGCCACGTTACCTCGACGCGCTCGCCGATTCCCGCTCCCGGCTCCCATTCGATGAACACGTCGTCGTCCACCTTGAAGACGCGTTCGGCGACCGCTTCGCCGTTCCGGTAGAACACCGGGTCGAACGGCTCACCCTCGTGCCGCGCGAAATTCTGCTCCGCCGCCCAGTCGTAGGCTTCGAGCGACGCGACGTCGGCCTGCCACTCGAGGTGATGGCGCAGCTCGTGCGTCAGCGTCTCCCAGGCTTCCTCGCGCCAGTCGAAGTCCCCCAGCCGGGAGAGCGCCTGGAAGGATCCGTGATAGAGGACGACGCGGGACTGCAGGCCGGCGCCCGAGCCGCTCCACTCCAGCGGAATACATTCGCCGAGGGTGTAGACGTCGCCGCGCAGCGGGTGCGGGACGGTTTTGGAGCTGACCTCGATTTCCACCACCCCGCCCTGGAACTCCGGCGGGATGTCCTTCGCCAGCCGCTGGACGAGGGCCCGAAAGTCATCCAGGCGCACGGCGCAGTCGTCAGCCTTTGAGTTTCTCCGCCAGGAACTCCCCCAGCCGATCCGCGGCGACCCGCTCCTGCAGCAGCGTGTCGCGATCGCGCACGGTGACCGTCTGGTCCTGGGTGGACTGGCCGTCGATCGTGATGCCGAACGGCGTGCCGGCCTCGTCCTGCCGGCGGTAACGGCGGCCGATCGAGCCACCGTCGTCGTAGAACGTGTTGACGTGGCGGCGCAGCGCCTCGTAGATGCGGCGTGCCAGCTCCGGCATCCCGTCCTTGTTCACCAGGGGGAACACCGCGGCCTTGATCGGCGCCAGCGCGGGATGGAAGCGCATCACCACACGCTTCTCGCCCGCCACCTCTTCCTCGTGATAGGCGTCCGCCAGCACGACGAGCGCCGTGCGATCGGCGCCGGCCGAGGTTTCGATGATGTAGGGCACGAACCGCTCGTTGGTCCCCGTGTCCACGTACTCGAGCTTCTTGCCGGTGTGCTGCTGGTGGCGGGACAGGTCGAAGTCGGTGCGGTTGTGGATGCCCTCGAACTCCTGCCACCCGAAGGGGAACTCGTACTGGATGTCGTAGGCGTCCTTGGCGTAGTGAGCGAGCTCTTCCTTCGTATGCTGGTGGAAGCGCAGCTTCTCGGCCCGCAGGCCCAGGCCCTGCACCCACTGCATCCGCTGCGCCTTCCAGAACTCGAACCACTCCAGGTCCGCTCCCGGCTTCACGAAGAACTGCATCTCCATCTGCTCGAATTCCCGTGTCCGGAAGATGAAGTTCCCGGGTGTGATCTCGTTGCGGAACGCCTTGCCGATCTGCGCGATGCCGAAGGGGACCTTCTGCCGCGAGGACTGCAGCACGTTCAGGTAGTTGACGTAGATGCCCTGCGCGGTCTCGGGACGCAGGTAGATCACCGCCGCCGCCTCCTCCACCGGCCCCATGAACGTCTTGAACATCAGGTTGAACATGCGCGGGGCCGTGAGCGACCCTTTCGTCCCGCACACCGGGCACTGCGCATCGGGTGCGCCCGGCGTGCCCTTGATGCGCGGATCGTCGGCACGGAACCGGTTCTTGCACTGCTTGCAGTCCACCAGGGGGTCGGTGAACCCGGCCACGTGCCCCGAGGCTTCCCACACCTTCGGGTGCATCAGAATGGCCGCGTCGAGCCCCTCGATGTCGTCGCGCTCGCGGACCATCGCGCGCCACCACCGTTCCTTGATGTTCCTCTTGAGCTCCACTCCCAGCGGCCCGTAGTCCCATACGGAGCCGAGGCCGCCGTAGATCTCGGAAGACTGAAACACGAAGCCGCGCCGCTTGGCGAGCGACACGAGCTTGTCCATCACATTGTCGGTAGGGGGCATAGGAGCGGGGAAGATAGAGGAACGCTCAGCCGACCGGCAACCCGAACGCTTCCCGCGTGGCCCGCGCGCCGAGCAGCGCGAGGCCCGCCGCATCGAGTGTCGCCCCGTCCCCGCTGACCACGTGCACGTCGTCGGCATCGCCGGCGCCACCTCTTCCCGCCACCACCACGGCGGGCTTGCGCGCCGCCCGGGCGCGCTGCAGCACCTCCCCCGTGACCTTGCCCAGCAACGACGTGCGGTCGAACGCCCCCTCTCCCGTGATCACGACGTCGGCCTTGGCGAGCGCCGCGTCGAACCCGACCCGCTCCAGTACCCACGGCGCGCCCGCGACCAGCCCGGCCCGAGCGAAAAACACGAGGCCCGCCCCGAGCCCCCCCGCCGCCCCACCTCCGGGCAGGTCACTCAGATCCGGACGTCCCGAGCCGGCCATCGCTCCGGCCAACCGCTCCAGGCCGGCCGCGAGCTGCGCCACCGCTTCCGGGGAGGCGCCTTTCTGCGGGGCAAAAACCGGCGCGGCGCCCTGCGGCCCCACGAGCGGCACGCGGACGTCGGCCAATGCCAGGACCCGCACGCGCAGGGGCCACCCGGCCTCCCAGTCCGCCAGCAAGCTGAGCGCCGCACCGCCTTCGCCGAGCGTGGCACCGTTCACATCGCTGAAGGTCCACCCCAGCCCACGCGCCGCCCCGACGCCGCCGTCCACGCACGCCGATCCGCCCAGGCCGACCACGACGGTCTTCGCCCCCCGGTCGGACGCTTCCACGATCAGCTCGCCCACACCCCGGCTGGTGGATTCCGTGGCGTTGTACCGGTCGGGCGACAGCAACGCGAGGCCGCACGCGCTGGCACTCTCGAAAATGGCGGTCTCGGCGTCGATCCACCCCAGCTCCGCCTGCACCGGTGTGCCGAGCGGCCCGGTCACGGAGACGTGCTCGCGCAACGACGCGGGCGTGAGCACCGCGTCGAGCAGTCCATCGCCGCCGTCCGCGACCGGACAGGAGAGCACCACGGCGTGCGGCAGCGCCTGGCGCGCTCCCAGCGCCAACGCCTCGGACACCTCGCGGGGACGCAGCGTCCCCTTGAAGCCCGCGGGCGCGATGAGAATCGTCTGGGTCATGGTGGGCATCAACGCTAGGCGCGAC
>DATICZ010000254.1:0-11775 GCA_035456525.1 Gemmatimonadales bacterium
GCCAGCACCGGCAGATCCTTGCCGACCAGCTGCTCCTGCAGATTGATGGTGTTGGTCGAGACGACGGTGCGCTCGGCGTTCGCCTGTCCCCACAGGAGCGCGGGCACGAGATACGCGAACGACTTGCCCACGCCGGTGCCGGCTTCGAGCAGCGCCACGCCGCCGTCGTTGTACGCGTCGGCGATGTAGGCCGCCATGTCGCGCTGCGCGGGACGGTCTTCGAAGCCCTCCCGCCCCACGGCGTCCGCCACCGGCCCGTCGATCCCCAGGAGGCGGGCGGTCGTCACCGGATCGAGCCGCTCCAGGCTCTTCGCGCGCGGACATTCCACGACGACGTAGAGCTCGGTCACCTCGTTGTTCACGATCCCGAACCCGACGCCGTCGTCGTGCAGGCGCGCCGCCACCGACAGGTCGGCCCCGGACGGCTCGAGCTCCCCGCTGGGATGATTGTGCAGCAGCATCTCGCCCCGCCGGGCCGAGCCCGGCAGCGCGAGCACGGCATCCACCGTGCCCCGCGCCACGACGCGGGCTTCGACGATGGCGCTGTGCCCGTCGGCCCGCGCCACGAACGACACCTCACGCCCCCGCGCGGCGACGATCTCCTCGCGCAGCAGGTCCCGCACCGCCGGCGCGAGCCGCTCGACGCTCACGTCTTGAGCTCGCGCTTCTTCGCGGCGGGAAACAGCACGTTGTTGAGGATCAGCCGGTAGCCCGGGGAGTGCGGGTGGAGCGAGAGGTCGGTGGGAGGATCGCCGATCTGATGCTGCGGGTCCTCCGGGTCGTGTCCGCCGAAGAAGGTCCAGGTGCCCTTGCCCAGGTCACCGTGGACGTATTTCACCCACGGCGCCCCCTCCTCGTCGGCCAGGATGGTGACGCCGGACTTCAGGCGCTCGCGCACGAAGGACGTGGTGAGTCCGTAGAAGTCCGGAATCACCTCGCGATGGTTCTGCACCAGCATCGTCGGCACCGGGTCGATCTTGGCGCTGAAGTTGAACACCTTGAACGCGCCGAGCGGCTGCCGCCGCGGCCCCGCATTCACCTGGTGCCCGTCGATATCCGAAAAACTGGCGACCTGCGGGTCGGGCTCCAGGTGGGCGCCCGAGAACGCGAACGTCCGGCTCCAGTCGAGCTTCGAGTCCGCCGCGGGGTCCATCGGCGTCCCGTCGGCGAAGCTGGCCGCGGCATCCACATCGTGCGCGGCCAGCGCGAGGTCGATCGTTTCGGTGGCCGTACACATCGCGAACAGGAACCCGCCGCGATCCACGTAGGCCCGGATGGCGCCCGCGACCGCCTTCTTCATCTCGGGAACCGAGGCGAAACCGAGCCGCCGGCGCGCCGCGTCGTTGAAGCGCACCATTTCGGCGAGCCACGACTGGCCGGTATAGATGAGGAAGAACTTCGAGTACTGCCCAGTGAAGTCTTCGTGATGCAGATGCAGCCAGTCGTAGGTGCGCAAACCGTCGCCGAGCACCTCCGGGTCCCACAGTTTCTCGAACGGGATACCCGCGTATTGCAGCGCCATCGTCACCGCGTCGTCCCACGGCTGCGCGTTGGGCGGGACGTACACCGCGACCTTGGGGGCTTTTTCCAAGGGAACCGTGTCGGCGTTCGTGCCCGCGATCTCGCCCCGCACGGCGCTCAGGCGGCCGCCGTCCACCGGCTCGACCGCCACGCCGTTGAGCGCGGCATCCCGGCGGATCGCTGGCGCGTCCGGGAGCAGGAACGATCCCCCGCGATAGTTGAGCAGCCACTCGGCCTTGCCGCCGGCCTGGATCACGCGGTAGGCGACGCCGTACGCCTTGAGGTGGTCGGACTGGGCGTCGTCCATGGGAATGAGGAGAGACGAGTCGGCGGTCGGGCGGTCGGGCAGCCGGTATGCCAGCGAACCGAGACCGAGGAAGTCCCCTCCGACCGCCAGACCGGCCGAGCGCCCGACCGCCTTGACGAACTCACGCCGTTTCATGACCGCGGGATCGCTCCCTTCGCCCGCTCCAGCTCGCGCCGCGCTTCGGGCACGACCGCGCTCGTGGGATAGGTCAGCACCAGGTGCTCGAGGTGCGTCACCGCGTCCGCCGCCTTGCCCTGCCGCAGCAGCAGCCGCGCCCACTCGAGCTCGGCCGCCGGCGCCGCGGCTCCAGTCCCCCCGATCCGCACCACCTCCTCGAACAGATCGAGCGCCATCCCCTCCTGCGACCCACCCACCCGGGCCGCGATCCGTCCCGCGAGCAGCAACACGTCGGGCCGCCCCCCACCCACTTTCCCGGCGACGCGCCGCAGCGCCGTGACCGCGGCCTGCGAGTCCCCCCGCGCGAGGACCTGCAATGCGGCGCCCAGCTCCGGACTCCGCTCCGCGTCGATCTGCTCGAGGAGGGCGAGCATCGCGGTGCGCGCCGTCGCGGCATCGCGGTCGCCCGCGTATGGCCCGGCGCTGCGGAACGCCTCGACGGCGGCCTTGAGTTCTCCCTGGTACAGGTGCACCCAGCCGCGCAGGGCGAGGGCCTCGACGCTCGAGTCCGCTCCCAGCGCCTGCTCGGCCCGGTCGAAGCGCCCCATCCGGATCCAGGCCGCCACGAGCTCGTGGCGCAGGCGCTGGCGCTCTTCGCTGCTCGTGCGGTCATCCGACTCGAGGCGCGCCAGCGCGCCGGCCGCGCTGTCGAGCTCCCCGTCGGCCAGGGCGGCTTCCACCAACGCGGTCTGCGCCAGCGCCTGCACCTCCGGGGGGGCCGCCGGATCACCGGCGAGCTTCGCGAGCTCCACGCGCGCGGCCACCCGATCACCCGCGTCGAGCAGCGCGCGCGCGGCCTCGACCCGCATCCGCGCCGCGAGCTGCCCCGGCAGGAGGTCCGCCAGGCGCACGAGCGCCAGCCCGCGCACCCGCCGCACGTTCGCCGAGGCTCCGGACGCCCGCTCCGCGAAGCGCCGCAAGGCGAGCGCCGTCTCCGGCGTCGGCGGATCGAGCGTCGCCGAGAGCGTCTCCCAGCCCCGACCGGGCTGCCCCCACCCTACCAGCAACTCGGCCGCGATGCGCCGCGCCGGAATCGACGCACCGGGCACGGTGAGCGTCCGGATGACGAGCTCGCGCTGGTCGGCCGGGGCGTCCTCGAGCTGGTTCACGGCGTTGGGCAGCTGCCGGAGCTCGGTGGCCGCCATCGCCCACGCGAGCGCCGCCGCGCGCCAGTCTCCGACGCGTTGCTCCAGCTCCCCCAGCTCGACCGCGAGCGCGCTGCCCATGCCCAGCGCCTGACGGCCCTCCAGCAGCACAGCGCGGGCGTCCTCGAACCGCTGGCGGTCTTCCAGAGCGATCGCCCACTCGCGCCACGCCGAGGCGTCTCCTGGGTGAGCGGCGGACCAGCGCCGGACCAGCGCGGCGACGCTGTCATTCTCCTCCAGGGCCGTGAAAGTCCGCACCGCGAGGCCGCGCACCGCCGCCCCCGTGTCGGACGCGAGCGCCTGCTGGACCAGCGGCAACAACTCGCCCAGCCGGCCCAGCGACGGCAGCACGCGCTCCAGCCCGAGGAGCGCCGGGATGTTGGTGGGATCGCCGCGCAGCACCGTCTTGTACAGCCCCGCGGCCTGCTCCACCCGGCCCTGGCGCTCGAGCTCGAACCCCTGGCTGATGGCCTGCGCGGCGGCTACTCCCCCGCCGCCCGGCAGCACCGGGTGCAACAGGGTCAGGAGCAGCGCGAGTCGTGCGCCGTCACTTCGGCGCATTGAGAATCCGGAAATACTCGAGCACCAGGCGGCGCTGCTCCGGCGTGAGCGCCTGCAGCTCACGCCACGTCGGGTAGCGCACGCGCGGGCCGGCGGTCACGCCGGGTGCCAGGAGACCCGGCAGATGCACGCTGTCGCCCTGCGCGGATCGACTGGTACGCTCCTTGTCCTGATCCGGCTCCGGCCCCGTGAGGGTCCGTCCCGCGTCGAGCAGGCGGCGATACAGGCGCTGCTGCCGATCGATCGTCTGGCGGTCGAGGCGTCCGGCATCGAGCTGCCGCGCGAGCTCGCGAGCCTCCTGCGCGAGCGGGCCGGCGGCGCCGGACCCGCCGCTCGCCTGCAGGCGCTCGAGCTGTTCGGCGAGTGCGCGCTGGCGGGCGGCGAGCGCGCGCAGCTGCTGCAGCATCCCCTCCGGCCCGTTGCCGGCCATGGGCATCAGCCCCATGGCGTCCCGATTCAGCCCCTGCTGCTGGCCGGCCAGCTGCGCGAGTCGCTCCACCGCTTCCTGGAATCCACTGCCCGACCGCGCGCCAGCCACGTCGGCGCGACTCTGCGCCAGCGCATGGGCCGTCACATTGAGCGCATCGAGCGCTTCCCCGGCGAGCTGCGAGGCACCGTCGCTGTTGGGCTGCGCCTGCTCGAGCTGCTCGCGCGCCGCCCGCATCTGTCGCTGGGCGAATCCGAGCGCCGACTGCAACCCGGGAGACACGAGCGCGTGACGACCGGCGGCGTCGCGGATCTGTCGCTCGACGGCCGCCGTCCCTTCCTCGATCTCCGCCTGCTCCGCCCGGGCGGCGGACGGTGAACCGCCGGACTCGAGCTCCTTCGTGACGCGCCGCTGGCGCTCGGCCAGATCCGCCGTCTCCGCCATCGCGCGATCGAGCGCATCCAACGCTTCCTGCCGCCACTGGCCCGCCACGGCGTCACGACGCGCGCGCAACGACTGGGGCAGCGAGTCGAGATGCTGCAGCGCCTCGGCCCCGGCGGCGCCGGCTCGGCCGGCGTCGGCGCGCTCGGCGCTCGTCGCCGCCTGCTGCATCGCGCCCTGGGCCCGCCGCGCCTGCTCACGCGGGCCCGCCAGCGTGCTCGCGCTGTCGGCGCCGCGCCGCGTGGCCGCGAGATCGCGTTCGGCCTGCGCGATGCCGGCGGCCAGCGAATCGGCCCGCGCGGCCAGATCCCGCTCCGCCGCGGCGGCGCTCGAATCCACCCGCCGTGCGGCCTCACGATTCCACGCCGCCTGATCGCCCCGCAGCGCCTCCGCATCCTGCGCCAGCGAGGCCAGCTGTCCCTCCACCGCCGCGCGCCGGAACAGCTCTTCACTCCGCTCCAGCGTCTCCCGCAGCTCCTGTTGGGCCTCCGCGAGACGCCGCAGGGCATCCCGCGTCGCGTCGGGGTCGAGCCGGGCCAGCGCCGCCTGAAGATCGCGCAGCCGCTGCTCCAGCTCCGGGGTCATCGCCCGTCCCAGCATCTCCTGCACTTCGCGCAGGCGCGCCTGGAAGGCGGTGTCGTCGATCCCCGCGGCCTTCGCCGCGCGCGCCAGCTCGTCCACCGCCTGGGCGAGCTCGCGCACCCGCTCGCCCACCGCTTCCTGCTGGCGCGCGATCTCCTGCGCCCGTTCGCTCGCCTGGAACGGGAGCGCGCCGGTCTGCCCCGGAGGCTGCCGGCCGTTCGACGGGTCGCTGGTTCCCCGGGCGCGCTCCTGCGCCAGATCACTGGTGCGGTCGGCCAGCGAGCGTTGCGCCGCGCTGACCGACTCCGCCGCCGCTACGATGTCCGCCGCGGCGGCGCGCTGCGCCGCGCGCAGCTCCTCGCGTGTCGGCAGGCGCAGCGCGTATTCCGGGCTGCGGCCCTCGTGCGGCGCCGGCGCGTTGTCCCACGCCGCCACCCGGAACCGGAGCGTGTCGCCCGGCAGCAACCCGCGTCGCTGTGCGTCGAGTGCGCCCTGCACGATCGCGCGGTCGCCCGCGTCGCGCACGTCGAGCGACTCGCGCACCACGGCGCCCACCTTCCCGTTCTGGCTCACGCGCCAGCTTTCGACCGCGAGCCGCGACACGCCGTGGTCGTCGCGCACGTCGATCACGAGCGGTTGCACGAGGGAGAACGGCAGCGTCGTATCACCGCCGGGCACCGGCACCGTGACCACCGGCGCCGAGTCCGCCACCAGGCGCACGGCGAGCAGCGGCGGGTCGCCCTCGAGCGGTTGGCCGTCCACGGTGGCGAGGGCGATGCGCCAGACTCCGCTGTGGGTCGGCATGAAGCGCCCGCCGAACCGCGAGCCGTCGACGGTCAGCGTCGTCCCGGCGCCCGCGGTCACCGCTCGCCACGCAGCCGCGGCGAGCGGTACGCTCGCCGTGCCGCGCGCATCGAGCGACGTCCCGACCGGCAGCGATACGGTGTCGGGACTCGGACCCAGCGCGAGCGGCTCGTCGGCGCGGTTCAGATAGGCCGGGAACCGGGCGACCACCGCGAGGTCGGCGAGGAAGGCGGGCAGCGCGACCGCGACGCGCCGCACGTCACTGTGCCGGCTGCCGCTGGTGGCCCGAACCCAGAGATCGCTGTCGAGCGGACCGAGTCGGCGCGCTCCGCTGCCGGTCGAGTCGAGCGCCAGCAGCGCCGGGCGCCACGGCTCCCCTGGCCGGCGGGTCCACAGGGTGACATGCCCGCCCGCGGCGCCGGGGACGGAGACCGTCGCCGTGACCGCCTCGCCGCGGCGCACGCGGGAGCGATCCAGGTCCAGGCGCAGCGGGGAGCGTGCCAGGGCGATGGCCCGCCAGGGCCGCCAGAACCCCTCGGCCCGTCCCGCCCCGGGCGCGGCGGCGACGAACGCCAGCGCACCGAGCAACCCGAGCAGTGCGCCAAACGCCACGCCACCGGCCGTTCTGCGCACGAGCACGCGACCGACCAGCGGCACGGCACGACTCACGATGCCCGCGGCGTGCCGGTCCGCGGCGGCGAACAACGCGGCGCTCGCCCCCTCGGCTCGCGGCGCGGCGAGCAGCGTGGCAATGCTCCCGGCCCGCGCTCCGGCGGCGGTCTCGGCCGCGCGCGCCAGCGGCAGGGCCGCGGCGCTGCGGGCCGCTCGCCGCGCGAACCGAAACGCAAGGACCGCGACCGTGACGATCGCCAGCCAGGCACCGATCACCGCGGTCACGTGCGGCGCGAGCCGCACGCCGATGGCAGCTACGCCGAGCGCCGCACCGGCGCCGGCCAGCAGCACGGCGAGGGCGCGGGCGCCGGCGTGGGGCCGGCCGAGTTGCCGCAGGGCACGTCTCGTCTCCGTCACCGGGCCGAGCTCACCGCGTAGGTAAAGAGATTGACCCCCATCTCGAGCGCGGCTTCGTGCAGCGCCGGCGGGTCGTGATGGACGTCCGGATCCTCCCAGCCGTCACCCAGATCGGACTGATATGAATAGTACACGACCAGGCGGTCCCCCAAAAAGATGCCGAACCCCTGCGCCGGGAGGCCGTCGTGCTCGTGGATCTTGGGGATCCCCTTGGGCAAATCGTAGACCAGATGGTAGACGGGGTGGGTCAGCGGGACTTCGACCAGGGGATGATCCGGGAAGACCCGCGCGATCTCACGCCGGAACGACTGGTCCATGCCGTAGTTGTCGTCGGCGTGCAGGAAACCGCCCTGCACCAGGTAACGCCGCAACGCGCGGACGTCCCCATCGGAGAAGTGGACGTTGCCGTGACCGGTCATATAGAGGTAAGGAGTGTCCCACAGCTCCCCGCCACGGAGGGTCACGACGCGCTCCCGTTCGGCCACGGCGAGGCCGGTGCGCTGCCGGATCGCGGCGAGCAGGTTGGGCAGGCTCGACGGGTTGCCGTACCAGTCGCCGCCGCCATCGTAGTGGAGGCGGCCGATGGTGAGAGAGGCGGCGGTCGGGCGGTCAGGCGGTCGGGCGGTCGGCGCACCCATCCGATCGCCCGTCCGCCCGACCACCCAGGGCAGCGCAGCAAGAACGAGGGCCGTCACCAACTTCATAGCTCGTTGACCAGTCGATACGCCGAGTTCCGCGAAATCCCCGTCTCGTCCGCCAGCGCGTTGGCCACGTCGCGACGGCTCATGCCCTGGGCGAGCAGCGCCCGCGCGCGCGCCTCGGGATCGGGTGGCGGCGCCTCCCGGTGGGGCACTCCCGTCCCGGCCACGACGACCGTCACTTCGCCGCGCGGCGGCGCGTCCCGGTAGTAACCCGCCAGCTCGGACAGGGTCCCGGCGCGCGTTTCCTCGAACAGCTTGGTGAGCTCCCGCGCGACGGCCGCGCGTCGTTCCGCGCCGCACGCCGCCGCGAGATCCTCCAGCAGCTCCACCGTGCGCAGCGGCGACTCGAACAGCACCACCGTCCACTCCGCCTGCGCGGCGAGCTCCAGCAAGCGGCGGCGCTCCGGGCCTTTGCGCGGCAGGAATCCCAGGAAGACGTAGCGATCGGCGGAGAGGCCCGACACGGCGAGTGCCGCCGCGACCGCGGTGGGTCCCGGGACGGTGACGACCGCGAAGTCCCGCGCGCGCGCCGCCGCGACGAGCGCGGTCCCGGGGTCGCTCACGGCGGGGGTGCCGGCATCCGTCACCAGGGCGACGTCGCGCCCCGCGGCCAGCACGCCGAGCACGCGCTCCAGCGCGGCCGCGGAGCTGTGGGCGTGGACGGACATCAGGTCGGCGCTCGAGCCGACGTGAGCGAGCAGCGGCCGGGTGTGTCGCGTGTCCTCGGCCGCCACCGCGCTCACCCGGCGCAGCGTGTCGGCGGCGCGGGGGGAGAGGTCGGCGAGGTTGCCGAGCGGGGTGGCGACGACGTAGAGCGTGCCGCGCACGCTACCACGCGACCGGCCACGGCAGCCGTTCGTAGAAGCCGGCCGACTGCAGCAGGTAGCGGTGCTCGCGCGTCGCGTCGCGCAGCACCTGCGGGGCCGTTCCCGGCATGAGAATCTCTACCCCCTCGAGCAGCTGCTTGGCCCACTCGCCGAGGCCGCTCGCCAGCTCGTCGGGCTGGACTACGGATTCGGCGAGCGACGCGTCGCGTGGCGCGCCGAGCAGCTCGAGGGCGCGATGGTCGGCGGAGAGTCCCGCCGAGACCCGCTGGGCGCGCCGCCGGCCTTCGCCCGGCAGCTCGTGCTCGACCGCGTCGGCGATGCGCCAGTACAGGTCGCGGTAGGTCTGGATGAGCGACGGGGGCGCCTGCGGCGGCAGCTCGGCCGTATACGGGAACAGACAGGCCGACAGGCTGGGCGGCTGTCCGTCGGGGCCGTCGCGGAACAGCGACTCGACGTACTTGGCCACGGGCACGCTCTCGGGCCGGTTGCAGAAGTAGCCGCCGGCGAAGCGGCCGCCGTCGAACCGCAGGTACGACACGCGCCCGTTCGAGATCAACTCCAGGACGCCCGTGGCCTGCTCTTCCGCCAGGCTCGGGAACAGGGCGTCGGGGCGCCGGGCGTCGACGGCGCGGACCATGAGCGGCTCGGCGCAGGACTCGTACATCCAGGCGAGCTGCTCCAGGGGCGCCGTGCAATAGGCCAGCTCGCCGCGCTCCACCTCCGCTTCCATCCGGCGCAGCGCGTCGGCGATGGGCACGACGGCGCGGCCGGTGGTGTGGAGCGAGACGGCGTTCACGGCCTCGCCGGTGTGGAGCAGCAGGACGAGGCACTCGTCGGGGAGCCAGGCGACGAGATAGCCGTCGACGCGGCCGTCACGGTCGCGCTTGGCGAACGACAGGACGTTGTCGAGATGGATGAACGCCAGGCGGGTACGATGAATGAGCCGGCCCGTCTGCGGAAAGGCGAGCTCCGCAAGACGGACCGGCGAATTCGTCAGGCGAGCCGAGCTCGCGCGCATCGCGACCCTCCGGGGAGGGAACCGGTCACTTCAGGTGCTGCTGGATCTTCTCGTCGAACGCCGCCTTCGGGTAGGCCCCCACCAGCGTGTCGACGTGTCGGCCGTCCCGGAAGAACAGGATACTCGGAATCGAACGGACGTTGAAGCGCATGGTGGTGCGCTGATTCGCGTCCACGTCCATTTTGGCGACCTTGATCCGGCCGGCGTATTCGCCCGCCAGCTGCTCCAGAACCGGTGAGACCATGCGACAGGGCCCGCACCAGGTGGCCCAGAAATCCACCAGCACGAGGCCCTTCTGCTGCTCGACCTCGTGACCGAACGAATCGTCGCTGACTTCCGTCGGGTGTGTCATCTCCGTCATCCTGTTTGCTCCTTCACGTTCCATCGTTAAGTTCTCGCCGTCATGGACGCTTCCACGCCGCGCCTCGCCCACGTCGGGATCGCCGTCCCTCGCATCACCGACGCCCTGCCCTTCTACCGTGACGTACTGGGTCTCGAGCCCGGCCACGCGGAAACGGCCGACGGGGCCACTATCGTGAGCCTGCACTTCGGCGACGTGGACGTCGAGCTGCTCGAGCCACTCGAGCCCGGAAGCCCGATCGCCAGGTTTCTCGCGCGCCGCGGGCCTGGCATCCATCACGTCTGCTACCGCGTGCCCGACCTCGACCGCGCGCTGGACCGGGCTCGCGCCGCCGGCTACCGCCTGGTGGATGAGACCCCGCGCCGCGGTGCCGCCGGCCGCCGCATCGCGTTCCTGCATCCTGCCTCGACGGCGGGCATCCTGCTCGAGCTGACGGAATGAAGAACGCGCCGGGGCTACGGCCTGGTTCCCGACCCCGCCGGACACCTGCCCGTTTCGTTGGCGTTTTCCAGATGCACGTCGTACACGAGCCAGCCGCCCCGACGCGCCTCGATGAGCTCGATCGGCTGCACGTGCACGCATTGCGCGCGCTGCAGCTCGACCCGGAACAGCCGCCGGTCGGTGTGCCCGGGGACCGCGAGCGGTCCCTCGATGATCCGGTACCCGTTGGCGTTCATGTAGCGCTGCACGACCGTGAGGCGCATGTGCAGCGTCGAATCCGACATCCATTCGGCCGCCGGACCGCGCGCCGTGCCCCACAACCGGCCCATCTGTTGGATGTCTTTCGCCTGTGCCGCCTGGAGGAACTGGGTGAGCGCGTCGTTCATCGTGGCGGGCACGGGAACCTGCGAGCGGCTGCCACCGCCGCCGCAGGCAACCCCCAGCGCGGTGAGGAACAGGGCCAGCCGTCGCATCGCGGGACTCCTCGGGTGAGCGATTCGCCCCGAAGGTAAGGAATCATGCGCCTCTACGTCAACATCGACCATGTCGCGACGTTGCGACAAGCGCGCCGCACCGACGAGCCCGACCCGGTACGCGCCGCCGCGGACGCCGAACGCGGCGGTGCCGACGGTATCACGGTGCATTTGCGTGAAGACCGGCGGCACATCCAGGACGCCGACGTGCGGCGCCTGGCGCAGTCGGTGAACACCGTGCTCAACCTCGAGCTCGGCGCGCACCCCGACATCGTTCGCATCGCCGTCCGGCTCCGCCCGTTTCAGGCCACGGTGGTCCCCGAGCGGCGCCAGGAGATCACGACCGAGGGCGGCCTCGCGCTGCACGGCGGCGCGCGCGACCGGCGCATCGCCGCGACGGTGCGGCGGTTGCGCGATGCGGGCATCCGCGTCAGCCTCTTCATCGATCCCGATCGCCGCACCATCGACCACGCGGCCGCGCTCGGCGTCGCGGCCGTCGAGCTGCATACCGGCCGCTACGCCCACACATGGGAACTCAGCGGCCGGGCGCTCGCCGCGCTGCAACGCGCCACGGAGCACGCCGGCGCCCGCGGCCTCGCGGTGCACGCCGGCCACGGCCTGACCTACCGGAACGTCCAGCCGGTCGCCGCCATCGCCCGGATCGAGGAGCTCAACATCGGCCACAGCATCGTGAGCAACGCGGTGTTCTGGGGGCTGGAGGAGGCCGTGCGGCGCATGCGGCACCTCGTCGATACGGCCCGGAACGTGTCGGCTGATGGCTGAAAACTGACGGCCTTCGTATTTTGTCTCCACCATGACCCAACCGTCCGGCGTGCCGAGCGCGATGGCCGACTTCTTCGCCCTCGAAGCGGGGGAGTACCTGGAGCGGCTGGACGGCCTGCTCGCCCCCGAGGGCGCACCCGCGGCCGACGAGTTCGTGCGGCTCTCGCGCGCGCTGCG